>NZ_JBSTYK010000003.1:0-392446 GCF_054052485.1 Aeromonas intestinalis
CCCCCCGCGGCGGCCGGGCCCCCACACGCCCGGGCCGGGGGGCCCCGGCCCCCGCCCCCGCAGCTGGATGGAGGCTTCCTATGGGTGATTTAACGATGGATTTCTTACGACTGATGCTGATGGCAGCCATGCTGCTCACCAGCCTGCAGGGTCAGGCCGCCGAGGCCGCCGCCCCTGTGCCCGCCACCCACGAGGTGGAGTTCCTGCGCAGCGCCGACAAGGCCTGTACCGACTGCCACAAGGAGCAGACTGACGGCATGCACGGCAAGCATGCCAAGGCCACCAACCCCAACAACCTGGCCCCGGTCACCTGCACCAACTGTCACGGCCTCCCCTCTCCCCAGCATCGGGAAGGGGTCAAGGATGTGATGCGCTTCAAAGACAGCTTCAGCCAGCCGCTTGGCAAGGATGATTACCCCATCGCCGAGCAGAACAGCGTCTGCATGAGCTGTCATGAGCCCAAGCCCCTGCGCGAGGCGCTCTGGGCCCACGACGTACACATGACCAAACTCAGTTGCACCAGTTGCCACCAACTGCACCCGGCCAAGGAGCCCATGGTCGGCATCCCGGCGCAATCCCGGGTCAAGCTGTGCGTCGACTGTCACAGCAAGCAGCATGAAGCCAAGGCGGCCAACTCCGGGGCCGGCGTGAGCAAGGAGGCGCCATGAGCTGCTCTCGCCGTCAATTCATGGCGGGGATGAGCGCGGGCACCCTCATCATGATGACGGGTTCCCGCTCCCTTGCCAGCACCCTCGCCCACAGCCAGACCATCGATGGCGTGCGCTACGGCATGCTGCACGACGAAACCGCCTGCATCGGCTGCACCGCCTGCATGGATGCCTGCCGGGAGGTGAACCAGGTGCCGGAGGGGGTATCCCGCCTCGAGATCCTCCGCTCCGGCCCCATCGGCGAATTTCCCGATGCGGACTACCACTTCTTTCGCAAGTCCTGTCAGCACTGCGACAACGCACCCTGTGTTCACGTCTGCCCGACCGGCGCCTCCCACCTTCGCGTGGAAGACGGCATCGTCGATGTGAACCCGGATCTCTGCGTCGGCTGCATGTATTGTCTGGCCGCCTGCCCCTACCAGGTCCGCTTCATCAACCCGGTCACCCGGGTGGCGGACAAGTGCGACTTCTGCCGCAAGACCAACCTGGCAGCAGGCAAGGAGCCTGCCTGCGTGGAATCCTGCCCCACCAAGGCGCTGGTGTTCGGCAATCTGGACGATCCGGACAGCCCCATCGCCAAACGGCTGGTGAAGGAGACTACCTACCGCTACAAGCAGGCGCTCGGCACCTCGCCCAAGATGTATCGCGTGCCCAAAGGGGAGATAACGTCATGACCATGCAAACGGCATTTCACATCCCCTTCCTGACTTGGGGACGTGGCCCATCACCATCGGTGCCGGCAATGACAGCGGGAGGGGATCACCATGTGGCATGATGCATTTCACTTCCCTTCACTCGTGTGGGATTGGCCCATCGCCATCTACCTCTTTTTGCTCGGCATCTCGGCGGGGGCCACCACCCTCTCGGTGCTGCTGCGCAGGAAGGGGGCCGGCAGCGAGAGCGGCATCATCAAGGCGACCGCCATCCTGGCCCCCGCGAGCGTCATCCTGGGCTTGCTGATCCTCATCTTCCACCTGGCCCGCCCCTGGACCTTCTGGAAGCTGATGTTCCACTACCAGTTCGACTCCGTCATGTCCATGGGGGTCATGCTGTTCCAGCTCTACATGGCGGTGCTGTTTGCCTGGCTGGCGGTGGTGTTTCGGGCCGATATCGAGACCCTGCGCGGGCGTTTCCTCAAGGAGAAGTTCGCCTTCGTGGACAGTCTTGTCGCCCTGCTGGCACGATTCGAGCGTCTGCTCGCCCCGCTGCTCCTGCTGCTGGCCGTGCTGCTTGGGGCCTACACCGGCTTCCTGCTCTCGGCGCTGAAGACCTACCCGCTCCTGAACAACCCCGTACTGCCGGTGCTGTTCCTGGTCTCCGGCATCAGCTCAGGGATCGCTGCCACCATCATGCTGGCGGTGACGCTCTTCAAAGAGTCTCACCACAGCCAGGGGGTGAGCTTCGTGCACCGCTTCGAGCGACCCGTGCTCGCGGTGGAGATCCTGCTGCTGGTCTGCTTCTTCACCGGCCTCTACTTCGGGGGGGGTCAGAAGGAGGTGGCCATGTGGGCCGCCATTGGCAGCGGCTTCTGGGCCCAGGTGTTCTGGGTGGGCGTGGTGGGCATCGGCATGCTGCTGCCCCAGCTGCTCTCCCTGCTGACCCCGGCGCCACTGCGGGAACGCAACGGCCATCTGGTACTGGTGTGCAGCCTGACCCTGGTGGGCATATTGCTGCTGCGCTATTTCATGCTCTACGCGGGTCAGATGACGGTGGTCTGAACCCGCCTTGCCAAACGCCAGCCGCCCTGCGGCTGGCGTTTGTTTGTGTGACTGAACGAGATCCTGGTGATACCGCAGCGCCCGTCGGGTGCGAGTGCTGCGGCATCACATGAACGATTGATTGGAACTGGAGGTTGTGTGCTGGCGGAGCTCGGCTATCTCTCACTGCTGCTGGCAACGGCGTTATCTCTGCTGCAAGGCACATTGCCCTGGCTCGGGCTCAGGCTCGCCTCCCCCGCCCTGCTCGGCAGCGCCAGGCCGTTGGCGCTGCTCAATGCCGCCCTGCTGGCCGCCGCGCTGGCGCTGCTCGGGATCTGTTTTGCGGAGGATGACTTCACCCTGATCTATGTGGCGCAGCACGCCAACAGCGCCCTGCCGCTGGGTTTCAAACTCGCGGCAACCTGGGGCGGTCACGAGGGTTCCATGCTCTTCTTCGTGTTTGCGCTGGCACTCTGGGGGGCCCTGGTGGCCCTTGTCTCAAAGCGGGTAGATCCCCTCATCCGGGCCCGGGTACTGGCCATCATGGGGCTCATCGTCGGCCTGCTGGGCCTCTACACCCTGCTCTTCTCCAGCCCCTTCGATCGCAGCTTCCCGGGCCCCCTGGAGGGACGCGATCTCAATCCCATGCTGCAGGACATCGGCCTCATCATCCATCCGCCTCTGCTCTACCTCGGCTACGTGGGCTTTGCGGTCAACTTTGCCTTCGCCATGGCGGCGCTCCATTCGGGCAGACTCGATGGTGCCGTGGCCCACTGGAGCCGCCCCTGGGCGCTGGGCTCCTGGGTCTTTCTCACCGCCGGCATCGTGCTCGGTTCCTGGTGGGCCTATTACGAGCTCGGCTGGGGAGGCTGGTGGTTCTGGGATCCAGTGGAAAACGCCTCCCTGCTGCCCTGGCTGCTGGGTACCGCCCTGCTGCACGCCCTGATCGTCTGCGAGCAGCGCGGTGCCTACGGTCACGCCGTCTTGCTGCTCTCCATCTTCACCTTCTCCTTGAGCCTGCTCGGTACCTTCGTGGTGCGCTCCGGGGTGCTCACCTCGGTGCATGCCTTCGCGGTGGATCCGGATCGTGGCCTCACCCTGTTGCTGCTGCTTGGCCTGTTGCTCACCACGGCCCTGACCCTGTTTGCCCTGCGGGCGGACACCCGCGCCCCCTATGCCCGCTTCGGGCTGCGCTCCAAAGAGGGGCTGCTCGGCGCCGCCATCCTGCTGCTCGTCGTGGCCTGTGCCAGCGTGCTGCTCGGCACCTTCTATCCCATGGTGTTCCAGTCCCTGCACCTGGGGTCGCTCTCGGTGGGGGCGCCCTACTTCAACACCATCTTCGTCCCTCTGGCCTTGGCACTGATGATGCTGATGACCCAGATCCCGCGCCTGCGCTGGCAACGGCTGGTAAAGACCTCCCGACTCAATACCCTGTTGCCCCCCTTGTTCGGCATGCTGGGGGGCGGCCTGCTCAGCCTCAGTTACCGCGAGCAGGGACCGCTCGGCTGGGGCGGGATCCTCGCCAACATGATCGCACTGTGGCTGCTGGCGAGCCTGCTGCTTTGCTTCCCATTCAGGACAGGACTCACCCACCCCGCTCGCCTCGGCAGCCTGCTGGCCCATCTCGGAGTGGCAGTGTGCGCCCTCGGCATCGCCCAGGTGAGCCACTTCAGCCAGGAAGGGGGGGCCGTGCTCAGTCCGGAGCACCCCTATCGCCTCGGCGCCTACGAGTTTCGTTACGAGGGGAGCGAGCCCCTGCTCGGCCCCAACTACACCGCTGAGCGCATCACCCTGAGCGTGCACAAGGGAGAAAAGGAAGTGGCCCGCCTGATGCCGGAGCGGCGCCACTACAGCGTGCGTACCATGAACATGAACGAGCCCGGCATCCAGTGGGGATTATTCGGGGATCTCTATGTGGTGCTCGGCGAGAAGATGGGGCCGGATGCCTACGCCATGCGTCTGCACCACAAACCGCTGGTGCGCTGGATCTGGTTCGGGGGTCTGCTGATGATGGCGGGCGGGGCCCTGCGCCTGCTGGGGCGCCGCGCCATGCTTCCCCATCCTGCGGCGAGCACCAACCAGGTTGCACCCCACACACCGGCACCGCTGCACTCATCCCGGGAGCCCTCATGAACCGCCTGCGCCTCTTCATTCCACTGCTGCTGAGTCTCATCCTCGGTACCCTGCTCTGGCTCGGCCTGGGGCAGGATCCCTATCGCCAGGACGATGCCACCCTGGGGCGAAGCCTGCCTGCCTGGCAGAGCGAGAACCTGCTGGGTGGCGCGGCCATTGATACCGCCAGTCTCAAGGGGGAGCCCTTCCTGCTCAACGTCTGGGCCAGCTGGTGCCCGGCCTGCCGCGCCGAACACGGCGTGCTCAAGGAGCTGGCCGGCACAGTCCCCCTCTATGGCCTCAACTACCGGGACAAGGGGGATGCGGCCCGCGCCTGGCTTGCCCAGGCAGGCAATCCCTACCGCGCCGTGCTCGCCGATCCCGATGGCAAACTGGCGCTGGAGCTCGGGGTCTATGGCACCCCGGAGACCTATCTCTTCGCCGCCGACGGTACCCTGCTCAGCCGCCATACCGGCGAGCTCACCCGGGAGATCTGGCAGCGCCAGTTCCTGCCCCTGCTGAGTCAGGCGCGCACGACCCCTCTGGCCCGTCAGGAGGGCAGACCATGAGAACCCTGGCGCTGCTGTCCCTGCTGCTCCCGTTGATCCTTTCCCTGAGCCCTGCGGCCCGCGCCAGCGGGGTCGACACCTATCAGTTCAGTCACCCCGAACGTCAGGTCCGCGCCCAGGAGCTGGCCCGCGCCCTGCGCTGCCCCCAATGCCAGAACCAGAACCTGGTGGAATCCAACTCACCCATCGCCCGGGATCTGCGCCTCGAGGTCTACCGCTGGGTGGATGAGGGGCAGAGCGATGAGCAGGTGATCGCCCGCATGACGAAGCGCTTCGGCGACTTCGTGCGCTACGATCCCCCCTTCAAGGTCAGTACCACCCTGCTCTGGGGCGGCCCCCTGCTGATCTTGCTGCTGGCCACGCATCGGCTGCGCCGCAGCTTCAAACACGCCAACGCTTCCCGCTCTCCCTTGCAGGAAACCGAGACGCCATCCACCATCCCGGACTCCAGAGCTGCGCTGAATCGGCAGATCATGGCCGAGCAACAGGCAGGGATCCCGGCCCATTCCCCTCTCTATCAGGAACTGACCCAAGCCTGCCTTGCCAATGCCACCCCCCTTGCCGAGCGGCGCCTGCAGGCCAGGATAGCGAGCGCGGATCACCGCCGCCCCCTGCGCTGGCTCTGGTTGCTGCTGCCGCTCCTTATCGCCATCACCGGTTTTTATGCCAGCACGGGGCGCTATCAGGCCTGGCAGGCCCATCAATCCCGCCCCGATCCCCTGGCGGGGTTGAGCCCCCGTGACCTGCAGGACAAGGAGCTCAGCGCCCTGCACCAACGCCTTCAGGTCAACCCGGCGGATCGCGATGGCTGGGCCGAACTCGGCCAGCTCTATCTCTATCGGGACGATTACGACAACGCCTGGCTTGCCTATCTGCGTCTGGCACTGCTGGAAGGGGGTGCCAGCGCTGCTACCCAGGCCGCCCAGGCCACCGTTCTCTATTACCAGGCAGGTCAAGTGCTTACCCCTGAGGCACAGCGCCTGCTGGAGAGCGCGCTCAAGCAGGACGCGGGGGAAGTGAGCGCCCTGATGTTGCTCGCCTCGGATCACTTCCTGCACGGTCGCTACGGTGAGGCCATCACCCTCTGGCAACGGCTGCTGGACGAGGAGCGCCCCCGCATCAACCGGGCCGCGCTGATCCAGGCCATCCAGACCGCCCGCATCATGGGAGGGTGATGGACTGAGAGCTGTACGAAGCCATGGTGTGACGTTCAGAGTGAAAACAGTGGCAAGGACGGGCAATTACAGGCATAAAGTGCGCCACATGGGGTTCGTGCTGACAATATCGTTGGCCACGGCTCCCATATTTGGGGCGGGCATGACCAGTAGCCACCCCTGAGGTGATTGCAAGGTCGTTCACCTCATAAAATACAAATTTTGGAACTTTTGGCATTGTTAAGCGTCAGTTCCCGTCATATAACTTAGCCAAATAACCTCGTTGTCGTACGGTAGAGCCTCATCATGAACATGCGCCCTTTTCTCAATCTGCTGCTCGGTGCCTTCCTCCTTCCCGTCAGCATGCACAGTGTCCAAGCCGCTCCCAAAAGCACGTTTCTCGAACCCCGCAGCAATCTCGTTCTCAGCTCAGATGCCTTCGTGGTCGCCAATCCGCGCACCGGCGAGATCCTGTCCGAGCGCAACGCCAACCGGGTGATGCCGATTGCCTCCATCACCAAGCTGATGACGGCGCTGGTGGTGCTGGACGGCAACCAGCGCCTCAACGAGACCCTCACCGTCACCATGGATGACGTGGACAGACTCAAGGGCACGGGCTCTCGCCTCGCGGTCGGCTCGCGTCTGAGCCGGGCCGACATGCTGCACATCGCATTGATGTCGTCGGAGAACCGCGCCGCCTCTGCCCTCGGTCGCCATTATCCGGGGGGGCGCCGCGCCTTTATCGAGGCGATGAACGCCAAGGCCCGCATGCTCGGCATGTGGAGTACCCATTTTTCTGACAGCACGGGGCTCAACCCCCGCAACGTATCCAGTGCCCACGATCTCGCCAAGCTGGTGGCGGCGGCCTCCACCTACCCCCTCATCCGCCAGTACACCTCCACCGATCAGCGCCTGATCCGCAACGGCAAGCGCCAGATGCACTACCGCAACTCCAACAGCCTGGTGCGCGAAGGGAGCTGGCCCATCCTGGTGTCCAAGACCGGTTATATCCGTGAGGCGGGTCGCTGCCTGGTGATGGAGACCAAGGTCAGCCAGGAGCCGGTGATCATGGTGCTGCTCCATGCCGATACCCCGGGGGCGCGGGTGGCGGACGCCAAGCGCATCAGGAGCTGGCTGGAGAGCTCGGGGCGCATGAGCCTCACCGCCCAGTCCACTCCGCCGGCCAAGCTCTTCTCGGCCCAATAAGCTCCACCTCCCAACAACCGCAGGCCACGCCTGCGGTTGTTGTTTTCAGCGCCCTCCCCCGCTCAGTGTTGGCATTACGGATCCCGCCCTTTTTTTGCAGTCAAAAACGTCACCATATTGTCACCTCGCATCATCAAACACTGGTTTTATATGTTAATGCGGTGATAAATCACATTTTCATGGCAACGGATTTGCCGATCCCGCTGCCGGTGATAACGTGATGCCCATTGCCCGGCCTCAGGGCCTGGAAGACATAAATCCCGCACAGGCGGTCATGACAAGGATGATGTGATGAAGATAGTGGTAATGGGTGGGGGGGTCATCGGGGTGACCAGTGCCTGGTATCTGGCCAAGGCAGGCCATCAGGTCACCCTGCTGGAGCGACGAGGCGATGTGGCGCTCGAAACCAGTCATGCCAACGCGGGGCAGATCTCCCCGGGCTATGCCTCCCCCTGGGCCGCCCCCGGTATCCCCCTCAAGGCGGCAAAATGGATGCTGCAAAAACACGCCCCCTTCACGGTGCGTCCCACCTCGGATCCCTTCCAGCTGCGCTGGATGCTGCAGATGTTTGCCAACTGCACCCCGGCGGCCTATGCCACCAACAAGGGGCGCATGGTGCGCCTTGCCGAATACAGTCGTGACTGCATGAAAGCGCTGCGGGATGAACTGGCCCTCGACTACGAGGGGCGCCAGCTCGGCACCCTGCAGCTGTTTCGCAGCCAGGCCCAGCTAGACGCCAGCAAGCGCGACATCGAGGTACTGGCTGAATATGGCGTCCCCTACGAGGCGCTCGATACCGCCGGCTGCGAGGGGGCAGAGCCCGCCCTCGCACGGGTGCGTGGCAAGATAGTGGGCGGGCTGCGCCTGCCTGGGGACGAGACCGGTGACTGCTACCGCTTCACCAATGGCCTGGCGGCCGAAGCTCGCCGTCTGGGGGTGGAATTTGTCTTCGACTGCGCCATCGACGAGCTTGAACTGAGCGGGGGACGCGCTGTCGCCGTGCGCGCCGGTGAGCGGCGCTGGCAGGCGGATGCCATCGTCTGCGCCCTCGGCAGCTATGGCACCGGCTTCCTGCGCCCCCTCGGCCTCGCCCTGCCCGTCTATCCGGTCAAGGGGTACTCCCTCACCCTGCCGATGACAGATCCGGATGCCTCCCCCCGCAGCACTGTGCTGGATGAAACCTACAAGGTGGCCATCACCCGCTTCGATGAGCGGATCCGGGTCGGCGGCATGGCCGAACTCAGCGGCTTCAACCTCGCCCTCAACCCCAAGCGCCACGACACCTTGGCCATGGTGGTGCGGGATCTCTTCCCCGAGGGAGGCGACATCGGCCGTGCCGAGTTCTGGACCGGGCTGCGTCCCATGACGCCGGACGGCACCCCGCTGGTGGGGCCGAGCCCCATTCCCGGGCTCTGGCTCAACACCGGCCATGGCACCCTGGGCTGGACCATGGCGGCAGGCTCCGGCCAGCTGCTGGCGGATCTCATCTCGGGCGGTGCCCCCGCCATCAGCGGCGAGGGACTGACCCTGGCCCGCTACGGCTAGGGGCCGAGCCTAGCCTAAAGAAAGAGAGGGAGTGCCAAGCACTCCCTCTCTGTTTTTGGTCAAGCCTTTGTCCTTCATCACAGGTCTCGGCGCTGGATGATCGAACTCGCACGGGATCAGCCTGATGTCAGACCGGGGAGGAAGCGCCAGACAAGGGACGGATCCGGCTCCGCGATGGCAGCACCGATCAGTTGCTCACACCAGCGCCTGTGCAGTTGCCACATCAGCACACCCGGCTCCCCCTGCCCCTTGGTGCACTGCTTGGCCACGTCCGTCGTCCGATAGAAGTAGCGCACCAGGGTGATAAGTTCGGGCTCTGGCCAGCGGCAACCGAAGTGGCGCAGCCGTTCCGACCAGAAGGCTATCTGGCCCCGCTCGTGCTCCTGCTCCACCCCGTGCAGGGCAGGGATGAGATCCATCGCCTGCCAGAGCGCCCCGTAGCCGACGAAGCGCTCGTCCAGGGCCACCAGGGCCTCGTCCAGCATCTGCAGGGTCTGGGGCCAGCTCAGGGCCTGCTCGCGGATCGCCTCCTGCGCCTCGCACACCGCGCCCAACCAGTCCATGGCGAGGCGGCAGATGATCGCCTCCTTGTTGGGATAGAGGTGATAGAGCGACTTGATGCCTACCCCGGCCCGCTCGGCGATGGCATTGGTGTTGAGCGCCGCGAATCCCTGCTCTTGCAGCAGTGCCAGGGTGGCCTGCTCGATGCGGCTCGCCGCCTCCAGGCTGCGCTGCTGCCTCGGCTGGCGCCGCATGCAGAGCTCGCTCGGCAATAGATGTTCCATCAAGACTTCTCCGCTGTCAGGCCGACTCGCCCCCACTGCTCGCCATAACTACATGATGTGACAAGGTAAACACAAGCCAAAAAAAATGCAGCAATTACTGGCATTTGTCAGAATAGCTGCAATAAACAAGGGTGCTCATATATGCAGTAAATACTGCAATTAACCCAAGGAGAGCACGCTATGGATAGCAAACAACGAAGGCTGGGCCCCCAGCCTCGCCTGATGGGTGCCCTGCTGCTGGGCACCCTGCTCGGTGGCTGCCAGCAGGAGAACAGCAGCACATCCCAGGCCCCGAGCACCCTCTACCTCAACGGCAAGATCCACACCCAGGACAGGCAAGGCAGCCAGGCCGAGGCCATGGTGGTGCAGGACGGCAAGTTCGTCTATGTGGGATCCCATGACGGCGCCAAGGCCTATCAGAACAAGGACACCCAGGTGGTGGATCTGCGGGGTCGCATGGTGCTGCCGGGCCTGCACGACAACCACATCCATCTGCTCGGCACGGTCGCACTCGACATGTGCGATCTCGACGGCCAGAGCATCGATCTGGACGAGCTTGCCGCCAGAGTCAGGGAGTGCCTGCCCCGCTACGCCCCCAAGCCAGGGGAGTGGCTGGTGGTCAACCAGTGGTCCCCCTATGATGGCAACACCCCGACCGCCACCCATGCCACCCTGCTGGCGGCGCTCGATGCGGCGGCGCCGAACAACCCGGTCATGCTGGCCGGGGTCGACGGTCACGCCAGCGCCTACAACTCCCGGGCGCTGGCCCTGGCGGCAGACCAGGACGGCAACACGGTCGGCTTCAACGGCGCCAGTCTGGCGCCGGGGGGCGTGTTCGAGGCCTTCATCCCCTATGTGGATCTCGCCAGCGGTGTCATCCGCGACGGGGCGCGCAGCGCCATCCCCGTGCCCGACACCGACGTGCTGAGCGCAAGCGACGATCAGGCCGCCACCCAGTACGACAAGATCCTGCCCGCCATCTCGGAGCTGATGGCGTCACGCGGCATCACCGGCATTCAGGACGCCTGCGCCACCGATTTCATTCGCCAGCGGCTGCGCAACATGCAGGGGCAGGATCTGCTGCACATGCGGGTCACCGCCGCCACCTGCTTCCATGCCGAGGATTATGCCGGCACCCTGGATCTGGGGGCTCGACTCGCCAAGGCTCGCGAAGTCAGGGAGTCTTTCGCAGACAATCCCCTCATCAAGGCCGATGCGGTCAAGATCTTCCTCGACGGCGTGATCGAGGGAGATCCCTTCACCGATCCTGTCTTCCTGCCCAACGCCGGCATGCTGGAGAATTACCACAGGCCCCACCTCGCCATGGACACCGGCAGCGGCGAGGTGACCATCACAGCCGACAGCGAGGATGCGGGCAGCAACGGCATCGTCAACTACAGCGATGGGGATCTGAAGCGCTACGTGGGCGCCCTGGACAAGGAGGGATTCAGCATCCACATGCACAGCATCGGCGATCGCAGCACCCGGATGGGACTGGATGCGCTGAGCGCGGCCCGTGCCAGCAACGGGGATCACGGCATTCCCCACACCCTGGCCCACCTGCAGGTGGTTCACCCGGACGATCAGAAACGCCTCGGGGAGCTCGGCCTCTACCTCACCTTCACCTACGCCTGGACCACGCCCCAGCTCGCCTACGACATGCTGGTGACCCCCTTCATCCAGCCCACCAGGGCGGGCCAGCCGTTGAGCGAGGCCCTCTACGATCCCCTCGGCTACCTGCACGAGGCT
This sequence comes from Aeromonas intestinalis, assembly GCF_054052485.1. Lineage (NCBI taxonomy): Bacteria > Pseudomonadati > Pseudomonadota > Gammaproteobacteria > Aeromonadales > Aeromonadaceae > Aeromonas > Aeromonas intestinalis. The sequence goes on from NZ_JBSTYK010000003.1 coordinate 11,486, forward strand.
CTCTACCCGGTGGAGAGCTCGCGCAAGGCGGGCGCCGTGCTGGTGGCAGGCAGCGATGCGCCGGTAGACAGCCGGGATCCCCGCCCGTTCGAGAACATGGCCGCCGGCATCATCAAGGCCGCCGGCAGTGGCGACGAATACCGCGCCAGCCAGCGTATTTCCCTCACCGAGATGCTGGCCGCCTACACCATCAACGGCGCCAGGGCGGTGCGTCAGGGGGAGATCACCGGCTCCATTGAGGTGGGTAAATCGGCGGACTTCATCGTGCTGGACAGGGACCTCTACGCCCTGGTCAAGGCCGGCACCCCGGAGCAGATCGCCGAGACCCGGGTCGAGCGCACCGTGTTTCAGGGGGAGACCGTCTACACAGCCCCAGACATGACCCCTTGAGTCGACGTTAGCCACAAAAAGGCCCCGGGAGGGGCCTGTTTCGTTTTCAGGATGCAGGCTCCCCTTCGCGGGGAGCGAGCTCCTCGCCCCGGACTGGCTGCAACGCCAGATTGAACAGGGCGGCCACCATGTCGGACTGGGTGAGGATCCCCACCAGTCGCTCCCCATCCAGCACCGGCATATGGTGCAGACCTCCGTCGGAGAAAGCCTCCACCAGGTCATAGAGCGGCTGATGACGCCATGCCGTGCGCACTTCCCGGGTCATCAGCGCCGCCACCGTCCGGGTCTCCAGCGCCTGCAGGCCGCGAGGTTGCCGGTTTTCTCTGTCGATCATGAGGTCATGCAGGGTCAGGATCCCCACCAGCCGCTCCCCGTCCACCACGGGCAGCGCCTTGATCCTGTGCTGGGACAGCAGTTGCCAGGCCGCCATGGCCGGTTCATCCGGCGCCGTCACCACCAGATCTTTCGACATCACATCCTGACAACGCACCGTGCCGACCCGCTCGCGCAGGGCATGCAACTGCGCCTCCTGCAGCAGATCCTGCAGATCCTGGCGGCTGATATCGAGCAGTTCGCCGTGCTTGCCCAGTGCGAAGTCGATGTCGGTGGCACTGGCAAGGCGGGCGCTCGGCTCGGGGTCGGCAGTCTGGTGGCGATTGGGCGCGGCCTTGGCACCATTGGGGTAACGGCGACCCAGCAGGCGGTTGTAGACAAGACCGAGGACAAGCAGCAGCCCGGCATTGAGCAGTACCGGCAACAGCACGTAACCCATCCCCAGCTGGCGGATCCCCTCCCCGCCGATGACGGCGGTCAGGGCCACGGCCCCGCCGGGGGGATGCAGGCTGCGGGTCAGGAACATGGCACCGATGGCCAGCATCACCGCCAGCGCCGAGGCGAGGGCCGGATCCGGCACCAGGGCGGCGCTAACCACCCCCATCAACGCCGAAACCCCGTTGCCCACCAGGATGGACCAGGGCTGGGCCAGAGGGCTCGCCGGCGCCGCGAACAGCAACACGGCGGAGGCCCCCATGGGGGCTATCAGCCAATATGCCTCTATCCCCAGCGCCCACTGACAGATCAGGCCCGTGCCGCACAATCCGATAAAGGCACCGAGGGCCCCCACCACGCTCTCTTTGAGGCCGGTATTGGTCGATACCGGCAAAAAATCCCTGAACTGCATCCTGCTCCCGCTGGCCATAAGGTTTATTTCAAATGCGCAATATTAACGACTTCCCTGCGTCCATTGCCAGCACGGCGCCCTCCAACGTCGCAACATGGCATTCACTTGCGGCACGCATTCCCTTAATCCCCCCTTAATCATCCCCTGCCACTCTGGGCTCATCGCCACTCACGGAGTCACTCTTATGAGCACCCTCAGAGACGCCCTGCGCCGCTTCGATAGTCAGCGTCGTTGCTGGACACAAGGGCTTGAACGCGCCTTCCTCGCCTGGCTTGCCCGCCGGGGCAAGCTGCCTGACGCCAAGCCCGGAGTGCGCCGCATCCTGGTCATTCGCAGCACCAACCGGATCGGCAACAATCTGTTCCTGCTGCCCTTCCTGCAGGCCCTGCGCAGTGCCCACCCCGACGCCGACATCGAGCTGGTGTGCAGCGGCGGCCCCCTGCTTCCCTTCCTGTCCCATCTGCGGCTCGCACAACTGCACAGGGTCAGGTTGCAGGGCCGGCACTTGCTGACGGCCTTGCCCATACTCTGGCGCCTGCGCCGCCAGCACTACGACCGGGTCTATGTGCCGTTTGCCTCCAGCACGGATCACCTGATCGCCGCCTGGGTGCGGGGAGCCGAGAAGCTGGGATTCGATGATGCCAAGGGGGATCTGCTGTTTGAACACCCCCAGCGCCCCGACAGTGAGTGCCACTACGCCCACCAGCCACTGCAACTGCTCGGCCAGAGCGCCTCCCTGACGGACCCCATCCCGCTTGGGGCCAGGCTGGGCCCGTCTCCCGAGCTCACGGCTCTGGTCAACACCTATCCAGATCGCCCTCTGGTGGGCTTTTTCACCGGCGCCCGCAAGGGCAAGGGGCTCTCCCAGCCGCAATGGCAGCGGCTGCTCTGGGACCTGCACCAGCACCACCCGACGGCCTTGCTGATCCAGCTCACCGACCCGGCCGACCCCATGCCCCCACTCGGTGATTGCCAGGTAACCCTGCCAAACCTCGTCGAGCTGGTGCGCTTCACTCAGGATCTGCGGCTCTTCATCAGCGCCGATACGGGCCCACTCCATCTGGCGGCCGCCAGCGGTGTGCCCTGCCTTGGTCTCTTCACCCAGACCGACCCCGCACGCTATGGCTGCCTCGGCCCCCGCCACCGCAATCAGGTGATCGGGGATCGCAATGCCATCCCCCTCGATCTGGCCTGGCTCGGCGCCGCCCTGACCCAGGCACCCGTGCCGCGCACCTGGGCCCGGGCGATTCGCCCAGCCCACCAACCCCAGCCCTTGCGACTCCTGACGGATGCCAACGGCAGATAAAAAAAGAGGGAAGGCTCGCGCCTTCCCTCTGTCATTGTTCCCCTGTTCTCTTGTGGTAGTGATGGACGTCAGGCCAGCTCGGCGCGCAGCGCCCTGGTGGCGTCCACCATCACCTTGAGGGCCGCTTCCGTCTCTTCCCAGCCGCGGGTCTTGAGGCCGCAGTCCGGGTTGACCCAGAGCCGCTCGGCCGGGATCTGCCTGGCGGCCTTGCGGATCAGATCCTCAATCCAGCCCTGGCTCGGCACGTTGGGCGAGTGAATGTCGTAGACACCCGGGCCGATTTCGTTGGGGTAGTTGAAGCGCTCGAACGCTTCGAGGAGCTGCATCTGGCTGCGGCTGGTCTCGATGGTGATGACGTCCGCATCCAGCGCCGCCACCGCCTCGATGATGAGGTTGAAGTCGCTGTAGCACATGTGGGTGTGGATCTGGGTACTGTCCACCACCGGGCTCGCACTCAGGCGGAAGGCGCGCACCGCCCAGTCCAGATAGGCCTGATGATCCTGCTTGCGAAGGGGCAGCCCCTCGCGGATGGCCGGCTCGTCGATCTGGATGATCTTGATGCCGGCAGCTTCCAGATCCGCCACCTCGTCGCGAATGGCCAGACCGATCTGCAGGGCGGACTGCTCCCGGCTCACGTCTTCGCGCGGGAAGGACCAGCAGAGAATGGTCACCGGGCCAGTCAGCATGCCCTTGACCGGCTTGTCGGTCAGGCTCTGAGCAAACTTGGTCCAGCCGAGAGTCATGGGGAGCGGGCGGTCGATATCCCGGGTGATCACCGGCGGCTTGACGCAGCGGGAGCCGTAGCTCTGTACCCAGCCGAAGCGGGTGATGGCAAAGCCGTCCAGCAGTTCCCCGAAATACTCCACCATGTCGTTGCGCTCGGCCTCGCCATGCACCAATACGTCCAGCCCGATGGCCTCCTGGCGCGCGATGGCATCCTTGATCTGGGCCTGGATCCCCGCCTCATAGGCATGGTCAGCGATGCGGCCGGCACGCCAATCCTGGCGCAGTACCCGGATCTCCGAAGTCTGCGGGAAGGAACCTATGGTGGTGGTGGGCAAGAGCGGCAGCTTGAGATCCGCACGTTGTACCTCGGCCCGTACCGGGTAGGTATTCTGGCGATCGAAGTCGCTGTTGGTGAGGCTGGCGAGCCGTGACTGCACCGCCTTCTTGTGAACCCGGCTGTCGGACTCCCGAGCGACGATGGGCTGGCTGTAAGCGACGATCTTGTCCAGATCGCCTCCATCGAGCACCTCGACCAGCAGCCCCAGCTCGTAGCACTTTTGCAGGGCGAAGGCGAACCAGCTGCGAGTCTGGGCGTCCAGCTCATGTTCCAGCGTCAAGTCTACCGGGCTGTGCAGCAGGGAGCAGGAAGAGCCCACCCAGAGCCGCTCGCCGAGCCGGGTTTTCAGGGCTTGCAGGGTCGGAACCAGCTTGCCAAGGTTGGCACGCCAGACGTTGCGGCCATTGATCACCCCGGCGGAGAGCACCCACTGGGCTGGCAGATGCGGGACCAGGGTCTCCAGCTGCTCGGGGGCGGCCACCAGATCCAGGTGCAGACCGTCCACCTTCAGGCTGGTGATGATGTCGCGCTGATGGGCCACAGAGCCGAAATAGGTGGTGAGCAGCAGCTTGCAGGGGCCCGCCAGGCGCTCATAGGCCTTGAGGTAGGCCAGACGCCACTCGTCCGGCAGATCCAGGGCCAGGGCAGGCTCGTCTATCTGCACCCATTCCACCCCCTGGGACGAGAGTTTCGCCAGGATCTCCTGATAGACGACCAGCAGGCGGTCCAGCAGATCGAGGCGGGAGAAGCCGTTCTCTTTCTCCTTGCCGAGCCAGAGGTAAGAGACGGGACCGAGCAGCACCGCCTTGACCGGCAGCCCCAGGGCCTTGGCTTCTTCTACCTCGTCAAACAGCTGGCTCCAGCCCAGTTTGAAGCGTTGATCCTGGCTGAACTCGGGAACCAGGTAGTGGTAGTTGGTGTTGAACCACTTGGTCATCTCGGCGGCGGCGGCGCTGGGGCCGGTCGGGGCGCGGCCACGGGCCACCCGGAACAGGGTGTTGAGATCCGTATCCCCATGGCGATGGCGAGCCGGCACGGCGTCCACCAGCAGGCTGGTACCGAGCACCTGATCGTACCAGGCGAAATCTCCCACCGGCAGCAGATTGACCCCGGCGGTGCGCTGGGCCTGCCAGTGACGCTCACGCAGGCTCTTGCCCACGGCGATGAGTTCTGCCTGGCTGGTCTCGCCGCGCCAGTAGGATTCGAGGGCAAATTTCAGCTCGCGCTTGGCGCCGATACGGGGGAAACCGAGAGTGTGTGCGCAGGTCATAGGTCCAATTCCTTGTGCTCGTTCATCTGATGGGAAACTGGATGATTTAGCCATCCAGATGTTTACACATCTAGAATGTCGAGATAAGGTGGCCTTGGCTATTGAATCCTCTTCAACTGGCTCTCAAGAAATCTTCAACTGACCCGACAACCGAGGTCGCGTCAGATGAGGGTGGCACGACGCCACTGCAACCCACACGACAAGGAGCCCTGCCATGGGTGTGCCCAACCCCACCAGCAATCTGAACATCGACATCAGGCACCTGAAGACCATCAGTGCGCTGGCCGAGCAGGGATCCCTGGCCGGGGCAGCCCTGAGTCTGAGCCTCACCCAGTCTGCCCTCTCCCACCAGTTGAAGGAGTTGGAGACCCGCCTCAACCTGGAGCTTTACTTGCGCAAGAGCCGCCCGCTGGTACTGACGACGGCAGGCCAGCAACTGCTGGCCCTGGCCCGCCAGGTGTTGCCTGCCATCGCCCAGACCGAGAAGCAGTTGCAGGCCCTGCACAGTGGCGACGCGGGCCGGTTGCACCTGGCGCTGGATTGCCACAGCTGCATCCAGTGGTTGCTGCCACTGTTGCCGGATTTTCGCCGCCAGTGGCCCGGTGTCGAACTGGAAGTCGAATCCGTGCCCGGCTTCGATACCATAGGCGCCCTGCTCGGCGGCCAGCTCGATCTGCTGCTCATCTCGGATGTGCACACCCGTGGGGATCTCCACTTCGAGCCGCTATTTTCCTTCGAACTCCAGCTGGTGATGGCGCCGGATAGCAGGTTATGCCAGCTCGATAGAATCACACCGGACGATCTGCTGTCAGAAGTGCTGCTGGTCTATCCGGTGGAGCGATCCCGCATGGATGTGTTCACCCGCTTTCTGCAACCTGCCGGGGTCGAACCCGCTCGCTGCAAGACGGTGGACAACACCTCCGTCATGTTGCAGATGGCCGCCGCCGGGCTCGGGGTGGCCGCCCTGCCCCGCTGGGCCAGCGAGGAGTTCGTGCGCCAGGGGCTGCTTGAGGCACGCCCCCTCGGCAGCGGCATACGTCGCCATATGTATGGTGCCGTGCGCGCCGCCGACAAGGATCAGGCCTGCCTGCAGAGCCTGTTCGAGCGCATCCGCGCCAAGATGGGGGCGGCCCAGCAGGGCCTGTAGCGCCGCGCCGCCAGCGGCATGGCCCATATAAAAAAGCCGCCCGGTCAGGGCGGCTCTCACGCATCGTCATCTACCCCGAGGCCATCAGGCCTCATCGCAGCTCGTGGCTCCCTGCCTGCGCGGACAGTTGCCGCACAGCTCGCCGTCCCGCCGCTTGTAGTGCAGGCAGCAGCGCTGGCGCACATAGGCAGGCGCCCCCTCCACCACGGGCGATGCCTGCAACGAGCGCCAGCCCGCCAGGTGATCGCTTGGCAAGCCACAGGCGGCGAGCCAGAGGGGGGCCTCCCTCGCCACTTCCTCATGCGCGACCTCACCGAAGAAGTCCGGCACCCGCACCAGGGCCGCCAGCAGATCGTCCGCCAGCAGCGGCCGAATGAAGCCGGGGCGCAGGCGCTGCACGCCCGCCAACAACTCGAACAGCTGCTGCCAGTGGGTGCGCAGGCGCTGACCTGCCGCCGCGATCAGCACCTCTCGCTCCCCTGTGATCATGGGCCCCACCGGCAAGCTGAAACCGGACACCACCCCCGCCTGATACCCCTGCCCCAGCCTGTCCAGCGCCGGCACAGTACCCGTCCGATAGACGGCCACCATGGCCAGATAGATGGACTGCCAGCAGAGCATGCCCCAGCTGCGGGTCAGCCAGTAGGCAGGGCCTGCCTCCGGGTGCGCCTGGCGCCAATGGTCGTGCAGCGCCAGGGCCAGCTCGGACGCGCTCTGGCGAGTGCCACTCGCCACCAGCAGTGGTGCCTCCCCGGCCACCGGTTCCCCCTTGAGGGAAGCGATGAGCGAGGTGGCGGCGGTGCACAGGGCATGATGATCCGCCAGATGGCGAGCTCGCGTACGGGCCGCCAGGCTGCCAAGGCGCCCCGTGTCCATGGGCACGGCATCCAGTCCGAACACTGGCGTGGCGCCGGGTTCGCGGGCAGGCGACCCGGGGTGGGATAAGCCCGGCCGCTGGCCGGGACGCAGGGTTAGAATGCGTATTTGAGTCTCGCCTCCACGTTACGCTCGGCCCCGAACCAGCAGTTGTTCTGGTCGTAGCAGGAGTAGTAGGTCTTGTTGAACAGGTTGCTGGCGCTCAAGGATGCCTGAACCCCTTTCAGACTCTGGCTGAGTTCGGCCAGATCGTAGGAGGCGGACATGTCCATCAGCAGGTAATCCGGCACCGTATCGGTATTGGCGGCGTCGAGCTCGGCCTCCCCCACATAGCGCAGGCCGGCACCGACGCGCATCCCCTGCAAGCTGCCGCCCGCCTGGTAGTTGCTCCAGAGGGATGCCATCTGCTTGGGCACCCAGACCGGGGTCTTGCCCTGCAGATCCGTGGTGTCGCGGGTGATCTCCATGTCCTGACGGGTATAGCTCAGCGCCAGATCCAGGTTGCTGGTGATGTCCACCCGCCCTTCCAGCTCTATCCCCTTGGAGACGATTTCGCCGGTCTGCAGCTTGGGCCCATAGATGTTGTCCGGATCCGTCACCAGGGCGTTCTCCTTGGTGATGTGGAAGGCGGCGACGGTGAAGGTCTTGCTCATGTCATCCGACAGATATTTGAGCCCCCCCTCCCACTGCTGACCGGTGGAGGGATCGAACGCCTTGCCGTTCTTGTCCGCCCCCGGCACCGGTTCGAAGCTCTCGGCATAGCTCACGTAAGGGGAGAAGCCGTAGTCCAGCTCATAGAGGGCGCCAAGACGGAAGGAGAGATTGTCCTGATCGATCGTCGCCAAAGACTGGCTGGCCGACCCCTGATAGAGGGTGTGGCTGTCGGTGTCCATCCGGTAGCTGTCGTAGCGGGCACCACCGATGGCTACCAGCCTGTTCAGACGTACCTGATCCTGCAGATAGACGCCGGTCTGGGACTGGCGGATGGTCTTGTTGTCCTGATAGGGGAAGCGCAGGGCATCGGGCACTATCTGGTTGTGATCCGGGTTGAAGATGTCGATGCTGGGGGCCGAATAATCCAGGGTGTCTTCATAACGCACCCGTGCATCCAGATATTGATAATCGACCCCGAGCAGCAGGTTGTGCTGGGCCGCCCCCGTCATCACCTTGCCCGCCAGCTGGTTGTCGATGACAAAGCCGCGGGAATCCTCGTCCGTCAAATAGGCGTTGCGGGCAACGGTGCGGTTGTCTGCCGCCAGGGCGGCGTTGTAGGTGTTGTGCTGATAGGCCGAGGCATCCATGTAGCGGGCATTCTGCAGCACCTGCCAGCTGTCGTTGAAGGCATGGCTCAGCTTGTAACCGACCAGGGTCACGTCCCGGTTGTACTCGTTCCAGTTCTCGTCGCCGAGGAAGGTATCGCTGCCAAGCTGCCCCAGGGGATTGGATTTGACCGAACCGCTCGCCGGCACCGTGGTATAGATGCCGGCTTCCGGATCCTTCTGGTAGTAGAGGTTCAGGTTCAGCAGGGTACGCTCGCCGAGCTGCCAGTCCAGGGAGGGGGCGAAGACGTAGCGCTCCTCTTCGGAGGTCACCGCCTGGCCGTCCTTCTGACGGGCCAGCCCCACCACCCGATAGGCAAATTGCTCATTGATGGCGCCAGTGCTGTCAAAGCTCATCTCTTTCAGGGCACCGGTGCCGGTGGCCACGCTCACGCTGTGTTTGGCTTCCCGCTGGGGGCGCTTGGCGATGAGGTTGACCATGCCGCCGGGCGGCATGCTGCCGTAGAGCACGGAAGTCGGCCCCTTGAACACCTCCAGCTGCTCGATGGCGACCGGGTCAATCTGGGGTTGCAGGTTCCACTCGTTGTATTGCAACAACAGGCCGTCATAGAAGTTCTGGTAGTTGTCAAAGCCGCGGATGTTGAACAGATCCAACCGGTTGACGGCGCCGCCACGCAGCTCGGTGTTGACCCCGGGCACGTAGCGCAGGGCCTCGCTCACCGAGCTGACGCCGCGCTGATCCAGGGTCTCGCTATCCACCACCGAGATAGCCTGCGGCGTCTCGATGGGGTCGAGCTGGGTCTTGGTCGCGGTGTTGCGATAGGTCTGGCCGAGCACGGTCAGGGTCTCGTTGACCGCACTCTCCCGGGCATCCTGGGGAGTGGCGGCCAGCACTGAGCCTGCCAGCAGGGCGGAAATGGTCGCGGCGACCACGGTCAATGGGGGGTGAACAAGTTGCATCTGATCCTCGACTGCCAACTGCATGTGAATAGTAACAAATCTCATTTGCATTTTATTGTTCTATTTTGCCCCTGAATTAACAATTTGGGGCATGTTGGCGGGAAAATCGTGAGAAAGGCGTCTATTCGGTGCCATTTGACCGCGTGTTGCGGGTAGATGAGCGAGCGGCCAACGACCGCCACGGGGCGAAATCATTTATATGGCAAAACCACACAAAACCAGTGTGAATAATTACCATTTATGAATTGCTTAGAGAGAAATGTTGCCTAGTTGAAGGTTTGCGACATCAAAAATAGAGTTATGACTCTTTTTTCATCAACTCGCTTGATCCGGGTCAAGCGCTACTAATAGAGAGAACGATAGACTCCCCTCCCCCAAGAACAGCCCTATTTGAGACAATATAAGGCCTCCAGACAGCGCCCATGAACAACATCATCAACAAAGATCTGCACTGCAACACCCAGCTCAATGTCTCCTTTGGCGTGATCATGCTGACCCTCACCATCGGCATGGCGACCGTCAGTTACATCATTCAGCGCGCGGCCGAGCAGCAGTATCACGGGATGGCGGCCATGTTCGTCCACAACATGGCGACCCAGTTCATCGAGCAGCAGTTCAAGCCGCTGGAATACACCCTCAACGAGACCAGCAACTTCATCGATGAACCGAGGCTGGCGGCCTTCCTCAATGAAGAGCAATCCCCATTGCGCACCGTGCTGATACAAACGTTGTCCATCAATCCCAACATCTCGAGCATCGTGGCCTCCGACCTGCAGGGGCACTTCAATACCGTTCCCTTCCTGGCGGTCGCAGCCGATTTCGATGCCACCACGCGCCCCTGGTTCCGATCCTCCACCTCCCGCAGCCTGTTCATCAATTACAGCGATCACTACACCAATGCGCAGACGGGACAGCAGACCGTCTCCTTCTCCCAGCTCATCGTCAGCCAGGATGGCTATCCCCTCGGCACCCTGGCCATGGATCTGAACCTCGAGCATCTGAGCTACCCGCTGCGCCAGTTGAAGAGCCCGCTCAGGGGAGAGTTCTACGTGGTGGACAGGGCCGGTGACATCCTGCTCCATTCGGATGTGAGCAACCTGTTTCGCCACAGCATCGATCCCATCCTCATCGGCAAGATGACCAATGGGGAAGATCATCTCCATGACAGGCAAAGCCGGACCCACTTTTACTACTACTCCTTCTCCAACCCGGACTGGTTTGTGATCTATGCCGTCAGCGATGACGATTTCAACGACGCCAGCCGGGCCGATGCCGATCTGCTGCTGATCGCCATTCCGGTCTGCCTGCTGATCTGCCTGCTCTGCTGGGGCTCCCTGCGCAACTCCATCAACAAGATGCTGATCCAGATCGTCGCCATGATGCGGGTCGGGCGCCTCGAACTGGACAAACCCGACCATCTGCTGCGCCAAGAGATCCAGCATGGTCACGAGCAGATGCAGGAGGCCGTGACCGCCTCCACCACGGATGGCCTCACCGGCCTGTTCAACCGCCGCAGCTTCGATCAGGATCTGGCGGCCTGGGTCGGCAGCGGCCAACCCTTCTTCCTCGGCATGATTGACCTGGACAACTTCAAGGCCATCAACGACCAGCGAGGCCACCCCATGGGAGATATCGTGCTCCAGACCGTGGCACAGGTGGGGATGCAGCAGGCTGGCAGCCGGGCCAACCTCTATCGCTATGGGGGCGAGGAGCTCGCCATCATAGTGCCGGGCAATGACAAAGAGGCCGCCTACGCCCTGCTGGAGCGCTGGCGCCAGCAGATAGAGGTACGCCAGTGGCGTGAGACCGATATGGTGGTGACCTTCTCCGCCGGCCTCGGCCAGTGGCGACAGGAGTCCTCCTCACAACTGATCGAGAAGGTTGATCAGGCCCTTTATGACGCCAAACACAGTGGCAAGAATCGGATACATTATGCCGACTGAGACTCTGGCGCAGCGGCTGCGCCTCGCCTGCCTGCTCAGCCTGGGTCTGCTTGTCGCGCTGACCATGCTCAACCTGATGCAGGCCGCCACCGGCCTTCGCAAGGATAACGAGCGCAGCCTGCGCCATGTCGAGGCCATGATCGACGCGGCCATCGATGACAGCCAGCAGCTGATCGAGGAGGCACGTCCCCTGGTCGGCAAAGCCTGCAAGGAGAACGTCCTGGCGCTGCGGGATCTCATCATCGCCTCCCCCTACGTCAGGGCACTCTATGTGCTGGAGGGCAGCCGCCTGATCTGCACCACCCTGCACCGGCCCCTGCAGGAGCAGAATCTGCCTCATTACCTGTTTGGCAATCAGACGCTGATCCTCGCCAGCCACAGCCCCATCACCAACCAGACCGCCATCCTCTATCGCAAACAGATCGGTGGCCGCACCCTGCTGGCCGAGCTGGACGGCTTTCATATCTTCGGGGCCCTGCAAGCCGTGAAGGGAGAGGACAACCTCTTCTTCATCCTGGGAGAGCGCGCTCTCGACGGTCATGGTCGTCCCCAGAGCGCCGCCCCCTTGCTAGAAGAGCAGGGCAAACTGCTCTCCACCTCCCTCGATGGGCATCCCTATCGGCTGGTGGCCCTCAACGGCTACTCGCAGATCCTGGCCTTCGCCTGGGATTACAACCGCGACACCCTGCTCGCCACCCCGGTGCTGGCCCTGCTGCTGGGGCTGCTCACCTTCTACCTGAGCGGTCGCGGCGGTTCACCGCGCCGCGAGCTGGCCAGGGCCCTGGCGGCGCGCGAGTTCATCCCCTATCTGCAACCCGTGATGGACCGCGATGGCAAGCTGTGCGGCTGCGAGGTACTGATGCGCTGGCACCACCCCGAGCAGGGGATGATAGCCCCCAACCACTTCATCCCCCTGGCGGAAGAGTGCGGCTACATAGTGCCCATGACCCGCCAGATGATGGAGCAGGTTCTCGACCACCTGCGCACGGTGGCAGACCGCCTGCCCCCCGGTTTTCACGTGGCGCTCAATGTGTGCGCCCAGCATTTCAGGAGTCAGGAGATAGTGAGTGAATGCCACGCCTTCCTGGACGCCCTGGCGGGGCACGACATCCGGCTGGTGCTCGAACTCACCGAGCGGGAGATGCTGGAGTGCGATGCCCAGACCCTGGCCATCTTCGACGCCCTCGACGACATGGGGGTGCTGGTGGCCATCGACGATTTTGGCACCGGCCACTCCAGCCTCTCCTACTTGCAGACATTTCACGTGGACATCATCAAGATCGACCGCAGCTTCATCAAGGGGATCCAGGAAGAGGGTCCCTCTCGGCTCATCGTCGAGAACATCCTGGATCTGGCCCATCGGATGGAGGTGGCACTGGTGGCCGAAGGGGTGGAGACCCGGGATCAGGTCGAGATGGTGCGCCACTACGGCATCGACTACCAGCAGGGCTTCTTCTTCGCCAAGCCCCTGCCCCCCAGTGACTTCAGCCAGCGCTTTCTCCCCTGTCACCAGGGGCCGCAAGCCTAGTCCTCGCAGGGGGCGATGGGGAGCCAGTACTCCATGCGGGCATCGTGCTGCTGGCCGTCGAAGCCCGGGCCGTAGGACTCCAGTTCATAGCCATCCAGCCCCCGATACCCCGAGCCCGGCAGCCAGTGCAGGATGAACCAGTTGAGGGTGCCGGCCAGCTCGTCGATGGGGCCCACGTGAGTGAGCACGGCATACGCCTGGGGCGGGACCCGCAGCCGTGCCAGACCGGGTGGCAACGTAGCCTCCTCCTCCACGGCGACCCCGGCCCAATAGGGCAGCGCCGCCTCGTTGGCAAGGGAGACATCCACCACCCCCAGCAACTCGCAGTCCCCTGTCGGCATGCCCCACGCCCGAAAAGCGCCCCAGATGGCGGGCACCCGCTGCTGAAAGTCGGGCGCCTCGGCAAAGAGTCCGCGGATCTCCCCCCTCACCCCCTGCAGCAGGAAGCCCGGCCGGCTCTCCACCCGTACCTGCATCAGCCTGGGTGCCCGTGCCTGCGGCGTCTGGGCCCGGACCAGCGGCATGAAGAGTCCCAGCCTCAGCCCTCGCTTGCGATAAGCGACGGGGGAGCAGCCAAACTGCTGCTTGAAGGCGCGGCTGAAGCTCACCTCCGAGCCAAAACCATGGCAGAGCGCCAGATCCAGCACCCGCTGCCGCGTCGAGAGCAACGCCTCGGCGGCCTGGCTCAACCTCAGCTCTCGCACATATTGCGCCACCGTGAAGCCGGTTTCATGCAGGAACACCCGCTGCAACTGCCAGCGGGACCAGCAGCTCTGCAGGGCCAGCTGCTCCAGGGAGAGGGGCTCCGCCAGATGGTGGTGGATATAGTCGAGTACCCGCTCGATGCGGGTGAACTGGGCGCGGGTGGCGGGGCTCGGCGCAAGGGCCGTGGGCAGATCGGACGGGGTCATCATGGTGTGCGTTGCAAACAGAAGGCGGCCATGCCGGGGTGGGGACATTAAACATGGCCGCCCAGCCAGGGGCAAGCACTCCCTGCCCGGATCCGGCCTCGCCGACCCGGGGCCGATGGCCGGACGCGACGGTCGGAACACTCCACGGCAGTGCAAACATTCACATTGAATAAAAATGAAAGATCAATAATTCACAAAAACAATAAAAGACAGATAAAACGACCGCAAAACCATCATCAAGCAACGCTTATCGCTGATAAAGATTTCCCACGCCGTCGGCGAAATAGCGGCGCAGGGCCTCGATCACCCGCCGCACCTTCTCCGGGATCTCCCGCTGGGGAGTGATGGCGTGGATCTCCATGGGGGCCACCCGATAATCCGGCAGCAAGGCGAGCAACTGACCCGCCGCGAGATCCTCGGCGATCTCCCCCTCCGGCTGCAGGGAGATCCCCTGCCCCGCCAACGTGAACTGGCGCAGGGGCAACACGTTGTTGCACTGCACCCTGGGCTTGGGTTTGACCCTGTAAGCCTGCCCCTTCTCATCGAAGAAGGCCAGGGCGCCCCCCAGCAGATCCGAGGCCAGCCACTCATGATCCAGCAGATCCACCGGACTGCGGGGAGTCCCCTTGCGCGCCAGATAGGCCGGGGCGGCGCACAAGATCATCCGGGTCTGTCCCAGCCTGCGCGCCACCAGGGTGGAATCGGGCGGAGTGCCGACCCGCAGCGCCACATCGATGCGCTCGGCAATGAGATCCCGCTTGCCATCGTCGGCGATTAACTGGATGCACAGACCGGGATGGGCCTGCAGCAGCGGCGAGAGCGCCCGCGCGAGGGGTTGCCCGGCCATGCCCACAGGGGCGGTGATCCGCACCTCGCCGAGCAGGCTGTCACGCACCTCGGCAAGGCGCAACTCGGTCTGGTTGAGGGTCTGCTGCAGGGACTGGCACCCCTGCCACACCACCTCTCCCGCCTCCGTCAGATTGAGTCTGCGGGTGGAGCGATGGAGCAGGGTCAGGCCGAGCAGGGCTTCCAGCTGGCTGATGTGCTGACTGACGGCGGAGGGGGTCATGCCGAGGACCTTGGCGGCCCCCGTCATGGTGCCCGCCTCCACCACGGCAGCGAAGATGGCGTAGCGCCTGAGTTGATCCATTATTAAATCCAGCTTACAAGTGATTGCAGTTTATAGTGGATTATTAAATCACATTCGGGGGCGTAGGATGAGCTCATTCCAACAGTGAAGGAGAATCCCCATGAAAATTGCCCTGATCGGTGCCAGTGGTTTTGTCGGTGCAGCCATCCTCGATGAGGCCGTGCGCCGTGGTCACCAGGTGACCGCCATCGTGCGCAACGTGAGCAAGATAGCCCCCCACCCCCTGGTGCGCGCCGTCGCGGTGGATGCCCAGGATCCCGTGGCTCTGGCCGCCGCCCTCGAGGGGCAGGATCGGGTGATCAGCGCCTACAACCCGGGCTGGGACGTGCCGGACATCCATGAGCAGTATCTCAAGGGGGCCAGCGCCATCGTCACGGCCGCCAAGGCGGCCAAGCGCTGGCTGCTGGTAGTCGGCGGCGCCGGCAGCCTGGAGATCGCTCCCGGCGTGCAACTGGTGGATACCCCGGACTTCCCGGCTGCCTGGAAGCAGGGGGCCCTGGCCGCTCGCGACGGCCTCACGGCGCTGCGTGAAGAAAGCACCCTCGACTGGCGTTTCGTCTCCCCCCCCGTGTTCCTCGAACCCGGCGAGAAGCGCGGCGGCTACCGGCTCGGTGGTGATCAGGTGCTGTTTAGCGGCGACAAGCCCGCCGGGATCACCGTCGGCGATCTGGCCGACGGGGTATTGAACGAGGCGGAGCAACCCGCCCACCTGCGCCAGCGCTTCACCCTGGGCTACTGATCTTCCCATCCCCTTGACGCTCCGTCAGAGGGTAGCTAAAAACACCATGAAAACGAGGGAGGCTTATGCCTCCCTCGTATTTTTTATCCTAAAGCAGCAGATTTCGCTGCCTGCCTCGCCCCTGTCGGCCAAAGCGTCCGGTACCAGCCTCACCGATGAGCAAAGCCGTGCCACGCCTGGCCTCGAAGCCGTTAAAGCCATCCACTCCGAATATAAAACGAATTCCATTTCGAATTTTGTATATAACTAAGAATAATTCGTTGTTTTGCCGTTATAACTCCGAACCTTAGTATCCCCTCAAGCCCCTGGCTACCCGCCTCATCCTGGCCACCAGGCCAGCGGCGGCAGCCACCTCGTCATTGGAACGCGGGAGCGCCCGTATGCGAGCATCTGAGGAGAGACACATGGAACACACGTCATTGCCCATCATCGATCTCGCCGCCCTGAGCGGTGCCCCCGACAGCCGTCGCCAGATGTTGGCAAGGCTCGGCCAGGCGGCGCGAGAGGTGGGCTTCTTCTATCTGATTGGCCACGATCTGAGCCCGGAGCAGCAGCGGGAGATGCTGGCGCTGGCGGCCCGCTTCTTCGCCCTGCCTGAGCAGGAAAAACGGGCGGTGCAGATGGTGCACTCCCCCCATTTTCGCGGTTACAACCAGGTGGGCGCCGAGCTCACCCGCGCCCGGCCGGATCTGCGGGAGCAGTTCGACATCATGGGGGAAGAGGCGGCGCTCCCGGCGGCAGAGATCCATCAGCCCTGGCAGCGGCTCATCGGTCCCAACCAGTGGCCGGCGGCCCTGCCCGAGATGCAGGAGGCGCTGCTGGCCTGGCAGGCGCGACTCACCGGCATCACGCTCACCCTGCTCGATGCCTTCGCCGAGGCACTGGCCCAGCCACCGGGCGTCTTCGATGAGAGCATTCGCGGCACCCCCTATCAGCACATGAAGCTCATCCACTACCCGGGACAGGTCGCGGGTGGCAGTGGGCAAGGGGTCGGCGCCCACAAGGATCCGGGCTACCTGACCCTGGTGATACAGGACGATCACTCCGGCCTCGAAGTGGAGACGGCCAGCGGCTGGATCTCCGCCCCGCCCCTGCCGGGCGCTCTGGTGGTCAACATCGGCGAGCTGCTGGAGCTCGCCTCCAACGGCTACTTGAAAGCAACCTTGCACCGGGTGAAGAGCCCGCCCCCCGGCGTCTCGCGCCTCTCTCTCGCCTTCTTCATGGCGGCGAGGCTGGACGCCAGGGTGCCGCTGCTGACCCTCTCACCCGAGCAGGCGGCCGAGGCGCAGGGGCCCGAGAGCGATCCCGCCAATCCGCTCTTCTATGAGGTGGGCGAAAACGTGCTCAAGGGACGACTGCGCTCCCACCCGGACGTGGCGGCCCGCCACTATGGCGTCACCCAAGCGGCCCGACGGGACACAGCCAGCGCCCTGCCCGAGCCCGTATGAACAGACAGGGGATGGCCCAATGCCATCCCGTTTTCGGGAAGGAACGCCCTTCCCCAGCCACAATAAACAGATCAAGCAGATGGCCAGCCAGCCTGGCAATGACGGAGAAAAACAATGAAATTCAAGACCATGAGCGTGCACAGCGGCCAGCGTATCGATCCCCAGACCGGCGCCCTCACCACCCCGCTCTACCAGAGCAGCACCTTCAGCTACGTCAATGCCCAGGCGGGCAAGGAGCGCTTCGCCGGCCAGGCGCCGGGCTTTATCTACAGCCGCTTTGGCAACCCCACCACGGCAGAGCTGGAGCTGAAACTCGCGGCGCTGGAGGGGGCAGACGAAGCCTTGGTGGTGGCGAGCGGCATGGCGGCAGTGAGCGCCATCATGTATGCCCTGGCGGACAGCGGCGATGAAGTGGCCTATATCGGCCCCCTCTATGGCGGTACCGATGCCTTCTTGAAGCAGACCTTCAGCCGCGCCGGCATCCGGGTCACCGCCTACGACAGCGATCAGGATCTGCTGGCCAACATCAGCCCCGCCACCAAGGTGGTGCTGTTCGAGACGCTGACCAACCCCACCCTCAAGGTGGTGGATCCCCGCATCGTGGTGGAGGCGGCCCGCAAGGTGGGAGCCATCACGGTGTGTGACAACACCTTCCTCACCCCCTATCTGCTGCGTCCGCTGGAGCTTGGCATCGACATCGTGATGCACAGCGGCACCAAGTACCTGGGCGGCCACGGCGACATCATCGCCGGGGTGGTGGCGGGCTCTCACGCCCTGATGAAGTCCATCCGCACCGTGGCCCTCAAGCACATCGGCTCCCCCATCGGGCCGCAGGAGGCCTATCTGCTGCAGCGCGGGGTCAAGACCTTGCCCCTGCGCATGGACGCCCATCTGCACAACGCCCAGAAAGTGGCCGACTTCCTCGCCGCCCACCCGGCGGTGAAGACGGTGATCTACCCGGGGCTTGCCAGTCACCCGGGCCACGATGCCCTCGGCGCCTTCGCCAGCGGCTTTGGCGGCATGGTGAGCATCGAGCTGGAGGGGGGCTTTGAGCGCTGCGCCACTCTGCTCGACAACCTGCAACTGTTCGTGCAGGCGGTGAGCCTCGGGGATCTCGAGAGCCTGGCCTGCCACCCGGCCAGCACCACCCATGCCGCCATGGACGAGGCGAGCCGCCTCGCCGCCGGGGTGAACGACGATCTCATCCGCTTCAGCATCGGGGTGGAGGATGCGGACGACCTCATCGCCGATCTGGCGGCGGCCCTGGCGCTGATCTGAGGCCGCGCTGACGCGGCCCCTGCCCGCCTCATCGCAGGGCAGCCTCGCCGGGACACGCAAAAGCAAAGAGGGAAGGCATCGCCTTCCCTCTTTTCATGCTGCATGCAAACGCTGTTGCGATGGAAAACACCATCAAACCCGCGCCGACAGCCAACTATATCGCCCTGGCGGCGCCGAGTAGCAGCCTCTGCTTGTCGGCGTTATCCTCGCCGCCCCTCTCAGGCGTCGTGGTACTCCTGGCAGGCGATCAGGGTGTTCTCCATCAGGCTGGCCACCGTCATGGGGCCGACGCCCCCCGGCACCGGCGTGATGAAGGCCGCGTGGCTGCGGGCCGTCTCGAACTCCACGTCCCCCACCAGGGAGCCGTCCGCCAGACGGTTGATGCCCACATCGATCACCAGGGCGCCGGGTTTGACCCACTCACCCGGGATGAAGTTCGGCTTGCCCACCGCCACCACCAGCAGGTCGGCGCGGCGCACCTGGGTCTCCAGATCCTGGGTGAAGCGGTGACAGGTGGTGGTGGTACAACCCGCCAGCAGCAGCTCCAGCATCATGGGACGACCGACGATGTTGGAGGCGCCGACCACCACCGCATGCAGGCCGTGGGTCTTGATCCCGGTGGTTTCAATCAGGGTCATGATCCCCTTGGGGGTGCAGGGGCGCAGCGCCGGAATCCGCTGGGCCAGGCGTCCGATGTTGTAGGGATGGAAGCCATCCACGTCCTTGTCGGGGCGGATCCGCTCCAGCACCTGGGTCGCGTCGCAATGAGCCGGCAGGGGCAATTGCACCAGGATGCCGTCCACCTCGGGATCGGCATTGAGCCGGTCGATCAGGGCCAGCAGCTCTTCCTGGCTCGCACTGGCATCCAAGTCGTAGGAGCGGGAGACGAAACCCACCTCTTCACAGGCGCGACGCTTGCTGCCGACATAGACCTGGGACGCCGGATCCATTCCCACCAGAACCACCGCCAGCCCGGGAGCACGCTTTCCCTGGGCCAGGCGCTGCTGGACTTGTTTGGCGACCTGGCTGCGAATCGTTTGCGCAACCTGTTTTCCATCAATGATTTTGGCAGACATCGGTTCTCACTCATCCTGTGTTCAACTGTGCGCATTGTCGCATTTTTTTGGCGCGGGTGTTAGCGGCTCTCGCAGGGCGGGCAATAAGTAGGCACTTGAATTTACTGGCGGAAAAAGTCGTTGACGCTGTGTTTGCCGCTTGGGTATGATGCCCGCCCGTTGCCCAGTGGTGCCGTGCTCGGTATGCTGGATAGACGGTGCAAGCAGTAACATCTCGGTGATTAGCGCAGCCCGGTAGCGCATCTGGTTTGGGACCAGAGGGTCAAAGGTTCGAATCCTTTATCACCGACCAGGTTCATCGTGGAGGTCCACACTCCGCGATACAAAGCGCCCTTAGCTCAGTCGGATAGAGCAACGGCCTTCTAAGCCGTGGGTCGCAGGTTCGAATCCTGCAGGGCGCGCCATTAATTCGATGACTCTTTGCAGCATCGGATTTAAGGGCAGATTTCAGTGGTGGCTGTAGCTCAGTTGGTAGAGTCCCGGATTGTGATTCCGGTTGTCGTGGGTTCGAGCCCCATCAGCCACCCCATTATTCCCCGATGCGCCTTGTGCCATCGGTTGACGCCACAAGATGGCGTACAGCAAACCGGCCCAGTGCCGGTTTTTTGTTGCCTTTTTTCTTCCTCTCTCCTTTCAACAGCCATCACTCCCGCTTTTCACGCCCGCCCAGCCGACCCATTTGACCAACATCCTGCTGGATGCGGGTCGGGATCACAAAAATGATCGCAGGCCAGATCCCTCACTAAATTTCTCTTCCTACAATGACTTGGCGCAACTTCTGGCATCGGATGCCGTGATACTGATTAAAAAGTAAATAAAGTTCACCCTGCGCCCCATACTGACTGCGGTCGGTGCCACGGCCCGACCCGCACCGGATGTCGCAGGGGATGCTATCGTCATTGGATTGTTAAATTAGATGAGCACAATCCATTCTTTCACGCCCCAGGTGGCGCATCATTAGACAAACGAATGAAATAAAAATCGTTATTGAGAGCAGACCCACAGCAATACGACGAGCAATGTCAAACAGGCTGACCGAGCAACATGGAACTGTCTTCCATGCTCACCGGATACGCGTTGTCAGCCATAGCAAGGAGAGATCGAGATGAGTGAAGAAAGCAAGTGCCCCTTCAACCACACCGCCGGCGTCGGCAGAACCAACCGTGACTGGTGGCCGAATCAGCTGAGGCTGGATCTGTTGCACCAGCACTCCCCCAGCTCAGATCCCATGGACAAGGACTTCGACTACGCCAAGGCATTTGCGAGTCTTGACTACAAGGCGCTCAAGCGCGATCTGGTCCAGCTGATGACCGACTCCCAGGAGTGGTGGCCGGCAGACTTCGGCCACTACGGGCCCCAGTTCATCCGCATGGCCTGGCACGCCGCCGGTACCTATCGCACCACGGATGGTCGTGGCGGTGGTGGCCGCGGTCAGCAACGCTTCGCCCCCCTCAACAGCTGGCCGGACAACGTCAACATCGACAAGTCCCGCCGCCTGCTCTGGCCCATCAAGCAAAAATACGGCAACAAGATCTCCTGGGCCGATCTGCTGATCCTCGCCGGCAACGTCGCGCTGGAATCCATGGGGTTCCGCACCTTCGGGTTCGGCGCCGGGCGACCGGATGTCTGGGAGCCGGATCAGGACGTCAACTGGGGTGACGAGATCGCCTGGCTCGGGGTCGACCCGGATCGGGTCAAGGGGGATCGCGAGCTCACGGCCCCCTTCGGCGCCACCCACATGGGCCTGATCTACGTCAACCCGGAGGGACCGAACGCCAGCGGCGACTACCTGGAAGCCGCCAAGGACATCCGCTCCACCTTCGGTCGCATGGCCATGAATGACGAGGAGACCGTCGCCCTCATCGCCGGCGGTCACACCTTCGGCAAGACTCACGGCGCCGCGCCGGAATCCCACAAGGGCCCGGAACCGGAAGCCGCACCGCTCGAAGCCCAGGGCCTCGGCTGGATCAGCGACTATGGCAGCGGTCACGGCAAGGATACCGTCTCGAGCGGCCTCGAAGTGACCTGGACCAAGACCCCGGCCCTTTGGAGCAACAACTTCTTCGAGAACCTGTTCAAGTACGAGTGGGAACTGACCAAGTCCCCGGCTGGTGCCAAGCAGTGGATAGCCAAAGATGCCCCGGAGATCATTCCGGACGCCCACATCCCCGGCAAGTTCCACAAGCCGACCATGCTGACCACCGACCTGACCCTGAGGTTTGACCCGGAGTTTGGCAAGATCTCCCGCCACTTCTACGAGGATCCGCAAGCCTTCGCCGATGCCTTCGCCCGCGCCTGGTTCAAGCTGACCCACCGCGACATGGGCCCGGTGGCCCGTTACCTGGGGCCGGAAGTGCCGAAAGAGACGCTGATCTGGCAAGATCCCATCCCGGCGGTCGATCACCCCCTGGTCGGAGACAAGGACGTGGCCGCCCTCAAGGAGAAGATCCAGGCCTCCTCCCTCTCGGTCTCTGAACTGGTTTCCACCGCCTGGGCGGCCGCCTCCAGCTTCCGTGGTTCCGACAAGCGCGGTGGTGCCAACGGTGCCCGCATCCGTCTCGCCCCGCAAAAGGATTGGGCCGTCAACCAGCCCGCTCAACTGGCCAAGGTGCTCAAAGCGCTGGAAGCCATCCAGGCCGAGTTCAACAAGGGTGACAAGAAGGTCTCCCTCGCGGATCTCATCGTGCTGGCGGGCAACGTCGGCGTCGAGCAGGCCGCGAAGAAGGCGGGGGTCGCCGTGACCGTGCCCTTCGCACCGGGCCGGATGGATGCCTCCCAGGCCCAGACCGACGTCGATTCCTTCGCGGTGCTCGAACCCCTCGCCGATGGCTTCCGCAACTACGGCGGTCAGTGCGCCGCCTTCGCGGAGACCATGCTGATCGACAGGGCGCAACTGCTCACCCTGAGCGCCCCGGAGATGACGGTGCTGGTCGGTGGCATGCGGGTGCTCGGCACCAATGTCGGTGGACAGCACGGGGTGCTGACCACGAGCCCCGGCACCCTCTCCAACGACTTCTTCGTCAACCTGCTCGACATGGGCACGGAGTGGAAGCCGGCGGCGGACAAGGGAACCTACACCGGGCAGGATCGCAAGAGCGGCAAGACCCGGTGGACGGGCACCCGGGTCGATCTGGTGTTCGGCTCCAACTCCCAGTTGCGGGCCATTGCCGAGGTGTACGCCAGCGCGGATGCCAAGGAGAAGTTCGTCAACGACTTCGTGGCCGCCTGGACCAAGGTGATGAACCTGGATCGCTTCGACCTCGCCTAAGTCATCCATGACAACAGTCCCGCCCCGGTCACCGGGAGCGGGGCTTTTTTATACCGCCTCTTTAGTGATCCCGGCCCGCCCTCTCCTCATGCAGCAACCTCGCTCTCTATTCGCCCTTCGCGGCAATGGTCACCCCCAGCGCCTGACTGCGCAATATTTGTCAGTTTTTCATGCTGCAAACCAATAAAAAACCACCATCATCTCGCCAGGAGAGGATGGTGGTCGGTGAAAACAGGCGGTTTTATTCAATCAAGCAGCATGGACGACTGCCTGGTCACAGGATCTCGCCGTTGCTGGCGATGACCCGGCGATACCAGTCGAAACTGCGTTTTTTGCTACGGGCAAAGCTGCCGCTGCCGTCATCGTTCTTATCCACGTGGATAAAGCCGTAGCGCTTGCTGTACTCCCCCGTGGTGAAGGAGACGCAGTCCAGGCATCCCCAGGGGGTGTAACCCATGACGTCCACCCCGTCCTCGATGATGGCGAGCTTCATCTGCTCGATATGGGCGCGCAAGTAAGCGATGCGATAGTCGTCGTTGATCTCCCCGCTCGCCTCCTTCTGATCCCGCGCGCCGAAACCATTCTCGACGATGAAGAGCGGTTTTTCGTAGCGGCCATAGAGCAGGTTCAGGGTGTAGCGCAGCCCCACGGGGTCGATTTGCCAGCCCCACTCGGACGCCTGCACATGGGGATTCGGCACGCTGCCCGCAAACCCGGACAGGGCCGTGCCCGTGCCGGCGCCATCGGCCTTCACCGCATTGCTCATGTAGTAGCTGAGCCCGATGTAGTCGGCGCAGCCCGCCCGCAGTGTCTCCTCGTCGCCCGGCTCCATGACAATCTGGTAGCCCTTGCGCAGCCACTCCTTGCGGATATAGGCGGGGTAATGACCGCGCACGTGCACGTCCCCGAACAGGAAGCGCTCGCGCATGGCGATTTCCGCATACATCACATCGTCCGGGTGGCAGGAGTAGGGATAGAGCGGCACCATGGCCAGCATGCAGCCAATCTGCAACTCGGGGTTGATGGCATGGCCCAGGCTGACCACTTTGGCGCTCGCCACGAACTGGTGGTGCAGCACCTGATACATGCACTCCTCCGGGTTCGGCTCCTGGTTGTAGATGACCCCGGAGCAGCAGTAGCCGAACAGGGGCACCTGCCAGTTGCGCTGGTTGTTGATCTCGTTGAAGGTCATCCAGTATTTGACCTTGTGCTGGTAGCGGCGAATGACCACCTCACTGAAGCGCACGAAGAAATCCACCAGCTTGCGGCTCTTCCAGCCCCCGTACTCGGTCACCAGATGATTGGGCATCTCGAAGTGGGAGAGCGTGATGACGGGCTCGATGCCGTGGCGCAGCAGCTCGTCGAACAGGTCGTCGTAGAAGCGCAGCCCCGCCTCGTTCGGCTCGGCCTCATCCCCCAGCGGGAAGATCCGTGACCAGGCGATGGAGGTACGAAAACACTTGAAGCCCATCTCGGCAAAGAGCGCGATGTCATCCTTGTAGTGGTGATAGAAATCCACCGCTTCGTGATTGGCGTAACGATAACCCTCCTCGACTCGGTCGGTGATGATGCGCTCCACGCCGTGGGCACCGCTGGTGAGTACATCGACGATGCTCATCCCCTTGCCGCCCTGATCCCAGCCCCCTTCCACCTGGTGGGCAGCGACCGCCCCCCCCCACAGAAACTCTTTTGGCAATGTGTTCTTCATGACTTGTCGCTCCTTATACGGCTTTATACGGCTTTGGACGTCAGTGGCTGGGGCTGGCTTATCTCGGCATCGGTCTGGAAACCCGCCAGCCAGGAGAAGATGACGCCGAGGGTAAAGGCGACGCCGATGGAGAGCAGGAAGCCCAGGAACTGGGCCATGTGACCCTCCTTGAAGAACACCGGCAGCACGGCGATGCCGGGGATGCAGTAGCTCCAGGAGACCGCATTGAAGGCTCCCGCCACGGTGCCGCCGATGGCGCCGGCCAGACAGCCGCAGACAAGCGGGCGCTTGAAGCGCAGGGCGACCCCGTAGATGGCGGGCTCCGTGATGCCAAACAGGGCGGTCACCCCGGCCGAGAGGGTCATGCTCTTGAGCTCTGCATCCCGGGTCTTGAAATAGACCCCGAACACGGCGCCGGCGATGCCAAATACCGCGGAGGCCTGCAACCCGGTGAAGGTGTCATAGCCCAGGGTGGCATAGTTGCCGACCGTCACCGGGGTGATCCCCCAATGCACGCCCAGGGTCACCAGGGGTGTCCAGACCGCCCCCACCACGAAGCCGGCGATGGAGGGGCTCAGGTGATAGAGGGTGTTGTAGATGCCACCGATGGCGCCGCCGATGAGGTTGCCGATGGGACCGAAGGCCAGCAGGGTCAGGGGCACCATGATGGCGAGACAGAACATGGGGGTGAAGAGGTTGCGCACCACCACCGGCAAAATCCGCTCGAAGAAGCGCTGCACATAGGACATGGCCCACACCATCAGGATGATGGGGATCACCGACGCGGTGTAACTCAGGTACTGCACCGGCAGGCCGAGGAAACTGAGGGGCGCGCTGTTGAGGGGCACCCCCACCAGGTTGACGATGGCCTCGTTGATGGCCGGGTTATCCATCGCCGACTGCATCAGCGCCTGCACCGCCGGATCCGCGGAGTTCGCGAGGATGATTTTGTTCGCGGTCAGCATGTTCATGTAGTCGGGGGAGACCAGGGCACAGGCCGCAATCACCGCAGTGAAGGGGTTCACGTTGAACTTCTTGGCGGCGGTGAAGGCGACCATCACCGGCAGGAAGGTGAACCCGGTCCAGGAGACGAAATTCAGGATGCGGAAGGTGCCGCTGGCGGGATCCATCCAGTCGATGGCGGCGAAGAAGGAGATGAGCCCCTGCAACACGCCGCAGGCGGCCAGGGGATAGAGGAAGGGGGCGAAGATACTGGAGATGATGTCCATCAGCTGGTTGACCATCCCGACTCGGGGGGCGCTGACCACCACGTTCTCATCGATATTCACCAGCTTTTGCACCTCCCGGTAGGCATCGCCGACATGATTGCCGATCACCACCTGCAACTGGCCACTGGATTCGATGACGGTGATGACACCTTTGACCCGCTTGAGCACCTCCTTGTCCACCAGCCCCGTCTCTTTCAAGACGAACCGCAACCGGGTGGCGCAATGCGTCACGCTCACGACATTGCCGTCACCACCAATCAACTCGACGATCTGTTTCGCCGAATCCGCATAGTTAATTGCCATCGTTACCCTTCCCTGCCATTTATTAATTAATATCGAGACTATTTGAACGCTGTGAATGGATGGTAGGGAAAGCACTCAACCTTGTCACCATATAACAAAATGCCAACAATGTTATTTGTTACATTGAGGACACAGCCTGTGACATCTTGGCATTGATGGTATTTGCCAGTTGTCGACCAATGGACTCGATAATATAAATCACCGGCACCTGGGTAGTAATATCATATTCATTATCGACGACCACTCTCGCCGCATGATAGGAAATATTGAAATCTGCCATCTGGGCCAGGGTGGATTTATTATCGCTGGTAATACTGATGACCTTGCAATGGTGCAGCAGGAATTGTTCCGCCAGCTTGATGATCTCCGCCGTTTCCCCCGACACCGATAGCACGATCACCACCGCCTGCTTGTACATGTCGGTGTTGACCGGATAGTAGGGGTCGTCGATGTGGTTGCTGAACTTGCCGATATTCGAGAAGAAGCGAGCCCCGTAGCGGCCCAGCGTGCCGGAGGTGCCGGCCCCCACGAAGATGACCCGCTCGGCCCCGGCAATCTGTCCGGCGGCGCTCAGGATCAGGGCATCGAATTCGTCGTTGTTGATGCTCTTGAAAAAAGAGAGAAACTCATTGGCGCCGTGCGGAATGGATATCTGACCACGTTTTTCACCATTCATCTTGAGGTAGGCTTTGAATTCCGCATAGCCGCTGTAATTCAATTTTTTGCAAAAGCGTAATACCGTGGCCGTCGATACATCACAGGCCTCGGCCAATTCCCTGACCGTCATATAAATAACGGCCTGATGATGTTTCATCACATAGTTATAAACTTTGAATTCGAATGTATTTAACGTGGAGACCAATTGGTTATTGAACATCTTCCATCACCCGAAGCGCTTGCTTGCGTCAGTAGAGACAATGTCACGCAGTGTAACAAAAGCAGAAAAGCGAACGAGTGGTGCCCAAACTAAAAGCGGGAAACGTGATGATTGTCACGCTCATCCTTTGATACCTGTCACGGTATCAACCCGGCCAATCACCGGGTTGGGAATATCAAGCGCCACATGAAACTTGATTTGTTCCGGCCCTGACCGGACTGGGACACAGGATGAAGATGACGAGGGCCGTATCATCTATCCTCCTTCCCGGTCCGACGTGTCTCCGGCTCCTCCTCCCAACGATAGAGGGCCAGCAGGGAGGCCATGTAGCGCTCCGTTTCGCCGATGAGGCGAGCACGGAGACGCAACCATCCGTTTGATAAGCCGGGCTCGACCGGATGACGGCCTGCCCCATCATGGCCTGCCGATGACACCCTGCCTGGCCGCCCCTCGCTGGATAGCCCCGGGCTGGATCTATCCCTGTTTGATAACCCCATGTCACTCTCCCTCCATCAGTCTCTTCGTGTTGCGTCTCAACCCGCCGTGATGACGGTGCAGCCGACAGCCTTGAACGCCGCCATCAGGATGGGATCCTGCTGGGTGCAAATGAGGTAGTCCGTCTGCGCCGAGCTCAGGAAGGGGTAGGACGCCAGGGATTCAATCTTGTCGTCATTGCACAGCACCGCCAGGGAGCCAGAACGCTCCGCCACCCGACGCTTGAACTCGCTGTCCTGATAATGGACTGCGCTGAACCCCAGATCCGATGACCAGGCGCAGACCCCGAGGAAACAGAGATCGAAGCGAAACTTCTGGATGGACTCGGCCGCCGTGATGTCCACCGCGCCGCCCACCATGGGATCCAGCTCGCCCCCCACCAAAATGGTCTTGACGTTGCGCCGCTCCAGCAATCGCACCGCGATGGCCGGGCTATTGGTCACCACCGTCAGATCCAGGTGCTCCGGCATGATGGAGGCCAACAACAAGTGAGTGCTGCTGGCATCGAGGAAGATCAGCTGCTTCTCCTTGATGATGCCGAGGGCCGCCAGCGCCAGCCCCTGTTTCTCGGCCACCTTGCTGTTGCTGCGCTCGGTCAGGGTGCCCGTCTGGGGTGACAAGGAGATGGCGCCCCCGTGGATCCGCTTGCACTGTCCGGCATCGGCCAGTTGCCGCAGATCCCGCCTGATGGTTGCCTCCGTGGTGCCGAGCTGATCCGCCAGGCTCGCCGCCATCACCTTGTGATGAGCGGCCAGCAGATCCAGGATCAGCAGCTGCCGCTCCTCCGGTGAATATTTGTCCATGATGATCCCCTGTGGTGATGGCGCTTGCGCCTGCTCGCCGCGCCTCATCGGCCCGATTGCAGCGCGAGCAACCGCAATATGGTGTGCATGACGGCGTCGTCATCGTTCGAGCGGGTGATGAAGTTGGCCGCCGCCTTGGTCTCGTCGCAACCATTTCGCATGGCGAAGCTGAGATCGGCGCAGCCCATCAGCTCGACATCGTTGAGCCCATCCCCGAATACCAGGGTCTCATGGCGGCCGGCACCGACCAGCACCTGCAGCCTGGCCACAGTGGTGCCCTTGTGTACCCCGGCGTTGGCGATGTCGATCCAGTTCTTCTCGGACACGACGATATAGGCATCCTCATTGAAGGCATCGAGCTCGCCTCTCAGCGCTGGGCTGCGCCCCTGCTCGTCATAGACGGTGATCTTCACGAAATCGGCGCCGATCTCATTAAAATCACCGACGGTTTTGACCTTGCTGTAGGAGCGGCGCACCAGCTCTTTCAGGTGGGGCGCAATATCCTCTCTGATGAAGGCAAACTCGGCGGTGCAGGCAATGGTGATGTGCGAGCCCGGCACATGCGCGAGCCGGTCTATGATGGCCAGTCCCAGGGTATTGCCCAGCAAGGATTGATAGACATACTGGCCACGGTGCTTGATGCGGGTCGCGCTGTCTCCCAGGATCCAGAAGTTCGCACTCTCCTCCCCCAGCAGCTCCTCGACCCTGTCCACCTGCTTGCCGGTACAGGGGGCGAAATGCACCCCTTGCCGCGCCATGGCGGTCACGACATCGCGAAACAGAGCCCGGTTGTAATCGCCCTGGCTGTTGAGAAAGGTTCCGTCCATATCCGTAATGATGAGTTTTATCATGCGCTTGCCTCGACGCTCCTCTCCGTGACGCCCTCATCATATCGCCAAAACGAACACATACAAACAAAATAAAGATCATTTGCGTTCATTTTTGTTTGAGCATGTCATAGGATGATGCCAACCCGGCAGATGAGCTGCCGCCGGCACCCCCATGTTCAGGAGACCATCATGCCATCCCCCCTCTCCCTCACACTGCCTCACCGCGACAGGCTGGCAACGAGAGTCACCTTCTTCTGCTCGGGCTTCGCCACGGCGGCCTGGGCCTCCATCATCCCCTTCGTCAAGCAGCATGTGCAGCTCAGTGACGGCGCCATGGGCATGATGCTGCTCTGCCTCGGCGGGGGGGCCCTGCTTGGCATGCCCATCGCGGGGATCTGTACCAGCCGATTTGGCTGCAAACGGACGCTTGTCGGCTCCGTCCTGGCCATGGCCCTGCTGTGTTACGGCATGAGCATAGGCACCACGGGCTGCGCCATGAACATCCATGCCCTCGCCGTCGAGAAGGATGCCCGCAAGCCGCTCATGTCCGGCTTTCACGGCTTCTACAGCCTGGGCGGCATGAGCGGCGCCTTCGTCCTCACCCTGTTGCTCAGCCTCGGCCTGTCCCCGCTGGGCGCAACCCTGGCTACATCGCTCCTCATCCTGGCCTTGCTGGCCCTGAGCGCCCCGGGCTACAGAACCGAGCCCCAATCCCACAGCGGCCCCCTGTTCGCCCTGCCAAGGGGCCCCGTCATCCTCATCGGGGTCATCTGTTTCGTCTTCTTCCTGGCCGAAGGGACAGTGCTGGATTGGAGCGGCATCTTCCTCCATGAATATCGCGCCGTACCGGCCAGCGCCGCCGGGCTCGGGATCCTCTTCTTCTCCATCGCCATGACCGGCGGCCGCCTGCTGGGTGACAGCGTCGTTGCTCGCCTGGGGGCCAGACGGGTCGTCACTGGTGGCGCCCTCATCGCCATCACGGGCTTCCTGCTCAGCCTCGCGCTGCCCAGCTGGCAGGCAGCACTGCTGGGCTATGCCCTCATCGGCCTGGGCTGCTCCAACATAGTGCCCGTGATGTTTTCGGCGGCCGGCCAGCAGCGGATCATGCCGGGGGCCCTCGCCATCACCGCCGTCTCCACCCTCGGCTATGTCGGTGTGCTCTCTGGCCCCGCCCTGGTCGGCTTTGGCGCCGAAGCCCTCGATCTGCCCGCAGCCCTCTATGGGGTTGCCCTGCTGGTGCTGTTCGCCCTGCTACTCAGCAGACGGGTGCCCCTGACGCCAGCCCCTGCATCTATGTCATCAATCTGTCTGGAGAAATCATGAAGAACCCTATTTTCGGCGAAACGGTATTGACCAAGCAGGATATCGAGCTGGGTGTTCAAGTCGTCGCCAAACGGCTCAACGAACGCTTCAAGGAGGCGGTGGTGGTAACCGTAGTGCCGGGGGGCATGCTGTTCACCGCGGATCTGGTCAGGGGGCTCAACTTCGATGTCGCCATGGATTACATCTCCTGCCCCCACACCCCGGGGGAGCGCCATAACGACTCCCCCATCGTCTTTCACGACAACATCGGCATCTGCGGCAAGGATGTCATCCTGGTGGACGATGCCATCGAATCAGGCGGCACCATGAAGCGGCTGGTGGCGCACCTGCAAGCGTTCACGCCACGTTCGCTGTCCATCGCGACCCTGTTCGTCAAACCGGGGCGCGTAGCCATCCCCGTCGAACAGTTTTATGCCTATGAAATGGAAAGCGACGAGCTGCTGGTGGGCTACGGCCTGCCCTGGGAGCACAAGTACAGAAACATCCCCTCTATCTGCAAATTGAAGAGATAACGGCGCGACCAATCTGCCCCTCGCGACGCCCAAGTCTGGATTATTACCAGAAAACAAAAAGCCGACCCAGAGGTCGGCTTTTCATTTGGCTGTGCCGGAACTGACTCGTGCCGTCTCTGGCGCCCGTTCTGCGGGCAGCCTGCGGCTGTCCAGGAGGGTTATCTACCCTTCTGTCGAACCAGGGTCCAAACCGAGCCGCCCATCATCGGATAAAACAAAGGGCCTGTCTTGCGACAGGCCCTTTGTTTTATTTGGCAGTGAGGAAGGGATGATTCGCCACTTCGTGACTCACCCCTTCGGGGCGGCCTGTGGCCGTTCATCGCGGCAAGCCGCTCTGCTCGAACCCGGCGAGGGTTCTCACCCTCCCTCGAAGGCATCAGAGATGCATGTCGACTGGATAGCAAAAAGCCGACCCTGAGGTCGGCTTTTCAATTTGGCGGTGAGGGAGGGATTCGAACCCTCGATACGTTGCCGTATACACACTTTCCAGGCGTGCTCCTTCAGCCACTCGGACACCTCACCAAATTTTGGTCTGTGGTTTAACGTGTTCAGCCAACACGAGGTCACTGCGCTAACGCGCTGGAACGGGGCGTAATTTAGGGGAAAGGGCTGCCTGCGTCAACGGCTTTTTGGCTTGGGCGAACCGTTCGCACATTTAACGCACAATCCCGCCCCTCGACTCAGTGCACGGATTCCGGCGACACCTGGATTTCCGGCAGATTGAGGAAGCCCAGTCGCTCGCACTCGGAGACCACCTCGTGGGTCGCCGCCGTGGTGCTCTCGACAAACAGCAGGAACTGCTCCACGGAGAGACCCGCCTTGGTGAAGACGGTGTGGCCCACGATGAGACGCGGCAGATTGTCGTCGATAATATCGAGGAATACCTTCAGAGACGGGTACTGCATGTTGAGGCGACCCAGCTCAGCCATCAGCGGCAGCAGGGATGAGGGCCGCACTTCCAGTTCGGACGAGAACAACAGCCCCTCCTCTTCGACGAAGATCCGGCTCTCTTGAATGCCCTCCACGGATTGCAGGGACACCAGGTGGATGCCGTGGCACTGGTCGCACACGTAGTGCTCGATCCGGGCCTGCTGCAACCAACGCATTATCATTTCGGAGCTGGGGATATTCATCATTTTCACGACACTAGAGGGATCAAGGGGCGCAGTCTAAACCAATTTGTCGGCAACCAAAAGCGCGCCGGCGGGATAGTCCCCTCTCTCGCTTCTTTTTGGCAGGCGCTATGCATATACTCAGCCATTCTCGCCCCACACCCGCCCCATGAGGGGGCCCGATGACCATCCAAGAAAAGTATCGCCTGCACCTCAAATCCCTCTCCGATGAGCTGCTCGCCCTGCAAAAACCCATCCGCATCCTGGATGCCATCAAGTGGCCCCGTCACCTGCAGACCGAATTTCTGGCCAAGGGTGGGCGCGAGCTGCCCGCCATCGACGCCGCCTTCTATCAGGGACTGCCACTGGACTTCGATCCCCGCAACAAATACCTGGAGCTCAAGGAGTTGCGGGACAGGATCCGGCGACGCCTCGGCCCCCAGGACGATCTGGGGCGCATTCTGCAAGAGACGGTGGATCAGTACATGGTGGTCATCGAGATGCTGCGCCAGCGCGGTCAGCCGGACTTTCTGCGCTACAGCCAGATCCTCTATGGCTCGGCGAGCGACCACCTGCGCGGGGATCGCAAGACGCTAAAGGAACTTGGCGCCCGCCTGTGCGACATCTTCTCCCTGCCCGGTGCCCGCCACCTGGTGCGCCCCTACCCCAAAGAGTTCGAGGGGGAAGCGGCGGTGGCCAGGTTGCAGGGCAAGCTGTCCGGCTACTTCGAGGATGGCGCTATCCAGGTCAAGCTCAGCGATGGCATTGTCTCCGACGCCGCCGCCGGCGGCGATTACATCAAGCTGAGCTCCCACGCCCGCTTCTCCGAACTGGATCTGCAGGTGCTGGAAGTACACGAGGGCTGGGTACACGTGGGCACCACCCTGAACGGCCGCCAGCAATCCTACGCCACCTGGCTCGGGGCGGGGTCGCCCCGCATCACCGCCTGTCAGGAGGGGCTGGCAGTGCTCATCGAGACCCTCACCTTCAGCTCCTTCCCGGACAGGGCCAAGCGCATCTCGGATCGGGTGATGGCCATCGACATGGCAGAGCGCGGCGCCGACTTCATCGAGGTATTCCGGCATTTTGTCGAGAAGGGGGCCAGCGAACACGATGCCTACAAGATCACCCAGCGGGTGTTTCGCGGCGGCATGGTCGAGGGTGGCGCCTGCTTCACCAAGGATCTCTCCTACGTGAAGGGCTATGTGGAGACGGTCAACTTCATCCGCAGCGCCGTGCTGGAGGGGGTCCCCGAGATCCTGCCCATGCTGTTCGTCGGCAAGGTGACCCTGGACGATATCCCCGTGCTCTACCAGCACTACCTGGAGGGGCTCATCGACGCGCCCCGCTACCTCCCCCCCATGTTCCGGGATCTCACCGGCCTCTACGTCTGGTTCGGCTTCGCCTCCGGCATGTCCCTCGTCGACATCGGCCGGGTCCAGCAGCATTTTCGCCAGCTGTTCCACCGCCTGCCGGTGGCCGACCCCATCATAGCGCCGGTGGACATCGAGATAGACTGAACCGCACACGGCCACAGCCAAGAAAAAGGGCGCCCTGTCGGCGCCCTTTGCGATCCTGCTTTCGGTTACTTGAAGGCCCGGCCATCCAGATAGTGCTTGCGACACAGGGACACATAGCGATCGTTGCCGCCTATCTCCACCTGCTCGCCATCGTGCATCACCTGCCCCGCTTCGTTCACGCGAGAGTTCATGTGGGCCTTGTTGCCACACCAGCAGATGCTCTTGAGCTCCTCGAACTTGTCGGCGAGGCAGAGCAGATGGTAGGAGCCCGGGAACAGTTCGCCGCGAAAATCTGTCTTGAGGCCGTAGGCGATGACCGGGATCTTGAGCTCATCGACGATACGGGCCAGCTGATAGACCTGCTCCCGAGTCAGGAACTGGGCCTCGTCGACGATGAACACATCGATCTTCTTCTCGCCGTGGCGTGTCTGGACCATCTCGAACAGATCACAGCTGTCACTGAACACTTCCACCTTCAGCTCCAAGCCTACTCTTGCACTGATCACCCCGGTTCCGAAGCGATCGTCGATGACCGGCGTCATGGCCAGCGGAACCATGCCTCGCTCCAGGTAGTTGAAGTGCGCCTGAATAAGCTGGGTCGACTTGCCCGAGTTCATGGTGGCGAATTTGTAGTGCAGTGAAGCCATGGTACTGTTCCGAAACTGAATTTATGGGGCGCATGCTAACCAATGCCCCCGCCAAAACCAAGGGGCCCGTGGGCCCCTTGTTTAATTTATGCGACTGCCAGCGCTCTCGCCTGCCGCGCCTTGCGCAGGTGATAGCTGGAGAAGATGACAAACCAGAGGGCACTGACGGTGAAGCCTGCCAGTACGGAGTGCATCAGCCCCATCACCAGGTAGCCCATGGCCGCGCCGAAGGCGATGGCAAGGGCGTAGGGCAGCTGGGTCATCACGTGATCGATGTGATGGCAGCCGGCGCCGGTGGCCGACAGTATGCTGGTGCTGGAGATGGGGGAGCTGTGATCCCCGAACACCGAGCCCGCCAGCACGGCGGCCAGCATGGGCAGCATCAGGGCCACATCGCTCGCGGCCGCCATGTCACCGGCCAGCGGCAGCATGATGCCGAAGGTGCCCCAGCTGGTGCCGGTGGCAAACGCCATGGCGCAGGAGAGCACGAACACCACGGCGGGCAACACTTCCACCGGCAGGTTGCCGTTGGCCATGGAAGCCAGGTACTTGCCGGTCTCCACGTCACGCACCACGGCACCGATGGTCCAGGCGAACAGCAGGATGTTGATGGCGGGCAGCATGGCCATCACGCCTTGCGGCGCTGCCTTCATCCAGTTCTTGGCACCCAGCTTGAGGCGCATGGCCAAGCCGATGGAGACCACCAGGCTGCACAGGGCGCCATAGACCAGGGAGGAGCCGACATTGGTATTCTCGAACGAGCCGAGCACGCTGAAGGGTTCACCCTTGCTGGCCAGCACGGCGGCACCGGAGTCAATCATGAAGTAGACGGTGGCCAGAGTCAGGGTCAGGATCGGCAGCACCATGTCGATCATGCCGCCGTTGCTCTCCTCGGGGCACTCCATGTCCAGACCGATGGGTCGGCCCTTGGACTCATCCCACAGCTTGCCCTCCAGGGCCCACTGCTCGTGCTGGCGCATGGAGCCGATGTCGAGCTGGAAGGCGATCACCACCAGCACCATGATCAGGGTGAACACGGCGTAGAGGTTCATGGGGATCATCTCGACGAAGGCGGAGATGGGGCTCTGATCCGTCAGGCCATGGGCCGCCATGATGCCGCCCACCAGGGCGATGATGTAGGCCCCCCAGGAGGAGATGGGCATCAGCACGCAGACCGGCGCTGCGGTGGAGTCCAGCAGATAGGCCAGCTTGGCGCGGGAGATCTGGAAGCGATCGGTGACCGGACGGCAGATGGCCCCCACCGACAGGCTGTGGAAGAAGTCATCGATGAAGAAGGCGAACACCATCATGCCGGTCAGCGCCTTGGCCCCCTTGCGGGTCTTGGCGCGTTTCGCGGCCCACTCTGCGAAGGCGCGAGTGGCACCGGAGACGCTCATCAGGCTGATGAGGCCACCCAGCAGCAGCATGAACAGGATCATGTTCACGTTGTCACGATTCAATGCGCCATCGACCCAGAAGATCTTGAGCACGGTGTTCAGCATGTAATGCAGGGAAGCGAGGGGGTCAAACTGATTGAGCAGCAGGCTGCCCGCAATGATACCCACCCCCAGCGACACCAGGACGCGGCGGGTGATGATAGCCAATGCGACGGCCAGCAAGGGGGGAACGATAGACCAACCGGAGTCGGCGTAGTGAACGATGTCCATGATCTCTTTGCACCTAAAGACAGCAGGTGGAGATCTACCGAGAGGATAAAGAAACAAAACCCATGGGGAGGTAATACTCCTCAGCCCCTTCAGGTAGCGCTCCATAGTGGATGACTATGGCAGTCCTGCACCTGTTCGATGCAGAACCAGCAACCCGGTATGATGGCCTGGTCACTTCGGCGCCGACTCCTTTCCTCGAGCATCGCAGGCATCACCCTCCGCTCGGTTACTCATAGGCAGCGCGCCTCTACTTAAAGGTATTCGGGGCACATTTTATCGAGGCACGGTGTGATAGCAAGTTTTTTGATTAAAATTCAATGCGAGTATGGCGATGAATCGCGAAGGGGTAGTCAAATGGTTCACAAAAATCGATCCAGCCGACATTTTCATCTATCTGGAACTCATTTGAAGATTAATGACCGCCCATCGGGGCAATATATCGCCCCGCTATCTCGCCTGGCTTAATTTATATTTTCCCATAATTAATTCCGCGCGCTTGACTTGATGGCGAGCCCCCCTATAAATTAACGAAAATAGCTTTTCATCCCCCCTGTATATTTCTGCTCGCGTGGTAGCCAATATGAACGAATTTCTGAAAGTGCTGTTGAATATCCGTAGTCTGCGGGCGACCTGCCGTGAACTGACGCTGGAACAATTGGAAGAAGGTCTGGAAAAACTCACCACCATCGTCACCGAACGCCAGCAGGATGAATCTGCCGACCGTCAGGCGCGGGAAGAACATCAACGTAAAATTGCCGAATATGCCGAAATGCTGAAAGCGGCCGGCATTGACCCCGCCGAATTGGTAGGCACAGTGGCCGTCGATTCCCCCAAAGCCGGTAAAAGCAAACGTGCCCCCCGCCCCGCCAAATATCGCTATCTCGATGACAACGGCGTGGAAAAAACCTGGACCGGTCAGGGTCGCATGCCCTCCACCATTGCCAAGGCCGTGGCCGAAGGTAAATCCGTGGAAGCGTTCGCCATCTGAAAACAGCGCGACCCTTGCAATAAAAAACCTCGCCATGGCGAGGTTTTTTATTGTCCCGAATCTGGCCTAGCCGCGATCTGCGGCCTTGACCCAGAGCACCTCGGGCGTGCCGGTACAGACGAGCAGATACCGCGCCACCGTGAAGAACCAGTCGCTCAGCCGGTTCAGATAGGGCAAGACCGCCGGGTTGACCTGCTCGGTGCGACTCAGGCCCAGCAGCAACCGCTCGCAGCGGCGGGTCAGGGTACGCACCACATGGGCCTGGGCCGCCGCCCGGGAGCCGCTTGGCAAAATGAAATTATGCAGCGCAGGCAACTTGGCGCTGTAGGCATCTATTTGCTGCTCGAGGCGCAATGTCCACTGCTCGCTGACCTGCCACAGTTCGCTATTTTGCGCCTCGCTGGAAAAGGCCAGCTCTCCTCCCAAGTCAAATAACTCCTGCTGCAGCAATATCAGCTCGGCCAGCAGGGTTTTCTCCTGCTCGGGTATTTCGGCCATCAACAGACCTATCTGGGAATTTAACTCATCGATGGCGCCATAGGTCTCGACGCGCGGATCATCCTTGGCCAAACGGGAGCCATCGGCCAAGCGAGTGAGTCCCTTGTCCCCCTGCCGGGTATATATTCTCATGGCGACATCCTGTTAATAATGGGAATAATCATGGACTCCAGTCCATTGAGTTTTATCTCGTACGCCAGTGCCAATGACTGGCCCAGGGATCCTGCCGGAAAACCGGTGCGGGCCATCCACACCAGATAGGGCTCCGGAATATCGATGATACGCCGGCCCCGATATTTTCCGTAAGGCATCTGGTTTGCCAGGGTGAGCAATACCCGCTCGTCCGTGAGATTATCCATCTTAATCGATATTCAGATATTTGTGAGTCTGGATGGATAGTCGCCAATTGCGGGCGATACAGGTCGCCATGGCAAGTTCGGTGGCCCTCGGCTTCTGGCTGATGGGCTGCAAGGCAATCACCACATCGGGGCGTAGACTGGCGGTTGCCAGCAGGGCATCGAGCTCTTCGATGTGTCGCTCGGTCGCCACCGGGTGCTTGATCTCGTTCGCCCGCTCGAGCGCCGACACCAGTACAGGCAAGCCCCCCTTCATCCCGATCTTCGGGGAAACGGTGACCCAGGTCTGTGCATGGGTCAGGATCTCGCTGGTACCGCTGGTTTCGATCTGTACCTGGTAACCCGCATCCAGCAGGGCGCCCGAGAGCTCATGGAGATCGTAGAGGCAGGGCTCGCCACCGGTGATCACCACATGGCGCGCCTGGTAGCCCAGGGTCTCGAAGCTCTCGAGGATCGCCTCCGTGCTCATCTTGCTCCAGCCATCGCACTCGTTGGATCTGTCCAGCACCTCGCCTGGGCCCACTTCACGGGCCGGGTCCACCACCCAGGTGTGACGGGTATCGCACCAGGGGCAACCCACGGGGCACCCCTGCAGGCGCACGAAGATGGCGGGCAGGCCGGTGAAGACCCCCTCCCCCTGGATGGTCTGGAATATCTCGTTGATTGGGTAGTGCATGCTGGTCACGGCTTGTTGCAAAAGGCGCGGATTATACCCCAAACAGGGGCAAGACTCACAACCCGGTTTTTGCGTGCAGGCGCGCCATGACCCCGACCCTGTCCGCCAGATAGTGGTTCAGACCGCGGCTGCGCAGCTCGCAGGCTGGGCAAGTACCGCAGCCATCCCCCTGGATGCCGTTGTAGCAGGTGAGGGTCTGCTGGCGCACGGTATCCAGGTGACCATAGTGATCCGCCAAGGCCCAGGTTTCGGCCTTGTCGAGCCACATCAGAGGCGTCTCGAAGACGAGGCCGCGATCCAGCCCGAGGGAGACCGCCTGGTTGAGCGCCTTGACGAACTCGTCACGGCAATCCGGGTAGCCGGAGAAATCGGTCTCGCATACCCCTGTGATGACGGTTCCCGCCCCCACCTGATAGGCATAGATGGCGGCCAGGGTCAGGAACAGGATGTTGCGCCCCGGCACGAAGGTGTTGGGCAGGCCGTTGTCCTGCAGCTCGCCACTGACCGGAATATCGTCGCGGGTCAGGGCCGAGACCGCCAGCTCCCCCAGCATGGTCACGTCCATCACCTTGTGGGCGGCGATACCCAGCGTGCCGGCGAGTCGGCGGGCCGTCTCTATCTCCTCCCGGTGGCGCTGGCCATAATCGAAGGTGATGGCGTGCACTTCGTCATACTTGGCCAGGGCCTGCACCAGACAAGTGGTACTGTCCTGACCGCCACTGAATACCACGACGGCTTTATTCACGTGTCTCACTCCTCTTTGTTTAAATACACGGCTCAGGTTCGGCGACCTTGGGCAAAATCCTGCCATTGCCGGTT
Source organism: Aeromonas intestinalis (assembly GCF_054052485.1). Classification (NCBI taxonomy): domain Bacteria; kingdom Pseudomonadati; phylum Pseudomonadota; class Gammaproteobacteria; order Aeromonadales; family Aeromonadaceae; genus Aeromonas; species Aeromonas intestinalis. The sequence goes on from NZ_JBSTYK010000003.1 coordinate 50,662, forward strand.
CAACTGGGTAAAAAGCGTCATCAGCGGGGCGAAGCGATCGCGCTCCCCCTCCCACTGACACAGCAGATGGTAACCCGCCTCCAGGGTCGACAGCGCCCCGGCAAACGGCTTCTTGCGAATGGCGTATTGCCCCTCGATGGCGCCCAGGGTGATCCTCGGCAGTGCGAGCAGGGCCGGATTGCTGTGCAGCATGCGATACGCCTTGCGCCAGGTACCATCGAGCAGAATGAAGTGTACGGTCAGCCCCTCATCGAGACCGCCCCATTGCGCCTTCGCCTCTGCCAGGGTCAGGGCCGTCTCATCCGGCCAGAGCACGGCACAGCGCACCTTGGGATCGGCCAGGAGCGCCGCAAGCCAATCGGCATCGGCGAAGCCCTCCCCCACGTGGAGGTGAACCCGGCTGAGCGACGCGGCCAGCAGAGCGGCCGTGCCCTTGGGATGACCGACCTCGGCGGGGTGCTGCAGAATATGGATGGGCGCAAGATGGGCAACCCGTTCAACATAATCACACAGGCAAGCTTTGAGGGCTCGGGTACAGCGTGTACAGTATCGGCTCTCTTTGTCGCTGGGCTGTTTCATGTCGTCAGAAAAATCGGGTCTGTTCTGGGTTGTTACGCTGTCGCTCATCACTGCCTTGCTCTTCTTCACCGTACCAAACCACCTGCTCTCCTTCGATCGTGCCCTGATAGCCCAAGGGGAAGGGTGGCGCATCATAACAGGCAATCTGGCCCACACCAACGGATGGCATCTGCTGCTCAACCTGAGCGGGCTGGCGGTGCTTTACAGCCTGTTTCGTGACTACCTGGCGGGCTGGCGTCTGCCCTTGCTGATGCTGCTGCTGTGTACGGCCGTCGGCCTCGGCATCTGGTGGTGGTGCCCCCAGACCCAGTGGTACATGGGATTGTCCGGCGCCCTTCACGGCCTCTTCGTCTGGGGCGCCCTGCAGGATATTCGCTATCGCCGCCACTCCGGCTGGCTGATGCTGCTCGGCATCGTCATCAAGCTCGGGCTGGATTTCTACAGCGCAGGGGAGAGTCCGGTCTCCGCCCTCATCGGTGCCAGGGTCCATATCGAATCTCATCTCATCGGTTCGGTCGCCGGCCTGCTGCTCGGACTGATCCCCTGGGGGCTCGGCGCCAGGGCGGTTCACTCCTAGGCACTGCCACGGCACGGGACAGATGAAATGCAACAGGCCGGACTCATGATCCGGCCTGTTGCATTGAGGGATGACTCGCCCGGTGCTTAGCCGTTCAGCTCCGCATTGATGGCAGCCAGTACGGCGGCGGGATCCGCGGCCTGGGTGATGGGGCGGCCAATCACCAGATAGTCGGCACCCGCCGCCATCGCAGCACTGGGTGTCATCACCCGGCGCTGATCCCCCGCCGCCGAGCCTGCCGGACGGATGCCCGGGGTCACCAGTTTGAAATCGGCGCCGAGCAAGGCTTTGAGCTCGCTGGCTTCCTCGGCGGAGCAGACCACTCCATCGAGCCCGGCCGCCTTGGTCAGCGTTGCCAGCCGGATCACCTGCTCGGCGGGCGTGGCATCCACCCCGAGCGGGGCCATGTCAGATTGCTCCATGCTGGTCAACACGGTGACCCCGATGAGCAGGGGGGCCTTCTCGCCATAGGGCAGCAGCGCCTCTTTCGCAGCCCGCATCATACGCTCGCCACCGCTGGCATGGACGTTGACCATCCAGACCCCCAGCTCGGCACTGGCCGCCACCGCCTTGGCGACGGTATTGGGAATATCGTGAAACTTCAGATCCAGGAAGACATCGAATCCCTTGCCGACCAGTTGACGCACGAACTGGGGACCAAACAGGGTAAACATCTCCTTGCCCACCTTGAGGCGGCATTGGGCTGGCGAAATCTGCTCGATGAAGGCGAAGGCATCGGCTTCGCGCTGATAATCGAGCGCAACCAGTACTTTGGGATCTTGCATGTCACTTCCTATGGCGTGTTGTTGTGTTGCAACCGGCATGGGCATCTCGCCAGCCGGCACTCTGGTGTCCGGGTCTGACTATCGAAGGCGGCTACTCCCCATCCAGCCCCCGGATGGGCTTGATGGAGCCCCATTGGCGGCAGGAGGGGCATTGCCAGAACAGCGAATGGGTGGCGAAGCCGCACTGACGGCACTTGTGGGTCGATTTGATCTTGATCTGCTCGCCCACCAGCTGCTGCAGCAGCTCCAGGCTCTCCTTGGCGGGCCCCTCTTCGGCGCTCGCCAGCTGGAAACCGACCAGCTGATAGAAACCCTTCATGGACGGGTGGCGGCGCAGTTGACGCAGCACCAGGGCCCGGGCCTGACTCAGACCATCGCGGGCCTCAACCAGATTGGCCAGGGCCAGGGTCACGCTGACACCAGCATGATCTTCCACCGCTTTTTCAAGCAACGGAATAAGCTCCTGGCTACGGCCCATCTGCTGGTAGCATTGAAGGAGTTTTGGCATGGCCTCGGAGGCAAAATCCATGTCTTGCTCGAACACCCGCAACAGCTCCTTGCTGGCGTCCTCGTATTTTTCCTCCTCCATGGCGAGCTCGGCAAGACGCAAGCTCGCCCGCGCGCAAGCCCCATTGACCCCGAGCGCCCGCTTGAGCTTGGCACGCCCCGCGGCCTTGTCGCCGTCACGCAAGAGGCTCTCGGCCTGCTCGCAATAGAAATGGGAGATGGGGTCGGCCAGCTTCTTGTTGCCCTGAAACTTCTGCAGCCGCACCGCGACCTCGATGGCCTTGTCCCAGTCACGCAACTGTTGATGGATGATGAGCAACTGGGCCAGCGCCGTCTCCTCGAAGTCGCTGTCTTCACACAGCTCGTTCCAGATGGCTTCGGCCCTGTCCAGCAGACCGGCGGCAAGGAAATCCCGTGCCAATTCCTGCAGGGCGAGCTGGCGCTGTTCCCGGGTCAGCTCGCGGGCAACCAGGTTCTGGTGGATCTTGATGGCGCGGTCCACCTCGCCGCGCTGGCGAAACAGGTTGCCAAGGGAGAGGTGGGTTTCGATGGTCTCGCTGTCGACTTCCAGCAGCTGGATGAAGAGATCCACCGCCTTGTCCGACTCGTCGGAGAGCAGATAGTTGAGGCCCGCCACATACTGGCGGGAAAACTGGTTACTCTGTTGCTGGGTGTCCTGGCGAACACTCCTGCGTCCCATGTACCAGCCATAGCCGGCGGCAATCGGCAACAGCAGGAAAAGCAGTTCAAGCATGGAGGGACGTTATTCCTTGGCGGTCGACCGGGCTACTTCCAATTCGCGGGATTGACGACGCATGGTGCGATTGAGGGTGCGATTTTGCAACTTGAGACGCAGGAACAGCAGACCGAAGACCAGCCATCCCAGCAGGAAACCGCCGGCGAAGAAGAAGCCGAGCAACATGGAGAGCGAGAACTCCCCTTGGGCTATCAGATAGTTGAACTGCACCAGCTGACCGTTTTGAGAACCGATGGCGAGGGTCAGGACAAACACCAGCACCAATGGAATGAGGGCCAAGATACGCTTCATGGGAGCTCCCTGTCTGTAGCTAATGAGAAACTGATTATCCTTAAAATCACCGGCAGACTCTAGAGCGAATGGGAAAAGAGTGCGAGAAACCCGACAATTCATGCTGTTCATGTCGCAAAAATAAAAAAGGCATACCCAGGTATGCCGTTTTCTGCATTATTCGTTGATGTTGACGCGTTCGCGCAACTCTTTGCCAGGTTTGAAGTGCGGGACATATTTCCCGGTCAGTTCAACCTTGTCCCCGGTCTTGGGGTTACGACCCACACGGGGTGCACGATAGTGCAGTGAAAAACTTCCAAATCCACGGATTTCAATCCGGTCGCCGTTTTGCAAGGTCGACGCCATCTGTTCAAGGATCTCCTTGATGGCGGCTTCGACATCTTTGGCCGGCATATGCATGCGGCTGGCAGCCAGTTGTTCGATGAGATCTGATTTGGTCATAAGGTTAAATCTCCTTCTCCGATCACATGCAATATTCATTACGCCAAGATAAAAAAGGGCGGCGCAATGCCGCCCTTCTCTTGCATCAAGGATTACTCACCCTTGGCGGCTTTGAACGCTTCCATCATAGCATTGCTGAACACAACTTCTTCTTGTTGGTTCAGGCTATCGATAGCAACACGCTCGTCAGCCTCGTCCTTAGCACGGACAGACAGGCTTACGGTGCGATTCTTACGATCAACGCCCATGAATTTAGCTTCTACTTCGTCACCGACAGACAGAACCAGAGTCGCGTCTTCTACACGGTCACGAGCAGCATCGGAGGCACGCAGGTAGCCTTCCACGCCGTCAGCCAGTTCGATCACGGCACCCTTGGCATCAACCTCGGTAACCTTGCCCTTCACGATAGCACCTTTCTTGTTGTCAGACAGGTACTTGTTGAACGGGTCTTCTTCGATCTGCTTGACGCCCAGGGAGATGCGCTCACGCTCCGGGTCCACTTGCAGAACAACGGCTTCGATCTCGTCGCCCTTCTTGAATTCACGCACGGCTTCTTCGCCCTGGTTGTTCCAGGAGATGTCAGACAGGTGAACCAGGCCGTCGATGCCGCCATCCAGACCGATGAAGATACCGAAGTCAGTGATGGACTTGATCTTGCCGGAAACACGGTCGCCCTTGGCGTGAGTTTCGGCAAACAGCTGCCACGGGTTGGATTTGCACTGCTTCAGACCCAGGGAGATACGACGACGTTCTTCGTCGATGTCCAGTACCATCACGTCAACCACGTCGCCAACGTTAACAACCTTGGACGGGTGGATGTTCTTGTTGGTCCAATCCATCTCGGATACGTGTACCAGGCCTTCAACGCCTTCTTCGATTTCAACGAAGCAGCCGTAGTCGGTCAGGTTGGTCACGCGGCCAGACAGACGGGTGGTCTCCGGGTAACGCTTGGCGATAGCAACCCAGGGATCTTCGCCCAGCTGCTTCAGACCCAGGGATACACGGGTACGCTCGCGGTCGAACTTCAGAACCTTGACTGCGATCTCGTCGCCAACGTTGACGATTTCGGAAGGATGCTTAACGCGCTTCCACGCCATGTCGGTGATGTGCAGCAGGCCGTCAACACCGCCCAGATCTACGAATGCACCGTAGTCGGTCAGGTTCTTGACGATACCCTTAACTTCTTGACCTTCTTGCAGGTTGGCCAGCAGGCTTTCGCGCTCGGAGGTGTTCTCGGTTTCGATCACGGCACGACGGGAAACCACAACGTTGTTGCGCTTCTGGTCCAGCTTGATGACCTTGAACTCGAGTTCTTTGTTTTCCAGGTGAGCGGTGTCACGGATCGGACGCACGTCAACCAGAGAACCCGGCAGGAAGGCACGGATGCCGTTCAGCTCAACGGTGAAACCACCCTTGACCTTGCCGTTGATGATACCGATAACGGTAGCTTGCTCTTCGTAAGCCTTCTCAAGCTGCAGCCAGGCTTCGTGGCGCTTGGCTTTTTCGCGGGACAGCTTGGTTTCGCCGAAACCATCTTCGATAGAGTCCAGAGCCACGTCAACGGTGTCGCCTACATTGATTTCCAGCTCGCCCAGGGCGTTCTTGAACTCTTCAGCAGGAATGGCAGACTCGGATTTCAGACCGGCGTCAACCAGTACAAAACCGTTCTCGATAGCAACGACGGTACCCTTGACGATGGAACCTTGACGGGTTTCAACGGCGTTCAGGGACTCTTCAAAGAGTTGAGCAAAAGATTCGATCATTGTTTATGTCACAAATGAAACATCCACTCGCAATCCGGCACAAGCGGGGTTGTTTTAAATTATCTGCGCCATCCATGGTGCAGACGACTGACATCAGCGTGTGCTGATATCACCAAGTTGTTGCTCTGCATAGGTCAGCACCGTTGCCAGCACCTCCTCTATGGTCATAGACGTTGAGTCTACCACAAGAGCATCTTCCGCGGGTTTCAGGGGGGCGGCGGCGCGATTTCTATCGCGGTCGTCACGTTCCCGAATCTCGGTTAAAAGACGCTCAAAGTTAACATCAAAGCCCTTATCTTGCAACTGCTTATAGCGGCGCTGGGCCCGCTCTTCGGCACTGGCGTCGAGGAAAATCTTCACCTCGGCCTCGGGGAAAACGACGGTGCCCATGTCGCGGCCATCGGCGATGAGACCAGGCCCCTGGCGGAAGGCGCGCTGACGGCGCAGCAGGGCTTCACGCACCCGGGGGAAAACGGCCACCTTGCTGGCGGCATCGCTCACTTCCTGGGAGCGGATGGTGCGGGAGACATCCTCTCCTTCCAGCACGACCTTGACCTGTTCACCCTCGACCTGGAACTGCACGTCCAGATTGGCGGCAAGGGGCACCAAGGCAGCTTCGGCGTCGAGTTCCACGTCGTGATGCAGGGCGGCCAGCGCCAATACCCGGTAGATGGCACCGGAGTCGAGCAGGTGCCAGCCCAGCTTCTCCGCCAGCAACTGACACAGGGTGCCTTTACCGGCACCACTTGGGCCATCGATTGTCATCACGGGGGCCATCTGAGGCATAATTTTTCTCCTGCGCATGCGGCATGTCGATGATTTGCACGCATCCCTGGCGGGATGGGGTAATGGGCGCCGATTATACCCGAATGCGGGGTCGCTGGCAGTTGTCGACATGCAGATATGCACAAAACTCGTCGCGATTGCGCCAATTATGAGCAATCCAGCATGCCACTGTGCTGTGCAAGGTTTTGTTCTTATGGTTGTTCTGGATGAGGCGCGCTAAACTGGCCGCCTTTTTTCAGCAGCTGTAGTCAGGAGCAACCCTATGAGCAGCATTACTCTCGTGGCCAAATCCAAGTTGCCGACCCCCTGGGGCACCTTCACGCTGGTTGGCTTTCAGGAAACCGGCACCGGCAAGGATCACGCCGCCCTGGTGATGGGGGATATCGCAGACGGTGAGCCCGTGCTCGGGCGCATCCATTCCGAGTGCCTGACCGGGGATGCCCTGTTCAGCCTGCGCTGTGATTGTGGTTTCCAGCTGCAGGCCGCCCTGCAGAACATTGCCAAGGCCGGTCGCGGCGTCCTCTTGTATGTCCGCCAGGAAGGTCGCGGCATCGGCCTGCTCAACAAGATCCGGGCCTATCATCTGCAGGATCAGGGCGCCGACACCGTCGAGGCCAACGTGGCGCTGGGTTTTGCCGCCGACATGCGCGACTACACCATCTGCGCCGATATGCTGAAGGCCCTGGAGGTCAAGAGCCTGCGTCTGATGACCAACAACCCGCGCAAACTCAAGGCCATGGAGAGCTTCGGCATTCCGGTGGCGGAGCGGGTTCCCCTGCAGGAGGGGCGCAATCCCCACAACGAGTTCTACCTCTCCACCAAGGCGAACAAGCTGGATCACCTGTTCAAGAAATAGTGTTTCTGCTCTGCCGACCCTTGCAAAACGCCTCCCACAGGGAGGCGTTTTTATTTGTGAAAATCACATTCTACAAAACGTCACGCTGCCTACCTTGCCTGCGACAGCAGAAAATCTCTCAGTGCCCGATTGGCCATGGAGAGGGGATCCCCCCGTCGCCAGGCCACGCAGAGATCGAGGAAAATGGGCGGCTCGAAGGGGACGCCGGTCAGGGCCGTTTCATCGTCCAGCGCCATGCGCAGGAAGGTGGTCACCGCAAACCCCTGCCGTACCACCGCCTTGAGCAAGGGGATGAGGTTGCTCTCGAACGCGATATTGGGTTCGAGCCCCAGCCCCTGGGCCAGTGCCTCCATGTGCTCGCGGTGATAGAAGCCGCGCCTGAACATGGCGAGCTCCTGCGCGAAGAATTGTGGCAACGACACGCCTCTCGCCTGGCGCAGGGGATGCTCCTCCCCCACCACCATCAGCATCTCTTCGTGCAGCAGCTGGGCCCCCTCGAGCCCGGGGGGCAGATCGCTGGTGATGAGGATGGCCAAGTCCAGGCTGCCATCCACCATGCGGCTGAGCAGCTCACGGGTTCCCGCCTCCTCCACCCGGATCTTGAGGCCGGGATAGCGGTGCTTGAACGCCATCAGGATGGGGGGAAAGTAGTAGGAGCCCATCATGTAGGGGATGCCGATGCGCACCTCCCCCCGCTCCAGCCCCTTGAGCTCCGCCATCTCCGCCTCGGCCTGGTGCATCTGCAGCAGCAGGCGCTCGGCATGGCGGCAGAGCACCTCCCCCTCCGGGGTGAGGCGCACGTTGCGATCCTGACGGTCGAACAGGCGCAGCTCGAGCTGGCTCTCCAGCTTGGCGATGGCCATGCTGACCGCGGGCTGCGCCACGTGCAGTGCGCTGGCGGCCCGGGTGAAGGAGCCGGCGTCCCGTACCGCCAGCAGATAACCGAGCTGTTTCAGATCCATATCAATTTCATTTATCAGATTGATAACATAAATATATTATATTTATATCAAGCGGCGCACTAGTCTGCGGGATATATCGCAGATAATTCTGCAAAAAATGCAGTCAGGACAACCGCATATGATCGAAATCGGCAGCCGTGAGTGGATACGCGCCACCCTGGCCCTGAGCCTGGGCTCCTTCCTGGTGTTCCTCAATCTTTATCAGACCCACCCCCTGCTCCCCCTGCTGTCACAGGTCTTCTCCGTCAGCTCCCTCTCCGCCGGCTGGACCCTGGCAGGCTGTACCGCCGGGCTCGCTGCCTCGCTGCTGCTGTGCGCCCGGCTCGCGGATCGCTTCGGTCGCCGCCGCATCATGTTGTGGACACTGACCGGCGCCATCCTGCTCTCCTTGCTCATTCCGCTGGTGACCGACTTCGACATGCTGGTGATCCTACGCATCCTGCAGGGCGTCTTGCTGGCCGGGCTGCCCGCCACCGCCATCGCCTACATGGGGGAAGAGTTCAGCAAGCGAGCCCTGCTCTCCGCGGTCGGCGTCTATATTGCCGCCAACTCCCTCGGCGGCATCGCCGGTCGGGTGGTCGGTGGCCTACTGGCAGGCTGGTTCGGGGATTGGCAGCACACGTTTTTTGGCATCGGCCTCATCAGCCTCGCCTTGCTACCACTGGTCGTCTGGCTGCTGCCCGCCCAGACCCGCTTCGTGGCCGTGGTCGCCGCCCCCGGCCAATTGCGCCAAGCCATCGCCAGCCACCTCGGCAATCCGCTGCTGGTGGGGGCCTATCTCATCGGCGGGCTCAACTTCATGGTGTTCCTCAACCAATACAGCTACCTCACCTTCCTGATGGCCGAGCCCCCCTTCTCCTTGCCAACCCAGTGGCTCGGGATGCTGTTTCTGACCTACCTCACCGGCACAATCGCCTCTTCCATCAGCGGTCGCTGCGCCAGTCGCTGGGGGGCACAGCACCTGTTGCTCGCCGGCATCCTGCTGATGGCCATCGGCAGCCTGGTGCTGCTGATTGGCACCCTGACTGCCATCCTCGGCGGGCTGCTTGCCTCGAGTTTTGGCTTCTTCCTCGCCCACGCCTGTGCCAGCGCCTGGGTCGGCCAGCACGTGGAGCACAACCGGGCGCTGGCGTCGTCGCTCTATCTGGTGGGGTATTATCTGGGGGCCAGTCTGGGGGGCCTGTATCTGCACCCCTTCTGGGAACGGGGGGGGTTGTCGGGATTGGTGCTCGGCATCGAACTGGTGCTCTGCGTCACCGCCGTGCTCAGCCTCTGGCTGGGCCATCTCAAGGGGCGCAGCCCACGCCCCCTCTCCTCTCTGGCATCCTGAACCGCCGCAGGCACGCGGCGGAGTGTCAGAGCTTCCCGTAATAGTCCATGGGTACCGGCACCACGGCGCCGGTCAGCAGCTCCTCGTCGATCACCTCGCTCAAGGGGCGCAGGTGGAATTTCACCTGACCCGAAGGCAGCATCAGCCCCACATCCGGGTTGCGCTCATCCTCGATATTGGCGGTCTTGAACGGCAGAGCGGGGTGTGCGGCCACCAGCTCATGCAGGGAAGAGACCACCAGTTCGATGTGTTCGAGCCCCGCCTGATGCGTGCGGCCCGGCTTGGGGGCGGCCAGCTCGATGCAGGGCACGCTCACCCCTTGCCAGCAGACGGGCTGGTGCAGCCGGTAGGTGGCGATGGGCCGCCCCCCTATCATGCCCTCCACCAGCAAGACACCCTGCTGGGCAAGCTCGCGTTTGAGACTCAGGTATTCGGGCAGGGTGGCGGCGCGGTAGCAGAGATGATCCACGCTGGGTGACACCCGCTCTCCCATCAGGGCGTGCAATTCGGTCAGCAGTTGGCCAACAAAAGGGGCCATCGGCCCCAGGGTGGTATTCAGTGGATGGGGCATATCACCATTTCTTCTTCGGTTGGAACAGGACATCCAGCTCATCGGCCTCTTTGTCCTTGATGTTTTGCAGCTCTTTCTCGCTGTGCTGCTGCAGGTGTTCCTCCAGCTGGAGCAAGCCCTGACGCATGTCTTCTTCCCGGGCGAACAGGTAGGCATCCTTGTCGGAGATGTTGGCAAGGGCGCTCAGCCCCTTGGTGTAGAGCTGGCGGCAGGTGCCGTATTGCCCCTGGATCTGGGCATCCATGGCCCGTTTCACCAGGTTGGCGATATTCACCTTGAGCTGCAGCAGCTCGAGGCGACGATCCTCCTGGGCGTACCCTTGCGGATCTATCTTGCCCTTGTTGTGCTCCACCCGCAGCACGGCGCGCATCTTCTTGGCCAGCTGCAGCATCTGGATCGCCTGGCGATCGGATTCCGGCGTCTTGAAGTGTGCCTCGTCCTGGCTGTTGTAGTGCTCCTGCACATTCTTGATCTGGATCTGCACATCCTGCACCCGCTGCTTGATCTGGCCGGTGGGCGAGACCTGGGCGATGGCGCGATAGGCATCCAGGATCCTGTGCTGCAACAGCAGCACCATGTTCTTGGAGAAGGGCACCAGGTTGACGTTCAGCAGCATCTCTTCGGTTTCGTCCGCCACCGCTTTGTGGCGAGCGATGGCCTGGCGCTTGTCGGCCTCGGCCTTCTGTTTGTATTGCTGCACCACGTTATAGGCGATGACCAGAAACAGGAGCGCGCCGATAGACAGCAATATCAAGGTTAAAATCATAGGGTGTCCAAACTCCTGTCCCAATCCAATTGCCTGATCCTACAACAGCTTACCCCTCACAGGGTAGCGCCCATTGCCAGCCAGGCTCACAACAATGGCAAGCGGCCCCGCGAGGGGTGGTGCGCAGCCTCGGTCCCTCACTCATATCGCCCGCCTCGCCCATTACTTGAGACAAAAGCCTCGTGATTGCAGGAAGCCCAGCATGAAGGGGCGCGCCTCCTTGCCGAGAATGGCCTTGATCTGGCCACTCCATGTCTGCTGTTTGTTGTTGCTGCTGCGGGCCTGGTAGTAGGCCTGGATCTGATCGTCGTATTGGGCCAGCAGTTCGCGATCGAGCGCAGCTGGGTAGCGGTTCTCGTGCACCACCAGGGCGCGGGGCAGACGCGGTTTCTGCTCAGGCTGCTGGGCGGGGTGACCCAGACAGAGGCCAAACAGGGGGATCACCTGATGAGGCAGCGAGAGCGCCTCGCTCACCGCCGCCGGATTGTTGCGAATGCCGCCGATGTAAACGCCGCCGAGCCCCAGTGACTGGGCCGCCAAGAGGGCGTTCTGGGCCATCAGGGCGCCGTCGATGGCGCCGATCAGCAGCTGCTCCACAAAGCCGATCTGGGCCTGTGGCACTATCTGGCTGTGACGCTGGTAGTCGGCACAAAACAGCAGAAACTCCGCCGCCTCCGCCACATAGGCCTGATGACCGGCGAGTTCCGCCAGGGTGGCTCGCAGCTCCTTGTCGGTCACCCGGATGATGCTGTTGGCCTGCAGGAAGCTGGAACTGGCGGCCGACTGGGCGGCACTCAGGATCTGATCGAGCTGGGCGGCATCGATGGGATCGGCGGTGAATTGGCGAATGGAGCGATGGGAAAGGATGAGATCGATGGTCGGGTTCATGGTGCCTCCAGATGAAGGCCTCACTTTACCCAAAAAAAACGAGGGGCCCAAGGCCCCCCGTCACCCTCAAGGGGCAGGATACACATACGGGGCCTGCAACCCCAGCGGGAAGCCCATCCCCCAGTAGAGCAGCAGGAAGATGCTCCAGCTCACCAGGAAGGCCAGGGAGTATGGCAGCATCATGGAGACCAGAGTGCCGATGCCGGTGCTCTTCACATACTGCTGGCAATAGACCACCACCAGCGGGAAGAAGACCATCAGCGGGGTGATGATGTTGGAGGCGGAATCCCCTACCCGATAGGCGGCCTGGGTCAGTTCGGGGGAGATCCCCACCGCCATCAGCATGGGCACCAAGATGGGGCTGATCAGCGCCCACTTGGCCGACGCCGACCCCACCACCAGATTGACGGTGGCGGTGAGCAGGATGATGCCGACTATGGTCACTTCCCCCGGCAGGGCCAGGGCGTGCAGCACCTCGGCGCCGGAGAGCGCCAGCAGGGTGCCGAGGTTGGAATCCCCGAACGCCTTGATGAAGAGGGCGCAGAAGAAGGCCATCACCATGTAGGAGCCCATCTTGTTCATGGTGGCGGACATGGCGTCGATCACGTCCTTGCCGCTCTTGAAGCTGCCCGCCACGAAGCCGTAGACGATACCCGGCAGAATGAACAGCAGGAAGATGAGCGGCACGATGGATTTCATCACCGGCGCCGCGAAGGTGGTGAGCGAACCATCCGCCGCCCGCATGGGGGAATCGCTCGGCGACAGGGCCAGTCCCAGCAGCACGATGGCCGCCAGCATGGCAAACCCGGCCCAGTTGAAGGCCCGGCTCTCCCGGTCACTGTAGCGGCCCATCTCGTCGGCGCTTTCCAGCTCCTCGTTGAGGGGAATGTGCTTGAGGCGCGGCTCGACGATGCGCTCGGTGACGAACCAGCCCACACAGATGATCAGCAAGGAGGAGGCGCCGGTGAAGAAGATGTTGCACAGGGTGTTGACCATGTACTCCGGATCGAGCAGCTGGGCAGACGACTGGGTGAACCCCTGCAGCAGGGCATCACCACCGGAGGGCAGGAAGTTGGCGGCAAAGCCGCCGGAGACCCCGGCAAAGGCGGCGGCGATCCCCGCCAGCGGGTGACGGCCGGCGGCGTGGAAGATGATGCCCCCGATGGGAATGACCAGCACGTAACCCGCATCCGCCGCCGTGTGGCTGACGATGGCCACCAGGATCAGCATGGGAGTCAGAAAGCGCGCCGGCGTGACCTTGAGCAGCTTCTTGAGACCGGTGTTGATGAAACCGGACTGCTCGGCGACGCCCACCCCCAGCATGGCCACCAGCACGATGCCAAGCGGCGCAAAACTGGTGAACGTGGTCACCATGCTGGCGAGAAACTCGGCAAGGCCTGCGCCGGTCAGCAGGTTGTTGACCACCACGGCCTCGCCGGTGCGGGGATTGACCAGATCAAACGAGAATTGGGAGAGGAGCCAGGAACCGACCCAGACGATCAGCAGTGCATAGAGAAACAGCATGGCGGGGTCTGGCAGCTTGTTGCCCGCCTTCTCCACCCCGTTCAGAAAGCGATTCAACCAGCCGCTGGGTGGGCTGGCGGGGCCCTTGTTGACTGCAGCTTGACTCATTATGGTGATACTCCATGACCAGGAAATGAGGCTGCATACTAGCGATAACGTCCAATAAAACCCATGATACGAGTCATATATTCGATTAATTTTGTTTAATTTGGCATGTCACGCCATAAAAACGCGACATGCCGCACATTCCACTGCCGAGATTTTAGCCGTTTACCAGCGGATAGGCGCCGCTCTTGCACTGGATGACGAAACCCGCCTCCTCGACCTCGGCCGCGGTCATGGGAGTGCTGAACAGGAATCCCTGGAAGATGTGGCAACCCTGGGCGCGCAGGGCCGCCAGCTCGTGCTCGTCCTCCACCCCTTCGGCCAGGATCCCGAGCCCCAGGCTGGTCGCCATGGCGACCGTGGCCCGGATCACCGGCAGGTTGAGCCCCACCACGAAGGAGCGATCCAGCTTGATGGTGTCGATGGGCAGCCGGTTGAGGTAGGCGAGCGACGAGTAACCGGTGCCAAAGTCGTCGATGGCTATCTTGATCCCCTGCCCGCTCAAGGCGTCGAGGATGTCGATGCACCCCTTCATATCCAGCATCAGCACGGTTTCGGTCAGCTCCAGGGTCAGCAGACCGGGATCGACTTCGAATGCCGCGAGCTGCTGGGCCACCAGCCCCGGCAGATTCGCCGACAGCTGGAAGCCGGAGAGATTGACCGACACCGGCACCCGTACCTGCCATTGCCGCTGCCACTCCCCCATCTGGGCCAAGGCCGTGGAGAGCACCCAGCTCCCTATCTCGCGAATGAGCCCCATCTCCTCCGCCAGCGGGATGAACTCCCCCGGGGAGACGTGCCCCAGCACGGGGTTGTACCAGCGCAGCAGGGCCTCGAAGCCGATGAGTCGGCCCTGGGCCACATCCACCTGGGGCTGATAGCGCAGGCTCAGCTCCTGGCGGCCCACCGCCTTGGCCAGAAACTGCTTCAAGGTCAGCTTGCGATGCAGGCTCTGCTGCATGCTGGGGGTGAAACGCTGCCAGCGCAGGCGTCCCATCTGCTTGGCCTGATACATGGCCATGTCGGCACGGGTGATGAGGTTGTCGCCGTCATCGGCGTCGTCCGGGTAGATGGCGATGCCGATGCTGCCCCCTATGGTGACCTCGGGGAGCCCGCTCAACTGCAGCGGCTTGCTCATCTGGGAGAGCATGAGATCCGCCACCTCCTGGGCCCGCTCGCTCGCCTGATTGAGGGGCACCAGGGCGGTGAACTCGTCCCCGCCGAGGCGCGCCAGCTCCACGTCCCGCGGGCAGATCTGCTTGAGCCGCCCGGCCACCCGCTCCAGCAGGCGATCCCCCGCCTTGTGGCCGTAGTTGTCATTGACCAGTTTGAAGTTGTCCAAGTCCATGAACACCAGGGCGAAGCGCCCCCCGATGCCGCAATAGGCCTCGAGGGATTTCATCAGGCCATAGCGGTTGAGCAGGCCGGTGAGGGAGTCGTGCCAGGCCAGGTGGCGGTGTTCCAGCTCCTCGAGCTTGCGGTCCGTGATGTCCCGCATGGTGAGCAGTATCCTGGCCCCTTGCTGGATGTGACGAAACTGGTACTGAAACCAGCGCATCCCCTTCAGGGTCCGGCACTCCCCCTCGGCCACCACCTCGTCGAGGCGGGAGAGCCGGCGCAAAAAGGCCTCGTCCACCCCGGAGAACACCTGCATCAGCTGGCGAACCTGGAGGCCGAAGCAGAGTTCGAAGTGGTGGTTGCCACTTTCAAATCGCCCCTGGTTGTCAAACAGACAGGCCAGGGTGTCGCCGGTGGCGAGGGAGGACTCCTGATAGAGGGTGTCGGCGTCGATCACCGCCTCCGTCATCATCATCAGGCGCCCGGCGATCTCGACCCCGGAGAGGCGCAGATAGACCTGTTTCTTGACCCCGCGCGGAGAGATGGTCCACCACTCGCTGTAGCTGCGCCCTTGCTGGAAGTCGCCAAGATAACGCTGCAACAGCAGATCAATGGCGGCGGCCATGTCGGCCGAGAAGTCGCGGGATTGCAGTTCAATGAGGGAACTCGCCTCCCATACCCCCAGCGCCGAGCCATTGGCCCAGTAGATATGATGACGCTGGATGTCATAGACCCAGACAGGGGTATGGAGTGCATCCATGGCAGTGAGTAGGCGTTCGTCTAGCGTATTCATCTTTGGTGGTGATTCATGCTGAGAGCTCATAGCAACACCAGTCACGGCCATCCCTGAACGACGCCAACGTGCTGGTACAAAATCAGATCCGGCTCATAATCTGGAAACATGCATGGGCAAGATAAGGCCGGTTTTATATGAAAACGCTACATGTGAACCCTATGGTCAGAAGAAACGGACTCACATTGATATTGTTGGGTGTAGTCATAACCATAGCCATGATTTTTATACTTTTTTTGTTTCGCGAACAACTATTAATCCCGGCCATCTCGGTGCTCCTCGCAGGACTGATGACAGTATTCGTCGGAGCCCTCAAGCTCAATGAGCCTCATTTTAGTCTCTCCCTGTGTCAGGATTGTTTGCAATATCACCACAAGCACGGGGGCTGGATCCTGAAATGGAGAAATATTCAACGAATTGACCAGCCGCGTATCCATTTGGGCTGGGATTTGGTGCCCCTCCCCTATATCGGTCTGAAGATTAAGGATTACGACGATTTTTTGACGTTGATCACACCCCGGCTGGCGGTCCGCCTGCTGACCGAGCAACGCGCCGTGCTGTTGCAGGCGATGCAGAGCGAGCAGCCAGGCTGCCTTGGCGGCGGTTGTGGCAGTGGCCTGCTGGGGGGAGAGTTGCTGGAAGAGAGCCGCTTTCGTTCCCCCTCCGGTCAGCGTTACGAGGGGGTGATCGCCATGCTCGGCAACCGTATGACGAGACTGCGGGACTTGCTGGGGTATGATCTGCTGGTCCCGGACAACAGCCTGGATCGGGCGCCCGCGGATTTTGTCCGCCTGTTGAATGAATATCGCCGGGAATCGAATCTAATCCAGATCAATTAAATGCCGGATTGCGCTTGCCAAGCCAGATGACTCTTCATAAGGTCTCTGGCTTGTTACAAACACCCCCTAAGCCGCTTATGAAGTACATCGAAGAGTTCTATCTGTTCGTCAAGGTGGTGCAAGAGGGCGGTTTCTCCCACGCCGCAGCCGCGCTGGGCATGCCGACCGGCACCATCAGTCGACGAATTTCTCAGCTGGAGGAGCAGCTTGGCTGCAGCCTGCTGCACAGATCCACCCGCAAGCTGCGCCTCACCGACGAAGGCCTGCGCTATTACGAGCGCCTCTGCACTCCCCTCGCCGAGATTGAACAGGCGACGGGGGAGATCCAGGGTCAGGATCGCGACATCCGCGGCCTCATTCGCCTCACGGCCCCCATCGCCCTCTCCAACACCATCCTGGTCGACATGCTGGCGGACTTCGGCCTGCGCTATCCCGGGGTGCAGTTCGACATCAGCCAGACCAATGATCACTCCCCCCTGTGCGATCAAGACAGGGATCTGGTGTTCTTCAATGGCGAGCTGCCCCAGTCCCTGCCCAATGCCCTCTGCCTCGGCCACATCGAGTACGGCTTGTTCGCCTCTCCCCTCTATCTGGAGAAGATGGGCAACCCGGCGCACCCGGCGCAGCTGGAAGAGCACGACCTCATCCACTGCTGGCCACACCGTCACTGGCAGCTGATCGATCGGGACGAGCAGATGGTGCAGGTCAAACGCCCCCCGCGCCTGAGTGTCAACCAGACCCAGGCTGCCGTGCGAGCGGCCCGGCGTCACCTCGGCATCGTCAACGCCCCCCTGCACTATGTTCATCCCTTCCTGCAGGATGAACAGCTGGTGGCCGTGCTGCCAAACTGGCGATCGGATCGGCGCCCCTTCTACATGCTGCAGTGCCAGCCCCAGTTCACCCCGCTGCGGGTCAAGATGTTCGCCGAGTTCGTTGAAAAGTACTCGGTACGCTATCGCAGCCATCAACGGGACGATCAATTCTTGCCGGCCATGCCCCTGCCCATTGCATCTGACCTCTGATACTGCGACCTTTACCCGATGCACCTCGCACGGACTGGCCAACACCATGAATGTATTGATATGTGATGACTCGGGTTTTGCCCGCAAGCAACTGATGCGCGCCCTGCCCACCCCCTGGTCAGTGACCCTGCACCAGGCCGCCAACGGCCTGGAAGGGGTGGAGCAGATCCTGATGGGCCATGGGGATCTGGTCTTTCTGGATCTCACCATGCCGGAGATGGACGGTTACGGCGTGCTGGAAACCCTCAAGCAAGAGGGGCTGCGCAACAAGGTGATCGTGGTCTCCGGCGATATCCAGCCGGAAGCCCATCAGCGCGTCATGGCGCTCGGCGCCCTGGATTTCATCAAGAAACCCGCCTCCCCCGAGATGCTGCAAGCACTCCTGCAACGCCACGGCCTGTGGCAGCCGGGTACGGCTCCCGCGGTGGCGGTCACGCCATCCGCCCCCCCTGTCAGCGCCCCGGCCATCTCGTTCACACCGGAGCTCAGGGATGTCTATCAGGAGCTGGCCAACGTTGCCATGGGCCAGGCCGCCAACCTGCTGGCCCAGCTGCTCGACGCCTTCGTGGTGCTGCCCATCCCGAACGTCAACGTGCTGGAGGTCTCCGAACTGCACATGGCCCTCTCGGCCGCCGCCGAGTCGGATACCCTCTCTGCCGTCTGCCAGGGTTTCATCGGTGCCGGCATTGCCGGGGAGGCCCTGCTCCTGTTCCATGATGCCAGCTTCCAGGATCTGGCCCGCCTGATGAACCATCAGGGGGCACTCGATCACAATGCCGAGCTGGAACTGCTGATGGATACCGCCAACGTGCTGATCGGCGCCTTCCTGCGCGGTTACGCCAATCAGCTAGACACCCCCTTCAGCCAGGGGCACCCGGTGGTGCTGGGTCAACACAGGTCCATCCAGGACCTGATCCAGACCAACCAGAGCCGCTGGCGCCGCACCCTGGCCATCGAGATCAACTACCGGATCCAGGGTTATGCCGTGCAGTGCGATCTGCTACTGTTGTTTACTGAAGATTCCATCGCCACCATGAATAACAAGATCATGCACATGCTCTAGGGTCATCACGACCATTGGCAGCATAAATGACCAGACAAGAGAGCAAGGAGTGACCATGGAGATTCGCGAATTTCATTGGCTGATGAACATAGTCCAGAACCTGGATGTGGGGCTGGTCGTGCTCAGCCGGGATTACAAAGTACAGGTATGGAACGGCTTCATGGAGAGCCATAGCGGCCGCCTGGCTGCGCAGGTGCGCGATCAAAGCCTGTTCGAGCTCTTTCCCGACGTGGACAGGGCCTGGTTCGAGCGCAAGGCGAACATGGTGTTCAAACTCAACAACCGCGCCTTCAGTACCTGGGAGCAGCGCCCCTACCTGCTGCGCTTCTCCAACTATCGCCCCATCACCGGCACGGCCCCCCACATGTACCAGAACCTGACCCTGGTGCCGCTGGCCGATTTCGGCGGCCAGGTGACCCACCTGGCCGTCATGATCTACGACGCCACCGACGAGGCGACCCTGATCATGGGCCAGCGTCAGGGCTGAGCCCCCGGCAACAAAGCAGAGGGCGCCCGCAGGCGCCCTCTCTCGTTTCTCACTCATCGACGTGCATCAGGCGTTCACAAATTCGGTGAAGGCGTCGATCACTTCGTCGATGTCGTCATCGGTGATCTGCAAGTGGGTCACCAGCCGCATCTCCCCGTAGCCGGAGAAGAGGATGCCGCGCTCCTTCATGAAGGCGAGCAGTTCCGCGCTCTCCCCCTTCACCAGCCGCAGGAACACCATATTGGTTTGCACCTCGGCAAGATCCAGTTCGATGCCGGGCAGGGCCGCCAGCCCTTGTGCCAGCCGCTTGGCACGGCGATGATCGTCCGCAAGGCGTGCAACGTGCTGATCCAGGGCGAACAAGCCGGCCTGGGCCAGACTCCCGGCCTGGCGCATGCCACCTCCCAGCATCTTGCGCAGTCGCCGGGCCCTGGCGATGAAATCGCCTGATCCCACCAGCAGGGAGCCCACGGGGGCACCCAGCCCCTTGGAGAGACAGACGGAGACGCTGTCGAAGGGGGCGGCAATGGCCGCAACCGGTTCACCGCTCGCCACCACCGCATTGAACAGACGGGCGCCATCCAGATGCAGTGACAGGCCATGGCGGTCGGCGACATCGCGCATCTCGCGCAGGTAGCTCAGCGGCAGCACCTTGCCGTTGTGCGTGTTCTCGAGGCAGATGAGGCGGGTCTGGACGAAATGGGCATCATCGGGGGCGAGGCTCCCCTGCACATCGGACAGCAACAGGGTACCGTCGGCCTGAGTAGGCACAGGTTGCAACGCCACCGAGCCCAGCACGGCAGACCCTTGCGCCTCATAGCGATAGATGTGGGAAGCCGTGCCCAGGATGGCGCCTTCGCCACGCTGGCAATGACTCATCATCGCCAGCAGGTTGGACATGGTGCCGGAGGGCACGAACAGGGCGGCCTCCTTGCCCAGCAGTTCGGCCCCCTTGCGCTCCAGCGCGTTGATGCTGGGATCTTCCCCATAGACATCATCCCCCACCTCGGCGTGCAGCATGCTCTGGCGCATGGCCTCCGTGGGCTGGGTCACGGTATCACTTCGTAAATCGATATAGCGCATGTCATCCTCCTGATGCAGGTGAATGACATTAACCAGACGGGGAGAGGCTGGCAAGCGGCGGGGGAGCGGAATGTGAATCCGGTGACTCACCAGGGAAGGGGGCGGCCCGCCAGATCCAGAAACTGGCCGGAGTGGGCCGGCGTCAGGGTCTCGATGAGGTTGAGCAGCCGCGGCGCCACCTGCGCGGGGGCTTGCAGCGAGGCAGTATCCAGCTCGTGGTGAAACGGCTGCTGCAGGGGGGTGTCCATCGGCCCGGGGTGCACCGTGACGACCCCAGCACCGGGGAAGCGCTGCGCCCACTCCCGCGCCAGCAGGCAAGAGCCCATGTTGAGGGCTGCCTTGCTCATCCGGTAGCTGTAGCGACCAGGGACGCCTTGCGACGCCGCATCTCCGATGCTGCCCGCCAGATCCGAGACAGAGCAGAGCCAGAGGCGAGCATCCGGCGCCATCAGCCGGCTCAGGCAGGCCCCCAGTGCAAGATGGGGCCAGGCATTGACCTGCAGGCTCTCGCAGAGCCACGCGGGATCCACCTCTTCCACCCGCCGCTCCGGCAGGTGACTGAGATCGTGCAGCAGACCGATGGTGTTGATCACCACGCTCGGCAGCCGGGCCTGCTCATAGAGGGTGAACAGGGCATCGAAGGCGAGAGAGTCCACCTCCTGCAGCGGGAAATAGCAGGCGGGATCCAGCCCCCTCGGCAGTTGCCGTCCCGCCAGCAGCCACTCTTCGCCGCGCCTGGCCAGCTCATGTGCCAGCGCCGCGCCCAGTCCGCCACTGCCCAGGATCAGATAGCCCATCTCCATGTCCTTGGATTTGCCCTTTGTTTAGAGGGTATCAGAAGAATCACGGGCCCGAGGCTCCCGCGCTCTCCCGCCTCCTCATCGAGGCTCTGGCGCTTCGCGCGCCATCTCTTCCGGCTCAGGCCTTGTTCAGGTGGCGACCAAACTCCCTGGCCCGGGCCAAGTCCAGAAAACCGTCAGCCTGCTTGTGGCTGCGCAGGAACTGGTAGTAGGCGAGCAGAGTGACGAGCTGCTCCTCATCGGGCAGGGGCTCGGCAGGTAAATGCTCCTGCAGCAAACGGCCCGCCGCTGCCAGCGCTTCTCTATCCACCACCTCGGCCTGGCGGTAGAGATAACCGCAGCCGGTGGCGAGCCACTCCAGGGAGCAGTTGGCCCCCATGGCAATCTGGTTCGCCTTGCCAAGGCCGGGTTCGGCCCCTTTCAGGTACTTGCGGATCAATGCCTCGCTCAGGCCCACCTTGCGGGCGAAGGCGCTCACGCTCCCCGTCCCTATCAAGCTCTGCAGCCGGTCGGCAAACCCTTCCATCTCTCCTCCCCAGAACCAAAGTTCGAATTTGCGCGGGACGCATTATTGCCATGTCCACCGGAAGAGACCAAGATGCAGGCAGTATTTATTTCCCGTATTCGCCCATTTTCCGTTATGTCCCAAGGAGTCACCATGTCCGTATCCCGTCTTGCCCTGCACCCGCAAGGCCCGACCTTCTCCCGTCTCATCATGGGCTACTGGCGCCTGATGGAGTGGCAGCTCTCCCCCGAAGCCCTGCTGGATCTGATGAAGTACCACCTGGATCTGGGGGTGACCACCATCGATCACGCCGACATCTACGGCGGCTACCAGTGCGAGGAGGCCTTCGGTCGTGCCCTGCGCCTCGAGCCGTCCCTGCGCAGCCGGATGGAGATCGTCAGCAAGTGCGGCATCGCCCTGACCGCCAAGCCGGAACATGCCCTCAACCACTACAACACCGGCAAGGCCCACATCATCGCGAGCGCCGAGGCCTCCTTGCAAAAACTCGGCACCGATCATCTTGATCTGCTGCTGATCCACCGCCCGGATCCTCTGCTGAATGCGGACGAGGTGGCCGATGCCTTCGTCACCCTGAAGCAGGCGGGCAAGATCAAGCACGCCGGGGTCTCCAACTTCACCGCCCGCCAGTTCGAGCTGCTGCAATCGCGCCTTCCCTTCCCCCTGGTCACCAACCAGCTGGAGATCTCGCCGCTCCATCAGGAAGGGACGCTGGACGGCACCCTGGATCAGTGCCAGCAGCTGCGCATCAAACCCATGGCCTGGTCCTGCCTCGGCGGCGGCCGCTTGTTCAGCGATCCGGCCTTTGGCCCCCTGCGCGCCGAACTCGAGCAAATTCGCCAGGAAGTGGGTGCCCAGACCCTGGAGCAAGTGGTTTACGCCTGGGTGATGATGCTGCCGAGCCAGCCGCTGCCCCTCATCGGCTCCGGCAAGCGGGAGCGGATCGCGGCGGCCGTAGCGGCCGAGTCCATCGTGCTCAGCCGCCAGCAGTGGTTCCGGATCCGCAAGGCCGCCCTCGGTTACGACGTGCCCTGATCCCGCCTTTCAGACAAACAAAAACGGCATGGAGAGATCCATGCCGTTTTTCGTTATCGAGACGATTCAACGGTGGCGCTGGGGGCGACCACGAGGAGCATCTGTCTTCGGCTTGGCCTGATTGACGGTGATGGTGCGCCCGCCGACCTCGGTGCCGTGCAACCCGGCGATGGCCTTCTCGGCATCCCCGTTGACCGGCATTTCAATGAAGCCAAATCCCTTGGACTGACCGGTATCCCGGTCGATGATGATATCGACCTTGTCTACCTGTCCAAATTGGCTGAACACGCTTGTCAGTTCGTCGGCCGTCATCCGGTACGACAGATTTCCTACGTAAATCTTCATGCCATCCACTCTCGATTCTAGGTGCCTTATCTATGCATCCACCGGCAGGGAAGTAAGGCACAACCCCCTTGCCGGACCAGCCATGGCATCATGCCGTGGCACTCCTCATCCCACAGCCCAAGTCATTGATCTCTTGGGCTATCGGCACGAGAAAGATCATTTCGAATCAGAGGCAGTATCTGAGCTTTATGGCACATTGTCGAGAAAATAGTCAGATCAGGCCGGTTGCAGGCTGGCCAGGATCTCCCCGAAGGCCCGTCGACCATGCCAGGCCCGTTTAAAGCCGAAACGGTAGACACCGGGTTCCACCTCGTGGGTCCCTTCCCTGGTCAGCCTCAGCAGCGCCGTGGTCGCGGCCAGGGTCTCCGTA
The DNA here is from genome assembly GCF_054052485.1 of Aeromonas intestinalis. Classification (NCBI taxonomy): domain Bacteria; kingdom Pseudomonadati; phylum Pseudomonadota; class Gammaproteobacteria; order Aeromonadales; family Aeromonadaceae; genus Aeromonas; species Aeromonas intestinalis. The sequence continues at coordinate 73,848 of NZ_JBSTYK010000003.1, forward strand.
CCGAGCGCCAGATCCAGGCTGAAGTCGAGCCACTGACCGTCATGACCCACCTTGCGATCCCGCGTCATGCCCACCAGCGCCGATCTGGGCAAGGCCAGCGCCTTGTCATCCCCGCCGTTGAGCAGATAAAGATGTTCATCGTCCCAGGCGAGCTCTGCCAGTCGCCAGCGTTGCCAGTTGCGCGGCAGTACCATCATCAGCAGCACGATGCCGCCAAACACCACGCCAACCCAAGGCAGCAACCCCATTTCGGGATAACCCAGCCAGATGGCGGCCACGACGGTGCCAAGGCTCGCCAACAGCAGACAGACCATGATCCCGTAGAAACGCCGCGCCGGTGGCATCAACCAGCACAGCCCCGGCCGTGACGCCAGTTCACTGACTCTCATCTAGATCTCCTCTTTTCATGATTGCCGCGCATTGTGCGTGAGCCTGCCCGTGCGTTGCAACCCGCAGGGCAACGCGGATGACGAGCGCTCGCCTCTGTTGATATGATTGGGGTTATCTGAGCCCACACTCAAGCCCGCACAGCGGGCGCCACGACAGGAGATCCCATGCTCGCTACCGCTATCCTGCTCGCCACCAGCACCTTTTTGACCCCGCCCCTCCCCCTCCAGAGCGAGGCGATTGGCGGCTACGCCGCCGGCTGTCTGAAGGGGTCGATGGCCCTGCCTCTCGAGGGGCCAGGCTATCAGGTGATCCGCAGCAAGCGGCTGCGCTACTACGGCCACCCGGATCTCATCCATTACCTGCAGGGGCTGGCGAACCGGACCAAGATGGCCGGCATGCCGGATCTCTACATCGCCGATCTCGCCATGGCCAGGGGGGGCCCCTTTACCTCGGGCCATCGCAGCCACCAGACCGGCCTGGATGCCGACATCTGGTTCCGGATGGCCGACAGGCCCATCGCCAAATGGGAGCAGGATGCCCCCAAGGAGTGGGCCCTCATCGATGAACCCAGCTACCGGGTGCTGCCCGGGCGTTTCGGGCCCCAGCAGCTCACCCTGCTGCGCCTCGCGGCCGACCGACCCGAGGTGACCCGTATCTTCATCAACCCCGCCCTCAAGGCCGAGGTGTGCAAGCGGGCGGGAGACGAACCCTGGGTCTACAAGCTGCGGCCCTGGGTCGGTCACTTCAGCCACTTCCACGTCCGCTTGCGCTGCCCGGCTGGCAGCCCGGACTGCCAGCCTCAGGCCCCCATCCCCCCGGGCAATGGCTGCGGCGCCGAGCTGGCTTCCTGGCTCAAAGACAAGCCCCAGCTCCCCAAGGTATCGACAAGCTATCGCGCCCCTACCCTACCCAGTCGTTGTGAGGGCTGACCACAAGCTGGTATGGTGTCAGCGCCGAATTAAATACATCCAATGGAGACAACAAGATGGCTACTTCTCTCTGGCGCAAGACCACCCAGAGCCTGTTGATGTTGACCCTGTTGCTGGGGTTGACCGGATGCGGCATGAACAACATTCCGACCCTGGATGAACAGGTCAAGGCAAGCTGGGGGCAGGTGGAGAACCAATACCAGCGCCGCGCCGATCTCATTCCCAACCTGGTGGCGACCGTCAAGGGCTATGCCAGCCACGAACAGGAGACCCTCAAGGCGGTGACCGATGCCCGTGCCCGAGTCGGCAGCCTGCAGGTGAGTGACCCCTCCCAGCTGAAAACCTTCGAAGCCGCCCAGGATCAACTCTCCAGCGCCCTCTCCCGGCTGATGGTGGTGGTGGAGCGCTACCCGGATCTCAAGGCGGATCAGCAGTTCCTCACCCTGCAAGCCCAGCTCGAAGGGACCGAGAACCGCATCGCCGTGGCCCGTCGCGACTACATAGAGGCAGTGCGCCAGTTCAATACCGAGATCCGCACCTTCCCCGGGGTCATCTGGTCGAAACTGCTCTACTCGGATCTCGCCGCCAAGCCGAGCTTCAGCGCCAAGCCCGGTGCCGATGAGGCCCCCAAGGTCAGCTTCCAATGAGCCGAACACCCAGCGGGCCCCGGCCTGCGCCCCTTGCCTCTTTAGCTCCTCGGATGCAACGACTCATGCAGGGAGTGCTGTGGGTCTTGCTGCTCTGGACGACTGCCCTGCACGCCGCCCCCGACTTCCCTCCCTTGACTGGCCGGGTGGTGGACGAGGCAAACCTGATGTCCCGCAAGCAGGCCCACCAGCTCACCCAGCAGCTGGCGGCGTTCGAGAAGCGCAGCGGCGTCCAGCTGGTGGTGGTCTCCATCGACAGCCTGGGCGGCGACACCATCGAAGAGTACGGCTATCAACTCGGGCGTCACTGGGGCATAGGCCAGAAGGGGCAGGACAACGGCGTCCTGCTGCTGATCGCCCAGGACGAGCGCAAGGTGCGCATCGAGGTCGGTTATGGCCTGGAAGGTGCCCTGCCCGATGCCATCGCCGCCAACATCATCCAGACCCGGATCCTGCCCGCCTTCAAGCGGGGTGACATGGTGGCCGGCATCGTCGCTGGCAGCCAGGGCATCATGCAGGCGCTGGCCGGGGAGTATCAGCCTCGCGACACCGCCAGGCAGGAGAAAGGCGGCGGCCCCTGGCTGTTCATCCTGGTGGTGATCGCCATGATCATCCTGCACAACCTGCGCGGCGGCGGGGGCGGAGGTTCAGGTGGTCGTCGCCGTGCCGCCTATCTGGCCGGTGGCTTCGGAGCCGGGCGTTCAGGTGGCGGGTTTGGCGGAGGCGGCGGATTCAGCGGTGGGGGTGGCAGTTTCGGTGGCGGCGGTGCTTCCGGTGGCTGGTAATCGAGGAATAAGAGACAACACGATGATTTCGAAACAGTTCTATCACACCCTGCAGGCCAGGGTGCGACAAGCCGAACAGGCAACGGATGCGGAGCTGGTGACCGTGCTGGCCCCGGCCAGCGATGGCTATCGCTACATTCCGACCCTCTGGGCCGCGTTGCTGGCCATGCTCACCCCACTGCTGGTATTCCAGCTCGGCTTCTGGCTCGGCTGGTACGAGATCCTGCTGGTGCAGTGGTCGGTCTGGCTCTTGTTGAGTCTGCTGTTCCACTGGACCCCCATCAAGATGCGGCTCATTCCCAAGAAGGTGCGCCAGCACAGAGCCTCTCTGATGGCACGCCTGCAATTTGTCGAGCAGGGTCTGCACCGTACCAGGGACCGGTTGGGTGTGCTGATTTTTGTTTCGGTGGCAGAACATTATGTGGAGATCCTGGTGGATGATGGCATTGCCCAGCACATTGACAACGCCCAGTGGCAGGAGATCATCGACGACTTCGTGGTGCGGGTGCGCAACAAGGAGGTCGAGCAGGGCTTCCTCGAATGTGTGGAACGCACCAGCGACATCCTGACCGACGCCTTCCCGGCCACCCGGGATCAGAACGAACTGCCCGACAGCCTGATCATCCTGGACAAGCCCTGATCGGGCTTAAAAAACCGGCATTCTGCTCAAGGGATAGACGCTCGATAAAGATCATGAAAAATAAGGGGAAAAGTGATTGACCCAGCTCAGCCTTTCCCCTACATTACGCCCCGTTCCAGCGCAACGGCGCAACGAACGACGTGGTGATTGGACACGTTAAACCGCAGTCGAAAATTTGGTGACGTGCCCAAGTGGCTGCCAGCCGATGAAATCGGCATAAAAGCACGCAACGCGTGCTCCGCAAGCCACAAGCAGATGACTAAAACAATTTGGTGAGGTGTCCGAGTGGCTGAAGGAGCACGCCTGGAAAGTGTGTATACGGCAACGTATCGAGGGTTCGAATCCCTCCCTCACCGCCAAATTGAAAAGCCGACCTCAGGGTCGGCTTTTTGCTATCCAGTCGACATGCATCTCTGATGCCTTCGAGGGAGGGTGAGAACCCTCGCCGGGTTCGAGCAGAGCGGCTTGCCGCAATGAACGGCCGCAGGCCGCCCCGAAGGGGTGGGTCACGCAGTGGCGAATCATCCCTCCCTCACCGCCAAATAAAACAAAAGGGCCTGTCGAAAGACAGGCCCTTTTGTTTTATCCGATGATGGGCGGCTAGGCTTGGGCCCTGGTTCGACAGAAGGGCAGGATAGCCCTTCTGGACAGCCGCAGGCTGCCCGCAGGGCGAGCGCCAGGGAGGGCGCGAGTCAACCCCGACCCTGCCAAATTGAAAAGCCGGCCTCAGGGTCGGCTTTTTGCTTTACTGCGCCATTGATATCCAACCCCTGCTCTCGTGTGCCCAGGCTTTTGGCCTCCCCCATGCAGCACATCCCTCCCTCCCCTGGCTTGGCATGGGACATCGCGCTCATGAGGCCTTCTTGTACCCTCATGATCCCGTCATCGCGGCCGAAAAAGGAGTCATGGCGCACACAGCTCGACCTCTCGGATATTGCTCACCGATTGGATATCATTTTGAAAAACTGATACTTAAGTGGCTACACTAGCCACATTCAACGCATAGGGACATGGACACATGAGTCTGATCGGTTTGCTGTTAGCCTTGGCAGCCATTTTGGGTGGCAACCTGATCGAAGGGGGCCATCCCAGCGCCCTCCTCGATCTGCCCGCCTTCCTCATCGTGATCGGAGGAACCGTGGGCGCCGCCCTGACCCAGTTCCCCTTCTCCGTGGTCGGCAAGACATTCAAACGCTTCAAGTGGCTGATCACCCCGCTGCGCATCGACATGCTGGAACAGGCCCAGCTGCTGGAGACCCTGGCGGGCAACGCGCGGCGCAGCGGCATGCTGGCGCTGGAAGGCATGATCGACGACATCAAGGATCCCTTCCTGCAAAAAGGGGTGCAGATGATGGTCGATGGCTACGAGAAGACCAAGATCCACGAGGTGCTTGAGAACGAAATCGAGTTCGAGCAGGAAGATCTCGAACAGACCGCCAAATTCTATGAGGCCATGGGGGGTTACTGCCCCACCATGGGTATCGTCGGCGCCGTGTTCGGCCTGATCCACGCCATGGGCCTGCTGGATCAGCCGGACAAGCTCGGGGGCGCCATCGCGGTGGCCTTCGTCGCCACCATCTACGGGGTGGGCGCCGCCAACCTCATCTTCCTGCCATTTGGCAACCGCTACAAAGGGTTCGCCCACCAGATCCGCCACTACAAGGAGATGACCCTGACCGGCATTCTCTGCATCGTCGACGGTGAATCCCAGCAGCGGCTGCAAGTCACGCTTGAACCCTACCTCGGAGGTCACGGTGGCCAAAAAGAAAAAGGCTGAGGCGCCGGAGAACCATGAACGCTGGCTGGTCTCCTATGCCGACTTCATGACCCTGCTGTTCGCCCTGTTCGTGGTGCTCTACTCCTTCGCCATGGCCAAGCAGTCGGAGACCCGGGTGCTGATCCAGGGCTTTATCGAATCCCTTGGCAAGATTGGCCTCATCTCCATGCCTGCCGGCTCCCCGGTCATGCAGGGGGGTACCGGCATCCTCGAGCCCGAGTCCAAAACCACCCCCGGCACCTCCCAGAAGGAACAGGTGCTGGATACCCAGACTCCGGCCGCCGCCTCGGATCCCTTCAACGAGACCATAGGTGCCTCGGAGAAACCCAGCGCCACCGAAGCCTGGCCCCACAAGACCAAGGAGCAGGACTGGGCAGTCGTCACCAAGCAGAAGCTGGATCAGCAGCTAAAGAGCCAGATCGAATCAAAAGAGATCGAGGTGGAGCAGCTCGGCAGCCAGCTGGTGATCCGCATCGGTGAGCAGACCCTGTTTCCGGCGGATTCCGCCTTCCTGCAGCCCCAGTTCATTCCCCTGGTCAACAAGGTCTCGGACGTGCTGGCGGACATTCCCGGCAAGGTGGTCGTCACCGGTCATACCGACAACTCCCAGGCACCGGTGGAGCTCTATCGCAACAACTGGGAACTGTCGGTATTGCGAGCGGCCACCATAGTGCACACCCTGCTCACCAACCCCAAGCTGGACTCCCGGCGGGTGGTGGCGCAAGGGGCCGCCGACACGCAACCACGCTACGCCAACGACACGCCCGCCCATCGCCAGGCGAACCGGCGCGTGGAGATAGTGCTCTCCCAGGGCAATGCGGCCGAGCAGTCCCTCCCCCTGCTCAAACCCTGATCACCTCCCCCTCTATCTGCTGATCAAAAGACCCCGCCAGGCGGGGTCTTTCACTTTTCCGATTAGTTTATTTTTCGAGCGTCACAGCCACTTTTTTCGCCGCGCAAAAGCGATTGAAAATGATTCTCAAATGAGAAAATTGACCTCGCTAGCAAAACGTGACTTTCCCCCTGCTGATTAATAATTAATCCACTGAAATGACATGTAAATCAGTATGAAAGTGGCATACTAGGTAACATCCTTGTTAAGTCACATGATTAATTCGGTTAGGGAAAACCTATATGTTTGCTGATATTGCTGTCCAGCATTGGGCCTTTGCTGTCTATGTCATTGGGGCCATCTGTATCTGCCTGACCATGATTGGTCTCGCAGCCCTGTTGGGAGGCCGAGCCTACGGCCGCGCCAAAAACAAACCCTTCGAATCCGGTGTCGACTCCGTCGGCAATGCCCGTCTGCGCTTCTCCGCCAAGTTCTATCTGGTCGCCATGTTCTTCGTCATCTTCGACGTGGAAGCTCTCTATCTGTTCGCCTGGTCCGTCTCCGTGCGGGAGACCGGCTGGGTCGGCTTCATCGAAGCCACCATCTTTATCACCCTGCTGCTGGTCGGTCTCATCTACCTGTGGCGTATCGGGGCCCTCGACTGGGCGCCGAAAAAACCGGTCATGACTGACAAGAAGCCAGACTGAATTACCGATTATCCCTTTGAGGTTGCACCATGAAGTACACCCTGACCCGGATTGACCCGGATGCGCCCGTTGAGCGCTACCCCCAGGAACAGCGCCAGACCGTCGAGGATCCCCTGGCCCAGGAGGCCTCTCGCGGCATCATGATCGGGCGCCTCGAAGAGGTGCTGCAAGACACCGTCAACTGGGGTCGCAAGAACTCCCTCTGGCCCTACAACTTCGGCATCTCCTGTTGCTACGTGGAGATGTGTACCGCCTTCACCTCCCCCCACGACGTGGCCCGATTCGGCGCCGAGGTCATCCGCGCCTCCCCTCGTCAGGCGGACTTCATGGTGATCGCCGGCACTCCCTTCATCAAGATGGCCCCGGTCATCCAGCGTCTGTATGAGCAGCTGCTCGAACCCAAATGGGTCATCTCCATGGGGGCCTGCGCCAACTCGGGCGGCATGTACGACATCTACTCCGTGGTACAGGGCGTGGACAAGTTTCTGCCGGTTGACGTCTATATTCCAGGATGTCCGCCTCGTCCAGAGGCCTTTTTGCAGGCATTGATGCTGCTGCAGGACTCCATCGGCAAAGAACGTCGCCCCCTCTCCTGGGTGGTGGGCGATCAGGGGATCTACCGTCCCCAGATGCAGGCCGAGAAGGAGCGCAAGCGCGGCGAACGGATCAACGTCACCAACCTGCGCACGCCGGATGAGATCTGATCATGAAACTGACTCGCGAATTCCCCAATAACTACACCATGGCCCAGTGGCAGCCTTCCGATCACGCCGATGCCCAGGTGGTGGGCGAGCTGTTCGCCCACTTCGGTGCCGAGCGTTTCACCGTCCAGACTACGCGCACCGGCGTGCCGGTGATCTGGCTCTCTCGGGAGCTGCTGCTGGATGTGATGGGCTTCCTGCGCGCACTCCCCTCTCCCTTCGTGATGCTGTTTGACTTGAGCGCCACCGACGAGCGGATGCGCAGCCAGCGCCACGGTTTGCCAGAGAGTGACTTCACCGTCTTCTATCACCTCATCTCCATCGATCGCAACGCCGACGTGATGCTGAAGGTGCCCCTCAAGGAGAGCGATCTCACCCTGCCCACCATCAGCCGCCACTTCCCGAATGCCAACTGGTATGAGCGGGAAGTCTGGGATCTGATGGGGATCACCTTCGATGGTCACCCCCACCTCACCCGCATCATGATGCCCAAGAGCTGGCAGGGTCACCCCCTGCGCAAGGACTACCCGGCCCGGGCCACCGAGTTCGATCCCTTCATGCTCGATGCCGCCAAGCAGGACATGGAGCAGGACAACCTGCTGTTCAAACCCGAAGAGTGGGGCATGGCCCGGGGCAACGAGAACGAAGATTACATGTTCTTGAACCTGGGGCCGAACCACCCCTCCGCCCACGGCGCCTTCCGCCTGGTGCTACAACTCGACGGGGAAGAGATCCGCGACTGCGTGCCCGATATCGGCTACCACCACCGCGGCGCCGAGAAGATGGGGGAGCGCCAGTCCTGGCACAGTTACATTCCCTACACCGACCGGGTCGAGTACCTGGGCGGCGTGATGAACAACCTGCCCTATGTGCTGGCGGTCGAGAAGCTGGCCGGCATCAAGGTGCCGCAGCGGGTCGACATGATCCGGGTGATGATGGCGGAGCTGTTCCGCATCCAGAGCCACCTCTTGTTCATCGGCACCTACATTCAGGACGTGGGGGCCATGACCCCGGTCTTCTTCACCTTCACCGACCGCCAGCGGATCTACACCATCATCGAGGCCATCACGGGGGCGCGCATGCACCCTGCCTGGTTCCGCATCGGCGGCGTGGCGCACGATCTGCCTCAAGGCTGGGCTCGCCTCATCCAGGACAACCTGCTGAGCTGGCTGCCCAAGCGGCTGATGGAGTATGAGAAGGCCGCCATGCGCAACAGCATCTTGCGCGGCCGCACCATCGGTGTCGCCGCCTACAACACGGCACAGGCACTGGCCTGGGGCACCACGGGGGGCGGTCTTCGCGCCACCGGCCTCAACTTTGACGTGCGCAAGTGGCGCCCCTATTCGGGCTACGATCAGTTCGAGTTCGAGGTGCCGGTGGGTGCCAACGGGGATGCCTATGACAGAGCCCTGGTGCGCATCGAGGAGATGCGCCAGAGCATGCGCATCATCGAGCAGTGCATGAAAAACATGCCGGAAGGGCCGTTCAAGGCGGATCATCCCCTCACCACGCCGCCCCCCAAAGAGCGCACCCTGCAGGACATCGAGACCCTGATCACCCACTTCCTGCAAGTCTCCTGGGGCCCGGTGATGCCGGCCGCCGAGTCCTTCCAGATGATAGAGGCGACCAAGGGGATCAACAGTTATTACCTGACCAGCGACGGCTCCACCATGAGCTACCGGACCCGGATCCGCACCCCGAGCTTCGCCCACCTGCAGCAGATCCCCTCGGTGATCCGCGGCCAGATGGTGTCGGATCTTATCGTCTACCTGGGCAGCATCGATTTCGTTATGTCGGATGTAGATCGTTAAGTCCCCGCCGTGCCCTCTGGGGCGCAACGGGACAATAAGAATAAGCGACAAAAGGTTTAAGTCATGAGCCAACAATGTCAGTGCCAACACAACTCATCCCCAGCGGGGCAAGGCCAGTGCCAGAGCAAGGGATCTCTCCCGAGCCAGCAGGGCGATTTCGTCCTGAGTCAGGCCGAGCGCGACGCTATCGAACATGAGAAACACCACTACGAGGATCCCCGTGCCGCCAGCATCGAAGCCCTCAAGATAGTGCAGCAGGCCCGCGGCTGGGTACCGGACGGGGCCATCTATGCCATCGCCACCGAACTCGGCATCCCCGCCAGCGACGTGGAGGGGGTCGCCACTTTCTATAGCCAGATCTTCCGCCAGCCAGTGGGTCGTCACATCATTCGCGTCTGCGACAGCATGGTGTGCTACATCAATGGCCACGAGCAGTTGTTGGCGGGTCTGAAAGAGGTGATGAACCTGGCCCCGGGCCAGACCTCGGCGGACGGCCGCTTCACCCTGCTGCCGGTCTGCTGCCTCGGCAACTGCGACAAGGGGCCGGCGCTGATGATAGACGACGACACCTACGGCGGTCTCGATGCCATCGGCCTGCTGAAAACCCTGGAGGCCTACCCATGAAGTCATTCGCCTCCCTGGGCACCGCCAACCGCATCGCCCGTGCCCCCGAGACCCATCCCCTCACCTGGCGTCTGCGCGACGACGGCCAGCCGGTCTGGCTGGAGGAGTACCAGTCCAAGCAGGGTTATGAGGCTGCCCGCAAGGCATTGGGCCAGATGAGCCCGGACGAAATCGTCAACACCGTCAAGGATGCCGGCCTCAAGGGCCGCGGCGGCGCCGGTTTCTCCACCGGTGTGAAGTGGGGCCTGATGCCCAAAGACGAGAGCATGAACATCCGTTACCTGCTCTGCAACGCCGACGAGATGGAGCCGAACACCTGGAAGGATCGGTTGCTGATGGAACAGCTCCCCCACCTGCTGATCGAGGGGATGATCATCTCGGCCCGGGCCCTCAAGGCCTACCGGGGCTACATCTTCCTGCGCGGCGAATACGTGGATGCGGCCATTCACCTGCGCCGTGCGGTGGAAGAGGCCAAGGCTGCGGGGCTGCTCGGCAAGAACATTCTGGGCTCGGGGTTTGACTTCGAGCTGTTCGTGCACACCGGCGCCGGTCGCTACATCTGCGGCGAGGAGACGGCCCTCATCAACTCCCTGGAGGGGCGTCGCGCCAACCCGCGCGCCAAGCCCCCCTTCCCCGCCGTCTCCGGCGTCTGGGGCAAGCCGACCTGCGTCAACAACGTCGAGACCCTGTGCAACGTGCCCGCCATCATCGGCAACGGCGTGGCCTGGTATCAGGGGCTGGCGCTGCTAGGCTCCGAAGATCACGGCACCAAGCTGATGGGCTTCTCCGGCAAGGTCAACAACCCTGGCCTGTGGGAGCTGCCCTTTGGCATCACGGCCCGCGAGCTGTTTGAGCACTACGCCGGCGGCATGAAGCCCGGCTATCGCCTGAAGGCCTGGCAACCCGGTGGCGCCGGTACCGGCTTTTTGCTGCCCGAGCACCTGGATGCCCAGATGTATGCCGGCGGCATCGGCAAGGTCGGCACCCGCATGGGTACGGGCCTCGCCATGGCGGTGGATGACAGCATCAACATGGTCGCCCTGCTGCGCAACATGGAGGAGTTCTTCGCCCGCGAATCCTGCGGCTGGTGCACCCCCTGCCGCGACGGCCTGCCCTGGAGCGTCAAGCTGCTGCGGGCGCTGGAGCGGGGCGAGGGTCAGCCCGGCGATCTCGAGACCCTGGCCCAGCTGTGCAACTTCCTCGGCCCCGGCAAGACCTTCTGCGCCCATGCGCCGGGGGCCGTCGAGCCCCTTGGCAGCGCGATGAAGTATTTCCGCTCCGAATTCGAGGCCGGCGTCAAAGGCCATGGGGAGAATCGCAAGCTGCTCAAGGGGATCCAACCCAATCTGCTGAGCGAGCGCTGGTAACACGCGTGACTCGGCGACGCGCATTGCGCTGCACGTTTTATCTAATTGAAGTCAGGGAAGCTGTATGGCCACCATTCATGTAGACGGTAAAGAGTACGAGGTAGACGGGGCAGACAACCTGCTGCAAGCCTGTCTGTCCTTAGGGTTGGACGTCCCCTATTTTTGCTGGCACCCGGCGCTCGGCAGCGTCGGCGCCTGCCGCCAGTGTGCGGTCAAGCAGTATCAGAATGCCGATGACAAGCGCGGCCGCCTGGTCATGTCCTGCATGACCCCCTCCACCGATGGCAGTTACATCTCCATCGAGGACGAGGAGGCAAAGGAGTTTCGCAAGTGCGTGGTGGAGTGGCAGATGACCAACCACCCCCACGACTGCCCGGTGTGTGAAGAGGGGGGCGCCTGCCACCTGCAGGACATGACGGTGATGACCGGCCACAACAGCCGTCGCTACCGTTTCACCAAGCGCACCCACCAGAACCAGGATCTCGGCCCCTTCATCAGCCACGAGATGAACCGCTGCATCGCCTGCTATCGCTGCGTCCGTTACTACAAGGACTACGCGGGGGGCGAGGATCTCGGGGTCTACGGCGCCCACGACAACGTCTACTTCGGCCGGGTCGAGGATGGCACCCTGGAGAGCGAGTTCTCCGGCAACCTGGTGGAGGTCTGCCCCACTGGCGTCTTCACCGACAAGACCCACTCCGAGCGCTACAACCGCAAGTGGGACATGCAGTTCGCCCCCAGCATCTGCCAGGGATGCTCGGTCGGCTGCAACATCAGCCCGGGTGAGCGCTATGGCGAGCTGCGCCGCATAGAGAACCGCTACCACGGCGCCCTGAACCACTACTTCCTGTGCGATCGTGGCCGCTTCGGCTACGGACACGTCAATCTGGCCGAGCGCCCCCGCCAGCCATTGCTGCGAGACGGTGGTGACAGGCTCGCCATCACAGTGGATGGCGCCCTCAACCGCGCCGCCGACGCCCTGCGTACCAGCGCTGGCGTCATCGGCATCGGCTCGCCCCGCGCGTCGCTGGAGAGCAACTTCGCCCTGCGCGAACTGGTGGGCGCCGCCAACTTCTACAGTGGCGTCGAGCAAAGCGAATGGGAGTGCCTGCAAAAGATGCTGCAGATCCTGCAGCAAAGCGGCGTGCGTACCCCGAGCCTGCGTGACATGGAAGAGGCCGACGCCGTGCTGGTGCTCGGCGAAGATGTCACCCAGACTGCCGCCCGTATCGCCCTGGCCCTGCGCCAGGCGGTCAAAGGCAAGGCCCGCGACATCGCCCGCAAGATGAAGGTGGACTTGTGGCAGGTCGCCGCCGTGCAGACCTTAGGGCAGAACGAGCGCTACCCGCTGCTCATCACCAGCCTGGACAGCACCCGCCTCGACGACGTGGCAAGCGGCACCCTGCGCGCGCCCCACGCCGATCAGGCACGCCTCGGTTTCGCCATCGCCCATCTGCTGGATGGCTCGGCCCCGACTCCCTCGGGTCTTGGCGCCGAACAGCAAGCCCTGGCCGCCCAGTGGACCGAGCTGCTTGGCAACGCCAAGAAGCCACTTATCATTGCAGGCTCAAGTGCCCGCAGCCAGGCCCTGCTCGAAGCGGCCAGCAACATCGCACGCGCCCTCAAGGGCCGCGGTCAGGCGGTGGAGATAGCCCTGGTGGCGCAAGAGACCAACAGTCTGGGGCTGGCCATGCTGGCCCAGGATGCTGCCCCGCTGGAGGCGGCCCTTGCGCGCATCGAAGGGGAGGCCTCCCTCTCCCTCATCGCGCTGGAAAACGATCTCTACCGCCGTGCTCCCCGCAGCCGGGTGGACGGAGCCCTTGCGCGCCTGCAACACCTGCTGGTGGTGGATCATCAGGACACCGCTACCGCGAGCAAAGCCGATCTGGTCTTACCAGCCGCCAGCTTCGCCGAGGCGGACGGCACCCTCATCAACATGGAAGGCCGCGCCCAGCGCTTCTTCCAGGTCTATGCCCCCGCCTTCTACGACGCCGACATCCAGGTCCGTGAGGGCTGGCGCTGGCTGGCCGCCCTGCAAGGGGTGCTGGACAGAAAGCCCCTGCGCTGGAACACCTTCGACGAGGTGAGCAGCGCCTGCGCCGCCAGTGCCCCGCTGCTCAATACCATGGGTGAAGCTGCCCCCAACGCCGGTCTGCGCATCCGCGGCATGAAGCTCGCCCGCGAGCCGCACCGCTACAGCGGTCGCACCTCCATGCTGGCGAATCAGAACGTGAGCGAGCCTCGGGTCGCCCAAGATCCCGATTCGCCGTTCAACTTCTCCATGGAAGGCTACGCCGGTGCCCGCCAACCCCTGCAACAGGTACCGTTTGCCTGGGCGCCGGGCTGGAACTCGCCCTCTGCCTGGAACAAGTTCCAGGACGAGGTGGGTGGCAACCTGCGCGCCGGGGATCCCGGTCGCCGTCTGCTGGAGCCTGGTGAAGGCGGCCTCGGCTGGTTCAATAGCATCCCCTCCTCCTTCAGTGCCCAGGCGGCCCTGCAGGTGGTGAGTTACGATCAGCTGTTCGGCGCCGAGGAGCTATCCGCCAAGAGCCCGGTCATCCAGGCGCGGATGAGCGAGCCCACCCTGGTCCTGAACCCGGCGGACGCCGACCGTCTGGCGCTCCAGGCCGGTAGCGAGATCGCCCTCTCCTGGGGTGGCAATCACTGGCGACTGCGTCTGCAACTGAGCGACAACCTGGCTCAGGGGCTGCTCGGCCTGCCGCTCGGGATGAACGGCCTGCCGACCGCCCTGCACCACGCCCTCATCGATAACCTGCAGGAGGTCATCGCATGAGCGACGCCCTGATGGATCTGCTGATCGAGATAGGCAAGGCCCTGATCGTGCTGGTAGGCATAGTGGGGGCTGGCGCCTTCATGAGCTTCATCGAGCGCCGCCTGCTGGCGCTGTGGCAGGACAGATACGGTCCCAATCGGGTGGGCCCCTTCGGCCTGCTGCAGCTGGCGGCCGACATGGTCAAGATGTTCTTCAAGGAGGACTGGATCCCGCCGTTCGCGGATCGCCGGATCTTCGTGCTGGCCCCCATCATCGCGTTTACCGCCTTCATCCTGGCGTTTGCGGTGGTGCCCATCACGCCCACCTGGGGCGTGGCGGATCTCAACGTGGGCCTGCTCTACATCCTGGCCATCGCGGGGCTGGCGGTCTATGCCGTGCTGTTCGCCGGCTGGTCGAGCAACAACAAGTACTCCTTGCTCGGCAGCCTGCGCGCCTCGGCCCAGACCCTCTCCTACGAGGTGTTCCTCGGTCTGTCGCTGATGGGCATCGTCATCCAGACCGGCAGCTTCAACCTGCGTGACATCGTCGAGGCCCAGGCCGGCATGTGGAACGTGATCCCCCAGATCCTGGGCTTTGTCACCTTCCTGTTTGCCGGGGTCGCCGTCACCCATCGCCACCCGTTCGATCAGCCGGAAGCCGAGCAGGAGCTTGCCGACGGTTATCACATCGAGTACGCGGGCATGAAATGGGGTCTGTTCTTCGTGGGCGAATACATCGGCATCGTGCTGGTCTCCTCCCTCATCGTGACCCTGTTCTTCGGTGGCTGGCACGGCCCCTGGCTGCCCCCCTTCGTCTGGTTCGCCCTGAAGACCGCCTGTTTCATGGTGTTCTTCATACTGCTGCGGGCCTCTTTGCCTCGCCCGCGCTTCGACCAGGTGATGTCATTCGGCTGGAAGGTCTGCCTGCCGCTGACCCTGCTCAACATGCTGGTGACCGGTGCCGTGGTGCTGATGAATGCGTAACAAGAGCGATATGGATATGACGACTGTTGGGCCGTCTGTGACCCCGAACCGGGCAGACGCCAGTGCTGATAAATGTGCAGTGAGGCACCTATGAAGATTACGAGCATTATCAAGGGTGTGGGTACCCAGTTACGCAGTCTGGGCATGGTGTTCTCCCATGCCTGGCGCCCCCGTGAGACCCTGAACTACCCGGAGCAGGCCGTCTATGCGGCCCCCCGTTTTCGCGGCCGCATCGTCCTGACCCGGGATCCCGACGGCGACGAGCGCTGCGTGGCGTGCAACCTGTGCGCCGTGGCCTGCCCGGTCGGCTGCATCTCCCTGCAAAAGTCCGAACGGGACGACGGTCGCTGGTATCCGGAGTTCTTTCGCATCAACTTCTCCCGCTGCATCTTCTGCGGTCTGTGCGAAGAAGCCTGCCCCACCACCGCCATCCAGCTCACGCCGGATTTCGAGATGGGGGAATATCGCCGCCAGGATCTGGTGTACGAGAAGGAAGATCTGCTGATCAGCGGCCCCGGCAAATACCCGGACTACAACTTCTACCGCATGAGCGGGATGGCCATCGACGGCAAGCCCAAAGGGGATGCCGAGAATGAAGCCAAGCCCATCGATGTCAAGAGCCTGCTGCCCTGAGGAGTCATTCATGGAACTGGCATTCTATGCCGCGGCCCTGGTCGCCATTTACAGCACGTTGCGGGTGATCAGCACCAGCAATCCCATGCACGCGCTGCTCAACCTCATCATCTCCCTCATCGCCGTGGCCATGATTTTCTTCTGCCTGGGGGCCTCTTTCGCGGGCGCCCTGCAGGTGATCGTCTACGCCGGCGCCATCATGGTGCTGTTCGTGTTCGTGGTGATGATGCTGAACTTAGGCACAGCCCAGGATCAGGAGAAACGCTGGCTCACCCCCACCACCTGGGGTGGCCCCGCCCTGCTCTCACTCATCCTGCTCGGCTTTCTGGCCCACGGCATCCTCGGGGTGACCGGCGGCGAGCTGGGCCATACCGATGTCAGCGCCAAGGAGGTCGGCATCGCCCTGTTCGGCCCCTATGTGCTGGCGGTGGAGCTCGCCTCCATCCTGCTGCTGGCGGGCCTGGTCACCGCCTATCACCTGGGCCGTGAGGACAAGCGCGGGGAGGTGCTCTCCGTCCCCAAAACCGCCCCGCAACCGAACCAAGAAGGAGGTCAGCAATGAGTGGTATCCCTATGGAACATGGCCTTCTGCTGGCGGCCATCTTGTTTGCCATCGGCCTGTGCGGTCTGCTGATTCGTCGTAACTTGCTGTTTATCCTCATGAGTATCGAAATCATGATGAATGCGTCCGCGCTGGCGTTCGTGGTGGCTGGCAGCCGCTGGGCCCAGGCCGATGGCCAGATCATGTACATACTGGTGATTTCTCTGGCGGCAGCGGAGGCCAGCATCGGCCTCGCCCTGTTACTGCTGCTCTATCGTCGTTACCACACCCTGAACGTGGACACTGTGAGCGAGATGCGCGGATGAGCCTCCTATTCCTGACTTTCCTGTTCCCGCTGCTGGGATGGCTGCTGCTGGCCTTCTCCATCGGTCGCCTCGGTGAGCGTACTTCCGCGCTCATTGGCGTCGGCAGCATAGGCCTGTCGGCCCTGACTACCCTCTGGGTCGGCATCGATTTCCTGAGCACCATGCCAGCTGGCGGCGTCTACACCCAGACCCTGTGGCAATGGATGTCGGTGGGCGAGTTCCAGCCCGCCTTCCGCCTCTCCCTGGATGGACTGTCCCTCACCATGCTGGGGGTGGTGACCGGGGTGGGCTTCTTCATCCACCTGTTCGCCTCCTGGTACATGCGCGGGGAAGAGGGCTATTCCCGCTTCTTCACCTACACCAACCTCTTCATCGCCAGCATGCTGTTCCTGGTGCTGGCTGACGATCTGCTGTTCGTCTACCTGGGCTGGGAAGGGGTGGGGCTGTGCAGCTACCTGCTGATCGGCTTCTACTACCGCAACCCCGCCAATGGCGCGGCCGCCCTCAAGGCGTTCGTGGTGACCCGGGTCGGCGACGTCTTCCTCGCCATCGGTCTGTTCGTGCTCTATCGGGAGCTCGGCACCCTCAACATCCACGAATTGCTGGTGCGTGCCCCGGCGATGTTCGCCGAGGGCTCCCCTGCCCTGTCGTTCGCCTGCCTGATGCTGCTCGGTGGCGCGGTCGGCAAGTCCGCCCAGCTGCCGCTGCAGACCTGGCTGGCCGACGCCATGGCGGGCCCGACTCCGGTCTCGGCGCTGATCCACGCGGCCACCATGGTGACCGCCGGTGTCTACCTCATCGCCCGTACCCACGGCCTGTTCCTGCTGGCCCCCGAGATCCTGCATCTGGTGGCCCTGGTCGGTGCCATTACCCTGGTGCTGGCGGGCTTTGCAGCCCTGGTGCAGACCGACATCAAGCGGATCCTGGCTTACTCCACCATGAGCCAGATTGGCTACATGTTCCTGGCCCTCGGGGTCGGTGCCTGGGACGGGGCCATCTTCCACCTGATGACCCACGCCTTCTTCAAGGCGCTGCTGTTCCTCTCCGCCGGTGCCGTCATCGTTGCGACCCACCACGAGCAGAACATCTTCAAGATGGGGGGCCTGCGCAAGAGCCTGCCGCTGGTCTATGCCTGCTTCCTGGTCGGGGGTTCGGCGCTCGCCGCGCTGCCGCTGGTGACAGCCGGCTTCTACAGCAAGGACGCCATCCTCTGGCAGGTGCAGGCCAGCGGCCAGAGCGCCCTGCTGTGGGCCGGTCTGGTGGGGGCCTTCCTGACCTCCCTCTATACCTTCCGCCTGATCTTCATCGCCTTCCACGGCAAAGAGCAAACCGAGGCCCACGCCGGTCACGGCCTGGCCCACCAGCTCCCCTTGCTGGTGCTGCTGGTGCTCTCCACCGCCATCGGTGCCTGGATAACGCCGCCGCTCGCGGGTGTGCTGCCGGCCGGCCCTGGGGACCACATCGAAGAGGGCCGTCACAGCCTCGAGATCCTCTCCGGCGTCATCGCCATCGCGGGGATAGCGCTCGCCGCCTTCCTGTTCCTCGGTGAGCGCCGCCTGGCCAAGCGCATCGCACAGAGCGCCCCTGGCCGTCTGCTCAGCACCCTCTGGTTCAACGCCTGGGGCTTTGACTGGCTCTATGATCTGCTCTGGGTCAAACCCTACCTGCTGGCAACCCGACTGCTCGGCAAGGATCCCCTGGATCGGGCGATGAACCTGCCCGCGGTGCTGGCCCAGACAGGCCACCAGCTGCTGGCCTGGACCGTTTCCGGCAAGTTGCGCTGGTATGCGGCCTCCATGGGGATGGGCGCAGCCCTGATCCTGGCCCTGCTGCTGCTCGGCTGAGGGTGAGCAACATGAGACAACACCCTGCGGCAGGCCCGGTGCCTGCCCCATTAGAACTAGAAACTAGACGAGAGCTGATATCGTGACCTTACTCTGGATCTTGTTAATTCCTTTTATCGGCGGCTTGATCTGCTGGCAGATGGAGCGCCTCGGCGGACAGTTCGTCCGTTGGGTCGCCCTGCTCTCCATGGGCGCCTGCCTGCTGCTCTCCGGAGCCATCTGGCTTGGCAGTGACTTCTCCCTGGCCAACCCCGGCCTGCCCGTCTGGGCGGCAGAGTGGCAATTGCCCTGGATCCCGCGCTTTGGCATCTCGCTGCACCTGGCGGTAGACGGCCTCTCTTTGCTGATGGTGATGCTCACCAGCTTCATCGGCGTGCTGGCCATCCTCTGTTCCTGGAAGGAGATCGTGCAGCGCATCGGCTTCTTCCACCTGAATCTGCTGTGGATTTTGGGTGGCGTACTCGGGGTCTTCATGGCGGTGGATCTGTTCCTCTTCTTCTTCTTCTGGGAGATGATGCTGGTCCCCATGTACTTCCTGATCGCGCTCTGGGGTCACTCGGTCGCCGACGGCAAGTCCCGCATCAACGCGGCCACCAAGTTCTTCATCTACACCCAGGCGAGCGGCCTCATCATGCTGGTCGCCATCCTGGGGCTGGTGCTGACCCACCACAGCGCCACCGGTGTCTTCACCTTCAACTATCAGGATCTGCTGAGCACCCCCATGAGCATGGGCGTACAGTGGTTGCTGATGCTGGGCTTCTTCATCGCCTTCGCGGTCAAGATGCCATTGGTGCCCCTGCACGGCTGGCTGCCGGATGCCCATAGCCAGGCGCCGACCGCAGGTTCCGTGGACCTGGCGGGCATTCTGCTCAAGACCGCCGCCTACGGCCTGCTGCGCTTCACCCTGCCGCTCTTCCCCGACGCCTCCGCCGCCTTCGCCCCCTATGCCATGGGCCTTGGTCTGTTTGGCATCGTCTACGGTGCCCTGCTGGCGTTTGCCCAGACCGACATCAAGCGTCTGGTGGCCTACACCAGCATCTCCCACATGGGTTTCGTGATGATCGCCATCTACTCGGGCAGCGAACTGGCCCTGCAGGGTGCGGTGGTGCAGATGATCGCCCACGGCCTCTCCGCCGCCGGTCTGTTCATCCTGTGCGGTCAGCTCTATGAGCGCCTGCACACCCGGGACCTGCGCCAGATGGGCGGTCTGTGGGGACGCCTTCGCTACCTGCCCGGCGTGATGCTGTTCTTCTCGGTGGCGTCTCTGGGCATGCCGGGGACCGGCAACTTCATCGGCGAGTTCCTGATCCTCATCGGCAGCTTCCAGGTGGCCCCCATCATGACCATCATCGCCACCTTCGGTCTGGTGCTGGCTTCGGTCTACTCCCTCATCATGCTGCAGCGCGCCTGCTTCGGCGCTCCCAAGGACGAGAAGGTCCTGAAGGGACTGGACAAGCGGGAGCTCGCCATGATGCTGACCATCGCGAGCCTTCTGGTGCTGCTCGGTCTCTATCCCCAACCTGTGCTGGATACCGCCAGCAGCAGCCTCTTGAGCGTGCTGCACTGGTATGCGCTGCCGGCCACAGGAGCACTGTGATGATGCCTTCTCTTTCGTCCTCTTCGTTCACGTCAGGAGCCTTGTCATGACGCTTATCGCAACTCAATTGCCGTCACTGGCGCTGGCCACAGGAGCACAGTCATGACGTTCACTGCCGCGCAACTGCTGGCCCTGCTGCCGCTGCTGCTGACCACCGGGGCCATGGTGGCCCTGATGCTGGCCATCGCCTGGAAACGCTGCGATGACACCGCCTTCGTGGTGACCATCACCGGTCTGAACCTGGCCCTCTTCTCCCTGCCCATCGTCATGGCGCAGGGTGATCAGGGGGTCACCCCCCTCTTGCAGGTGGACAGCTACGCCGTCTTCTACATGGGGCTGGTGCTCATCGGCGCCCTCGCCACCTGTACCTTCGGCCGCTCCTGGCTCAAGGGTTACCCGGACAACCGGGAAGAGTTCTACCTGCTGCTGCTGATCGCCACCGCCGGCGGTCTGGTGCTGGCAGGCTCCCGCCATCTCGCATCCCTCTTCATCGGGATCGAGATGCTGACCCTGCCCATGTTCGGTCTGGTGGGTTATGCCTACCGCGAGCGCCATTCGCTGGAGGCCAGCATCAAGTACATGGTGCTCTCCGCCACCGCCACCGCCTTCCTGCTGTTTGGCATGGCGCTGCTCTACGCCCAGGCGGGGAGCCTCAGCTTCAGCGATCTCGGTCTGACCCTGGCCCAGAGCCCGGCACACCATCCGCTATTGATGGGGGGCTTCGGCCTGATGCTGGTCGGATTTGCCTTCAAGCTCTCCCTGGCCCCCTTCCACCTCTGGACTCCGGACGTCTACGAAGGGGCGCCGGCACCGGTGGCGACCTTCCTCGCGACCGTCAGCAAGATCGCCGTGTTCTGCGTGCTGCTGCGCTTCTATCTGGCGGTACCGGCCACCTCGGACCCCATGATCCACTGGTTGCTGGCGGCCATGGCAGTCATTTCTATCGTCATCGGCAACCTCTTGGCGCTGATCCAGACCAACATCAAGCGGATGATGGGCTACTCCTCCATCTCCCACTTCGGCTATCTGCTGGCGGTGGTGGTGGCGAGCCGCCTCGGCCAGATCCCGGTGGAAGCGGCGGGGGTCTATCTGCTGATGTATCTCTTCACCAGCCTGGGGGCCTTCGGCGTCATCAGCATGATGTCCAGCCCCTACCGCGGCAAGGATGCTGACTCCCTGCACAGCTATCGCGGCCTGTTCTGGAAGCGCCCTTATCTCACCGCCGTGATGACGGTGATGATGCTGTCGCTCGCGGGCATCCCCATGACGCTCGGCTTCATCGGCAAGTTCTACCTCATCGGCGTCACCGTCGAGGCGCAGCTGTGGTGGCTCAGTGGCGCCATCGTGCTCGGCAGCGCCCTGGGGCTCTACTACTACCTGCGCGTCATGGTCACCCTCTACCTGCGCGAACCCGGCATGCAGCTGCGCGATGCCACCGCCGACTGGGCCTTCTCCTCCGGAGGCCTGGTAGTGCTGCTCTCCGCCATCCTGGTGGTGCTGCTCGGGATCTACCCCCAGCCGGTCATCAGCCTGGTGCAGGGCTTCCAGAACGTGGTCCTGCGCTGACAGACATCAACCAAACAAAAACCGGCCTCCATGGCCGGTTTTTTATGCCCCGATGTTGGGGCACGAGCCGTGACTCAATCCAGATAATCCCGAGTCTCACGCCCCTTTTTCGTCATCGCGCTCCCCTTCCCAACCCGTCTCCCCCATAGCAAGCCAAGCTGATAGCGCGCGGTGGTAGAAAAGATGAAGGGCGCCATTCCCGCTTTCTCCCCATAAAAAAACCGGCCAGAAGGCCGGTTTTTCATTGCTGCCGAGATAAGCCAGAGCTTAACCCAGACGCACGCGGGCGTTGCGGAACATCCGCATCCAGGCGCCATCCTCGCCCCAGTTGTCCGGGTGCCAGGAGTTTGCCACGGTGCGGAACACCCGCTCCGGGTGCGGCATCATGATGGTGGCGCGGCCATCCACCGTGGTGACGGCGCAGATGCCGTCCGGCGAGCCGTTCGGGTTGGCCGGGTACTGCTCGGTCACCTGACCGCGGTTGTCGACGAAGCGCAGACCCACCAGGGCGCTCTGTTGCAGCGCACTCAGGTGGGCGGCATCACGCACCTCCACCCGGCCTTCCCCATGGGAGACGGCGATGGGCATGACGGAGCCCTGCATGCCGGCGAAGAAGGCGGACGGAGAGTCCTGCACTTCCACCAGGCTGAAGCGCGCCTCGAAGCGCTCGGAGCGGTTGCGCACGAAGCGCGGCCACAGCTCTGCCCCCGGGATGAGGTCACGCAGGTTGGACATCATCTGGCAACCGTTGCACACCCCAAGAGACAGCGTATCGCCGCGCTCGAAGAAGCGCTGGAACTGCTCCCGGGCACCGTCGTTGAACAGGATGGACTTGGCCCAGCCCTCGCCCGCTCCCAGCACGTCACCGTAGGAGAAGCCACCACAGGCCACCAGGCTCTGGAAATCATCCAGCTTGATGCGCCCGGCGAGGATGTCGCTCATGTGTACGTCGACGGCGGTGAAACCGGCGCGATCGAAGGCGGCGGCCATCTCCACGTGGGAGTTGACCCCCTGCTCGCGCAGCACCGCCAGACGGGGAGAGATCCCACGGGCGATATAGGGCGCGGCCACATCTTCGGACGGGTTGTAGGTCAGCCTGGCCTGCAGACCCGGATCGGTGGCGTCCTGACGGGCGGCGTGCTCGCTGTCCGCACATTCCGGGTTGTCCCGCAGGCGCTGCATCTGCCAGCTGGTCTCGCCCCAGAGGGTACGAAGGGCGGTGCGGCTGGCGCGATAGACTTCCTGACCTGCGCGCTGGAACAGGATGAAGTCATCTTCCCGCACGGTGCCGAGCACGTGGGAGCAGGCGGCCAGACCGTGGCCCGCCAGCAGGGTCAGCACGGCCTCCTTGTCTTCACGGCGGATCTGGATGACGGCACCCAGCTCCTCGTTGAACAGGGCCGGCAGCAGGTCGCCACCGATGCGGTCGAGCTGGATATCGAGGCCGCAGTGACCGGCGAAGGCCATCTCGGTCAGGGTGACGAAGAGGCCACCGTCGGATCGGTCGTGATAGGCGATGAGCTTTCTGTCCGCCACCAGCGCCTGGATGGCGTTGAAGAAGCCCTTGAGCTGCACCGGGTTGTCGAGATCCGGCGCGCTGTCGCCCAGTTGGCGATAGACCTGGGCCAGGGCCGAGGCGCCGAGGCGCTGCTTGCCGTTGCCAAGGTCAATCAGGATGAGGTCGGTCTCACCGAGATCGGTGCGCAGTTGCGGGGTGACGGTGTTGCGCACGTCTTCCACTCGGGCGAAGGCGCTGATGAGCAGAGAGAGCGGCGAGGTGACGCTGTGATCCACCCCATCCTGCTGCCAGCGGGTCTTCATGGACATGGAGTCCTTGCCCACCGGGATGGTGATGCCGAGGGCCGGGCAGAGCTCCTCCCCCACCGCCTTGACCGCTTCGTAGAGGCCGGCATCTTCGCCGGGGTGACCGGCTGCGGCCATCCAGTTGGCGGAGAGCTTGACCCGCTTGAGCGACCCGATGTGGGCAGGGGCCAGGTTGGTCAGGGCCTCGGCCACCGCCATGCGAGCGGAGGCGGCGTGGGAGAGCAGCGCCACCGGGGTGCGCTCGCCCATGGACATGGCTTCGCCGTGATAGCCGTCATAGGTGGCGGCGGTGACGGCGCAATCGGCCACCGGGATCTGCCAGGGGCCGACCATCTGGTCGCGGTTCACCAGACCCGTCACCGAGCGATCGCCGATGGTGATGAGGAAGGACTTCTCCGCCACCGTCGGCAGACGCAGCACCCGCTCGGCGGCCTCGCTCAAGGTCACGCCATCCAGTTGCAGCGCCTTGCCCTGGGCGGGCAGGCTGGCGACGTCGCGGTGCATCTTGGGGGCCTTGCCGAGCAGCACGTCCAGCGGCAAATCGATGGGCTGGTTGTCAAAGTGCGCATCAGAGAGGGTGAGATGCTTCTCTTCGGTGGCGCTGCCGATCACCGCATAGGGGGCACGCTCGCGCTCGCACAGAGCCTTGAACAGGGGCAGCTTGTCCTGAGCCACCGCCAGCACGTAGCGCTCCTGGGATTCGTTGCACCAGATTTCGAGCGGGCTCATGCCCGGCTCGTCGCTCGCGATGGCGCGCAGGTCGAACTTGCCGCCGCGCTCGCCGTCATTGACCAGTTCGGGCATGGCGTTGGAGAGGCCGCCGGCACCCACATCGTGGATGAAGACGATGGGGTTGTCATCGCCAAGCTGCCAGCAGCGGTCGATCACCTCCTGACAACGGCGCTCCATCTCGGGGTTGTCCCGCTGCACGGAGGCAAAATCCAGATCCTCGGCGGACTGGCCGGAGGCCATGGACGATGCCGCGCCGCCACCCAGGCCGATGTTCATGGCCGGGCCACCCAGCACGATGAGGGCGGAGCCGACCGGGATCTCACCCTTCTGCACGTGTTCGGTGCGGATGTTGCCGATCCCGCCCGCCAGCATGATGGGCTTGTGATAGCCGCGCACTTCGACGCCGTTGTGGCTCGGTACCTGCTCTTCGAAGGTACGGAAGTAACCCAGGATGGCCGGACGACCGAACTCATTGTTGAAGGCGGCGCCGCCAAGGGGGCCTTCCTGCATGATGTCAAAAGCGCTGACGATGCGGCTCGGCTTGCCGAAATCCTGCTCCCAGGGCTGCTCGAAACCGGGGATGCGCAAGTTGGAGACGGAGAAGCCCACCAGACCTGCCTTGGGCTTGGCGCCACGGCCGGTCGCCCCCTCGTCGCGAATTTCACCACCAGAGCCGGTCGCGGCCCCCGGGAAGGGAGAAATGGCGGTCGGGTGGTTGTGGGTCTCCACCTTCATCAGGATGTCGACCCGCTCCTGGTGGTACTGGTACTCACCGCTGGCGGGGCTCGGGAAGAAGCGGCCACCGTCGCTGCCTTCCATTACGGCGGCGTTGTCTTTGTAGGCAGACAGGACATGGTCCGGCGTCTGCTCGAAGGTGTTCTTGATCATCTTGAACAGCGACTTGGGCTGTTGCTCGCCGTCGATGGTCCAGTCGGCGTTGAAGATCTTGTGACGGCAGTGCTCGGAGTTCGCCTGGGCAAACATGTAGAGCTCGATGTCGTTGGGGTTGCGACCAAGCCGGGTGAAGTTCTCGACCAGATAGTCGATCTCGTCCTCGGCCAGCGCCAGGCCAAGGGCGATGTTGGCAGAGGCCAGGGCGGCGCGGCCGCCACCCAGTACATCCACCTGGGTGAAGGGGCGCGGCTCGTGGTGAGCAAACAGGGCAGCCGCCTCGGTCAGCTCGCCAAACACCACTTCCATCATGCGATCGTGCAGCAGGGCGGCGACCTCATCACGCTGGGCCGCCGTCAGTTCACCCTTGGGTTGCAGATAATAGGCAATGCCGCGCTCCAGCCGCTTGACCTGGGTCAGGCCACAGTTGTGGGCGATGTCGGTTGCTTTGGAAGACCAGGGGGAGATAGTGCCGGGACGGGGGGTAACGAGGAATAACTGACCGCTTGGGGTGTGTTCTGGGATGGTCGGGCCGTAGCGCAGGAGCTGGCCCAAGGTCGCTCGCTCGGGGGGCGACAGGGGGCTCGACAGCTCGGCGAAGTGCACATATTCGGCATAGACGCTCTCTATCTCTACTCCTCTCTGCACGCAGCTTTGCAGCAGCTTGTGGACACGAAACTCAGACAGTGCTGGGGCACCACGCAAGATTTCCATATACCTTTCTCACCAAGTTTTAGAGTGTGGGGGGATTTGAGACGCGCGTATTATAGGGATCAGGCCCACCACGGACAAACGTTTTTCTCATCGCGAGCGATGTGACTCCCTCCACACTCTCTGGTATAAAGGAGCCTCTTTTTTGACAAGTGCCGATTTTTTCAACAAGGGTACTCACCTACTTGCGCTGCATTTTTCGACTGTTCATCGGGATGTTGTTGGCCCTGGCCTTGGCCGGTTGTGACTTCTACTCCCCCTCCAGCCAGCTGGAGCAGATCCGCCAACGGGGCGAGATCCGGGTTGGCACCCTCTATGGCCCCACCTCCTATTACCAGCGAGACGACATCGCCCAGGGCTTTGACTACGAGCTCGCGCAGCACTATGCCGACTGGCTGGGGGTCAAACTGACCATCATCCCCGCCTACAGCACCGCCGAGCTCGTCGAGATGCTGGAGAAGGGAAAACTCGATCTCGCCGCCGCCGCCATCGTGGTGACGCCGGAGCGGCGCAAGCTGTTTCGCTTCGGCCCGGGCTTCTACCAGGTCGCCCCCAAACTGGTCTATCGCAATGGCTCCCCCAGGCCCAAGGATCTCGGCGATCTCAAGGGCCACATCGTGGTGCCCGCCGGCTCCACCGGCGAGGATCTGATGAAGGAGATCGCCAAGCAGCACCCCGATCTCGACTGGAGCATCAACCGGGATGCGGACGTGGAAGAGCTGCTCAAGCAGGTGGCGGATGGCGAAGTGGACTACACTGTGGTGCAGGACACCGTGCTGGCCCGTACCCAGCGTTACTACCCCGAGCTCACCGAAGGGATGACGCTGGCCAAGAAGCAGGCCGTGGCCTGGGCCATGACCAAGCTGCCGGACGACAGCCTCTACGCCAGCGTCATCGACTTCTTCGGCCAGCGTTTCATGGATGGCTCCATCGCCAAGCTGGACGAGAAGTATTTCGGCCACGTGCAGAATTTCGACTTCGTCGACACCCGCACCTTCCTGCAACGGGCCAAGAGCCTGCTGCCCAAGTACCAGCCGCTGTTCCAGGCCCATGCCAAGGATATCGTCGACTGGCGGTTGCTGGCGGCCATCAGCTATCAGGAATCCCACTGGGACCCTCAGGCGCGCTCCTACACCGGGGTGCGCGGCATGATGATGCTGACCGGCCCCACCGCCAAGGCCATGGGGGTCAGCGATCGCCTGCACCCGGAGCAGAGCATCAAGGGGGGCGCCCGCTATCTGCAGGAGATGATGGAGAAGGTGCCGGACTCGGTGCCGGAGGATGAGAAGGTCTGGTTTGCCCTCACCGCCTACAACATCGGCTACGGCCACATGATGGATGCCCGCCGGCTGACCAAACAGCAGGGCAAAAACCCCGATGCCTGGAGCGACGTGAAAGAGATATTGCCCCTGCTGCAGCAGGCCCGCTGGCATCGCAAGGTGCGCTACGGCTACGCCCGCGGCGGCGAGGCCCGAAACTACGTCAACAACGTGCGCCAGTATTACCAGAGCCTGCTCTGGCTCGACAACGAGCAGCAGAAGGCACAGCGGCGCGAAGCCCAGGGAGAGGATGATGGCAGCGAACCGGCAACCCCGGTGGCCAGCGCGGAACGCCCCACCATCATCGCTGAGGTGGTCAAGCAGATCATCGCCCCCTGACAGAAGAGTCTGGTGTGTTTTCCGGCGTGATTCTCTGTTAACATCCTCACTGTAAAAGGCTTGTTAAAACACCCGTTATCCCAGTTTATTCATCTGCTTGTGATATCCATGGGGACGAGTGACAAGCCATGCCAGAGACACTGGACGAGCAGACAGGAGAAACCAGATGCGAGCCCGAAAAAGATTGCTGGTCAAGAAGACCAAGAGCGCCTGGAGCCCCAGACGAAAACTCAGACTCAATGACATGAAGCGCAAGATATGGCGCAGGAACCGCTCCTTCACCCTGCTGATTGCGGAGCACACAGAATAAACCCGGCCAAGGCCGGGTTTTTTAATGGCGGTTCATGACGCGAGCGGCGTCAACGCGAACTGCACCGCCCGCTTGGAAACCAGTGTATTGCAGTGGTTGCAGAAGTAATCCACGGCGCCGCACGCCTTGAGGCGCTCAAGCTCCTGCTGGCAGGTGGGGCACAGGGCCCGCACCCGATAGGCGGCCTGACACTGGGAACACTGGGTCTGGTGACTGCGGCTGTCCAGCCCGCTGCCGCAGGCCGGACACATCAAGGGGTTCATGGTGGACTCCTCGTCATGATCAGGGTCTGAACAGTTCAACTGCCCTCTCCCGGCATTTAAAAAAGAAACGGCTGCCAGAGGCAGCCGTTGCAGCGTTATTTCTTGGACTTGGTGCGCGCCTTCAGCAGGCGATCCCGTTGCCGTTCCTGACTCAGGGTCAGGTTGTTCTTCTTGCCCTCGAACGGGTTCACCGACTCCTGGAACTCGACCCGGATCGGGGTACCCATGATCTTCAGGGACTTGCGGAAGTAGTTGATGAGATACCGCTTGTAGGAGTCCGGCAGATCGTTCAACTGGTTGCCGTGAATGACGATGCGCGGCGGGTTGTAGCCACCGGCGTGGGCATACTTCAGCTTGACCCGGCGACCGTTCACCATGGGCGGCTGGTGATCTTCCTGGGCCATCTGCATGATGCGGGTCAGCATGGCGGTGCTGGTACGGCGAGTGGCGGACTGGTACGCCTCCTGGATGGATTCGAACAGGTGGCCGACACCGCTGCCGTGCAGGGCGGAGATGAAGTGCACCCGGGCGAAGTCGATGAAACCGAGGCGGCGGTCCAGCTCGTTCTTCACATCTTCCTTCACCTTCTGATCCAGGCCGTCCCACTTGTTCACCACCAGTACCACGGAGCGGCCGGAGTTGAGCACGAAGCCCAGGATGCTCAAGTCCTGATCCGTGATGGTCTCGCGGGCGTCGATCACCAGCAGGCAGACGTTGGCGTCTTCGATGGCCTTGAGGGTCTTGATGACGGAGAACTTCTCCACCGTCTCGTGCACCTTGCCACGGCGACGGACACCTGCGGTGTCGATGACCACGTACTTCTGCTCGTCGCGCTCCATGGGAATGTAGACGGAGTCGCGGGTGGTGCCCGGCATGTCGTAGACGATGACCCGATCTTCCCCCAGCAGGCGGTTGGTCAGGGTCGACTTGCCCACGTTGGGGCGACCGACGATGGCGAACTTGATGGGCAAGTCGGCGAACGGGGTCTCCTTGGTGTCTTCCTTGGTATCCAGCTCACCGGCAGCCACCATGCGCAGCAGGGCCTCTTCGTCGAAGTCCTCGTCCAGCTCATCCTGCGCCTCGACATCGGTGCCGGCGGCTTTGAGCAGCTCTTCCAGATGGGGCGCAAGCGCCAGCTCCAGCAGGCTCAGTACGCCACGACCGTGGGCGGCCGCCATCTGGTACACCTCGCCCAGCGCCAGGCCGTAGAACTCGGAGACGGCGGAGTCGCCATCGATGCCGTCGGTCTTGTTGGCGACCAGGAACACCTTCTTGTGGGTCTTGCGCAGGTGCTCGGCGATGGCCTGATCCGCAGCGGTCAAACCGGCACGGGCATCCACCATGAACAGCACCACATCGGCTTCTTCGATGGCCAGCAGGGACTGCTCGGCCATCTTCAGCTCGATCCCCTCCTCGGTGCCATCGATACCGCCGGTATCGACCACGATAAATTCCAGCTCGCCCAGCTTCGCCTGGCCGTATTTGCGGTCCCGGGTCAGGCCGGGGAAGTCGGCGACCAGGGCGTCCCGGGTACGGGTCAGGCGGTTAAACAGGGTGGATTTCCCCACGTTGGGGCGGCCCACCAGGGCAACTACAGGAGTCATAAAAGCCTCATTCTCAAGACGACAAAGGCTCCGGGTCCGAAGACCAGGAGCCGGATATTCACATTGACGGGTGATCAGGGACGCTGCAAGGCGTACAACTTGCCACCACGGCTCTGCACATACAGGGTGTCACCGTCCACCAGGGGGGCGGCATAGAGACCACTGCTGTCGAGCTGCTGCATGGCCTTGATGGACCCATCGGTACGATCCAGCCAATACAGGTAACCTTCCACATCGCCGACCACCACATAGTCACCCAGGATGACGGGGGCAGTCACGGTGCGGTTTTCGAGCTGGGTGTTGGACCACAGCTCCAGACCGTTGCGACGGTCCACCGCGAACAGGTGGCTGCGGCTGTCGGTCAGCACGATGGCATTGCCGGTCACCGCCAGATCGCGATAGCCGGAATACTTGCGCTTCCACACCTCGTCGCCACTCATCAGCTTGCGGGCCATCAACTGGCCATTGTAGGCGATGGCATAGAGCTCATCACCGGCGATGAGGGGGGTAGCATCCACGTCCACCATGCGATCCAGCTCGGTCGCACCGCGGGGATCCGCCACCTTGGACTGACGCACCGGCTGACCGTTGCTCAGCAGGGCGATGCCCACCTTGCCATCGGCGCGGCCGTAGAGCACGGCACCGTTGGTGATGACAGGGGCACCGGCGCTGCGCAGGGTCAGCGGCGGTTGTTCTTCGGACAGGGTCCACTGCTGCTTGCCCTCATCGGTATCGAGGGCAATCAGGCGGCCTGAGGTCGTCAACACCACCACGCGGCCATCTTCCACCGCCGGACTCGCCACCACTTCACCAGGCACATTGGTCTGCCACAGCACTTCCCCGTCCGTCTCGTTCAGGGCGTAGACCACCCCGTTCTCGGAACCGAGGAACAGCTTGCCGTAGCGGGACACCAGGCCACCGGAGAGGCGGGCGCTGCGCTTGTCGGCGTTGATGGGCAGATCCGCCAGATCCACGCTCCACAGCACCTTGCCCGTGTTGCGATCGAAGGCGGTCACGTCACCGTCACGGGCGGCGGCATAGATGTGATCTTCTTCCACCACCGGCTTGAGCTGGGAGTAGAAGTCGCCGATGCCATCCCCGACGGAGGAGGACCACTGAGTATCCGCAGTGAAGGCCGATTCCACCACCGGCAGCGGCGCCATCGGGGTCAGATCCTCTTCCGAGCTGAACAGGGAGCACCCCTGCAGGGCCAGGGAGACAGCCGCCCCCAGCGCCAGTCGTTTGTACAGATTACGCATCCGGAGCCTCACCCGTGGTCACCGCTGGCAACGCCAGATCGTCCATCTTCAGCTTGAGCTCGCTGCTCGCCTGCAGGCCACCGGCATCCGCTGCCGCCTGATAGGCATCGCGGGCCTCTTCCGGCTTGCCCTGCTTGAGCAGCACATCGCCACGAGCTTCGGCCACCTGGGCCTTGAAGGCCTCGTTGTCGATCTTGGCGAGCTGGGTCAGGGCTTCGTCGGCCTTGCCCTGCTCGTTGAGCACCCGGGCCAGCCGCAGGGCGGCGATGGGACGGATGGCGTCGTCACCGTTGATGGCGACCTCGGTCAGCTGCTGGGCAGCGAGATCCAGCTGGTTGGCCTTGACCGCGGCAGCGGCCAGCTCCAGGGCTGCGAGATCGGCGTAAGAGTCGCCCTTGTGGGCGCTGATGAAGCTCTTCGCCTGCTCGATAGCCGCAGCATCACCCTTGGCGAGCTGGGCCGTCATGGTGTTGTAAGCCGAGGAGGCGGCCTCCTGGTTGGCCAGCTGATGCTCGTTGTAATAGCGCCAGCCAAACAGCCCCACCAGACCGATCACGGTCCCGGCGAGTACCGAGGTCCCGTTCTCTTTCCACCAGCTCTTGATGACCTCAACCTGTTGTTCTTCGGTGGTATAAACTTCCACAGCTTACTCTCCTTTAGCTGCCAGCAGGGCGATGGCGGCATCGACCTTGAGGGTCTGTTGCTCGGCCTGGCCACGCAGATACTTGATGGTGATCTCCCCGTTTTGCACCTCGGTCTCACCGAGGATCAGGGCAATGGCCGCGCCGCTCTTGTCGGCACGCTTGAGTTGTTTCTTGAAGTTGCCACCACCGCAGTGGCTCATCAGACGCAAGGAAGGCAAGGCGTCACGCAGCCGCTCGGCGAGCTGGAAGCCAGCCTGCTCGGCCTGCTCACCCACCATGGCGAGATAGACATCCACCGCCGGGCGAATGTCGCCGTTGAGCTCCAGGGTTTCGAGCATCAACACCAGACGCTCCATCCCCATGGCAAAGCCTACCGCCGGGGTCGGTTGACCGCCGAGCTGTTCCACCAGGCCATCGTAACGGCCACCGGCGCAGACGGTGCCCTGGGCACCCAGACTGTTGGTGACCCACTCGAACACGGTCAGGTTGTAGTAGTCAAGGCCGCGCACCAGACGCTCGTTCACCTCGAACTGGATACCGGCGGCAGTGAGCAGACGCTTGAGGCCCTCGAAGTGTGCCAGGCTCTCCTCCCCCAGGTGATCGAACAGGCGCGGCGCCCCCACAAGAATGGCCTGGACTGTTTCGTCCTTGGAGTCGAGCACCCGCAGCGGATTGCTGTACATGCGGCGCTGGCTCTCTTCGTCCAGCTGATCCTTGTACTGCTCCAGGTAGGCGACCAGGGCATCGCGGTAAGCGGCGCGCTCGCTGCTCTGACCCAGGGTATTGAGCTGCAGGGTCACGTGATCCTGGATGCCGAACAGGCGCCACAGGCGGTGGGTCAGCATGATGAGCTCGGCGTCGATATCCGGCCCGTTGATGCCAAACAGTTCGACCCCGAACTGATGGAACTGGCGATAACGGCCCTTCTGGGGACGCTCATGACGGAACATGGGACCCATGTACCACATCCGGCGTTCCTGGTTATACAGCAGGCCGTGCTCGATACCGGCCCGCACACAGCTGGCGGTGCCTTCGGGGCGCAGGCTCAGGCTGTCGCCGTTGCGATCCTCGAAGGTGTACATCTCTTTTTCGACCACATCGGTCACTTCACCGATGGCGCGTTTGAACAGATGAGTCTGTTCGACGATGGGCATGCGCACTTCGCTGTAGCCATAGCTGGCCACGACCTGGCGCAGGATCTGTTCCACTTTCTGCCATACCGGGCTCTGCTCCGGCAGGCAATCATTCATACCGCGAATTGCTTGGATCTGTTTTGCCACGTTGCTACTCGAGAAAAAGACGTGAATTTGGGCCGCATTATAGGGATTTTCGACCCCGAGGTAAAATCAGGGTGCCCGGATGCGGGGTGTAAAATCAACTACCTAAAGCCGGGGCCACCTCAGGTGGCCCCACTTTGCAACACGTTGGTGAGTCAACCCTTGTCCAGCGGGATCTGGTTGGCCGGATCCAGCATGGCCGCCCGGGCGCGAATGCGGCGCTCCAGCACGGGGATGAGATCCTGGTTGCTGAGCCGGTCGACCCGCTGGCCTCCCTCGTAGAAGGCACTCTTGTTGGCCGCCCCGGCCAGGCCGAGATCGGAGACCAGCGCCTCGCCGGGACCATTGACCACACAACCGATGATGGAGACATCCATGGGGGTGATGATGTCTTCCAGCCGCTCTTCCAGGGCGTTGACCGTGCCTATCACGTCGAACTCCTGACGGGAGCAGGAGGGACAGGCGATGAAGTTGATGCCGCGGGCGCGAATGCGCAGGGATTTCAAGATATCAAAGCCCACCTTCACCTCCTCCACCGGATCGGCGGCCAGGGAGATGCGCAGGGTGTCACCGATGCCTTCACTCAGCAGCATGCCAAGGCCGATGGCGGACTTGACCGCGCCGGCGCGAAAGCCGCCCGCCTCGGTGATGCCAAGGTGCAGGGGCTGATCGATCTGCTTGGCCAGCAGACGATAGGCACCGACCGCCAGGAAGACGTCGGAAGCCTTGACGCTGACCTTGAAGTTGTCGAAGTTGAGGCGATCCAGGTAGTCCACGTGGCGCATGGCCGACTCGAGCAAGGCCTCCGGAGTCGGCTCGCCGTATTTCTCCTGGATGTCCCGCTCCAGTGAGCCACCGTTGACCCCGATGCGGATCGGAATGTTGTAGTGGCGGGCACAGTCGACCACGGCGCGCACCCGCTCCTCGTTGCCGATGTTGCCCGGATTGATGCGCAGGCAGTCGGCACCGTACTCCGCCACTTTCAGGGCGATACGGTAGTCGAAGTGGATGTCGGCGACGATGGGGATATTGGTCTGCTGCTTGATGAGCTTGAAGGCTTCCGCCGCCTCCATGGTCGGCACCGAGACCCGGACGATATCCGCCCCCACCCGCTCGATCCGTTGGATCTGCTCGACGGTGGCGGCCACGTCCGTGGTCTTGGTGTTGGTCATGGTCTGGACCGTGATGGGGGCATCGCCCCCAACCGGCACCTTGCCGACCATGATCTGCTTGGATTTGCGGCGAATAATCGGGGATTCGTGAGCGGACATGACGGACTGATTACTCCTGCGGCAGTGAGAAGCGAGCAGTCCGGCCGTTGTTGTAACGGCTCATGTCGAAGGACTTGCCCTTGTATTCGAGATTGACCGCCATGGGCGCGCCAATGATGAATTTGAGTGGCTCGGGTCCTTCCAGCACCAGTTCGTCATTCGCCTTCTTCAGACCGCTGAACAGGGTCTTGCCGTTGGCATCCTTGACATCCAGCCAGCAGTCGGCGGTGAAGCTCAGCTTGAGTTGGGACACACCGGCCGACTCGATCGCGGCCTCGTCTGCGGGGGCCGTGGTCGCGGCTGCGGCTGGCACCACCTCAGTGCCCTGTGCGGCACTCGGTGCATTGCCCGCATCGGCCAGCACAGGATCCGTGGTGACGGCGCCGCTCACGGCGACATCGGTTACCTCGGTGCTTACCGCATCAGAGGCGGCGGGCAGCTCAGGGGCAGCCACATCCACGGTGGGAGGCGTGAGGCTGTCATTGGGGGCCTGTTCTGTTGCACTTATTTCGGTGGCGGCCAGGGCTTCTTCACCGGCGGAGCGACGGGCCGTACTCTGCCACCACCAGGCGATGGATAGCCCGATCAAGACCAGGATCACCAGCCAGGTCACGACCTTGAGCCGACTGTCGTTGGCTTGCTGGCGGGAGCGGCGGGAGAAGCTCTGCATGTCGATGTTGTCCGGCGGCGTCAGACCCAGCCGTTCGTAGGCCGAGAGAATGGTCTCTTCCGGGATCCCCACCAGCTTGGCATAGGCGCGCAGGTAGCCGCGAATGAAGGTGTGGGAGGTGTGCTTGTCGTAGGTATCCGCCTCGATGGCGGCGATCAGGGTCAGACGAAGGTGAATGCGGGACGCAACCTGCTCTCGCGTCCAGCCGAGCTGTTCACGGGCGTTGCGCAGCAGCTGGCCTGGGCCCACTGCCTGGGAGTCGTCTTGAGAATCGTGTGGCTGTTCAGTAGTCATTGGCTAAGTAACGCTTGGCTTGTTGCGAAGTGGGATATTGCCTTACCAGCTCAGTCCCGAATTGGTGAAGTAATGCCGGTTTGTCCATGGCCTGGGCCAGCCGCAGCCGGAGCCAGAGGCTCTCCTCGTTCTCTTCTGCCACATCGGCATAGCGCACGAGGTAAGACTGCACATCAGGCAGCTTGCCATCTTTCATGGAAAGCTCGGCCATGTCCAGCAATAACCTTGGATTGCGGGGATTATACCCCAAGGCCAGACGATAGTACTCGCCAGCCTTATCATTTCTATGATTTTGCAGTGAACAGAGCGCCGCATTCTCGTAGGTATCGGCGATCTTGACGTAATCCGGTTGGCTGACCGCCTGCAGGAATGCCTTGTCCGCCTCATCGAAGCGGCCACGGTTGCACAGGAAGGCACCGTAGTTGTTCATCGCGTCAGCATTGGACGGATCCATGGAGAGCGCCTTCTTGTAGCTCTCTTCGGCCGCCTTGAAATCTTCCACCTGCTGGTAGAAGTAGGCGAAGCCGATATAGACCTGAGGATTGCCGGGATCGTACTGGAGGGCGCGGTCGAGATTGAACTTTGCCTGTTCGGCATTGCCCTGGCGAAGATATTGGATACCCAGATCGAGGCGGGTCTGGGCAGCCGCCTTGAGATCGGGGCCCACCTCGCGCTGGGTCGAATTCTGGCCAGCGTAAGTGGTTTCGGTAACACAGCCGGGCAGCGCGCTGAGCGCTGCCACTATGATCAATGTACGGATATCCATTCCCTGACTATACAATGGCTTAGCGGTTAAACCATTTTGACGGAAATCCCATCCTGTTGCATCCGATTTTTCATGGTGCGCTTGGTGCGGTCAATCACCTCCCCCACCAGCTGGCCACAGGCCGCATCGATGTCATCCCCGCGGGTCTTGCGCACGATGACGGTCAGGTCATATTCCATCAGCACCTTGGAGAAACGGTCGATGCGACTGTTGCTCGGCTTGCCGAACGGGTTGCCCGGGAAGGGGTTGAACGGGATCAGGTTGATCTTGCAGGGGGTGTCTTTGAGTACCTTGGCCAGCTCATGGGCATGCTGCATGTCGTCATTGATATGATCGAGCAGCACATACTCCACGGTCACCCGACCGCCGTTGGCGTTGGATTTGGCCAGATAACGGCGTACCCCGGCGAGGAAGTCCTCGATGTTGTACTTGTCGTTGATCGGCATGATCTCGGAGCGCAGCTTGTCGTTCGGTGCGTGCAGGGAGATCGCCAGCGCCACGTCAATCTGGTCACCCAGCATGTCCAGAGCCGGTACCACGCCGGAGGTGGAGAGTGTCACGCGGCGCTTGGAGATGCTGAAACCGAAGTCATCCATCATCAGCTTCATGGCCGGTACCACGTTGGCGAGGTTGAGCAGCGGCTCACCCATACCCATCATCACCACGTTGGTGATGGGACGCTTGCCGCCCACGATCTTGGCGGCGCGCCAGACCTGGCCGATGATCTCGGAAACTTTCAGGTTGCGGTTGAAGCCTTGCTGAGCGGTGGAGCAGAAGGTACAGGCCAGGGCACAGCCCACCTGGGAAGAGACGCACAGGGTGGCGCGTTCCGCCTCGGGGATATAGACGGTTTCCACCTCCTGATCCCCCACCTGCATGGCCCACTTGATGGTGCCATCGGTGGAGCGCTGCTCGCGGCTCACCTCGGGGGCGCGGATCTCGGCGATGGTCTTGAGACGCTCGCGCAGCGCCTTGTTGACGTTGCTCATCTGATCGAAATCATCACAACCAAAGTGATAGATCCACTTCATTATCTGATCTGCCCGGAACGGCTTCTCGCCCAGTTCGACGAAGAAGGCACGCATGGCATCCCGATCGAGATCCAGCAGGTTGGTTTTTGTTGCGCTCATCAAGGGCCTCAGCTCACACACTTCATAAATTATTGGCTGACCGATGTCAGGGGGCGGCATTGTACAAATAATGGGTCTGGCTTTCCACCTGGAGAATAAGTGGATATGGCGCAAATGACCAAAAAACAAAAGGGAGCCGAGGCTCCCTTGATGATCTTGGGTGACAATCAGCCGCGGGGGCAGATTTCCCCTTCGGAGAAGAAGTAGGCGATTTCGCGGGCGGCAGAGGCCGGGGCGTCGGAGCCGTGGACGGCGTTGCGATCGATGCTTTCGGCGTAGCAGGAACGCAGGGTACCGGCCAGGGCCTCTTTCGGATTGGTGGCGCCCATGATCTCGCGATGACGACGAATCGCCTCTTCCCCTTCCAGCACCTGTACCATGACGGGGCCGGAAGTCATGAAGGCCACCAGGCCGTCATAGAAAGGCTTGCCCTGGTGCTCGGCGTAGAAACCGGCGGCTTGTTCGCTGGTCAGGTGCAGCATCTTGGCGGCGACGATTTTCAGACCGGCGCTCTCGAAGCGGCTGTAGATGGCGCCGATCAGGTTCTTGCTGACCGCATCCGGCTTGACGATAGAGAAGGTACGTTCGATAGCCATTGAGTTCTTTCCTTAACTACAGAGTTTTATTGTAGGAATCCATGTTCGGCGGCGATTATACGTAAACAAAAACCGAAACAACACACAAAAAAGCAACTTTTTATTAAACAAATGCCTCTTTGAAACAACATGGTGACTCATCTTGTCCCAGGGCAGCAGGAAAAAATGTGCGCTTGCGCACGATAGCTTGCTTAACCAGTTAAAAGTGACGCTATCGCTCATTTATCCGGCGCCATGGAAAAGGGCACCTTCCGGTGCCCTTGCGATACGTCATGCTACTTAGCGAGTCTCCGCCAGCAGGGTGTGCGCTATGGTGCGCATTCCCAGGGTGTTTGCTCCGGGTGCCCAGAGGCTGTCGCCGTTGTCGCTGAAACAGGCGGCAAGGTCGACGTGCAGCCACCCCTGCCCCTCGCCCGGCACGAAGCGGGAGAGGAAACCCGCCGCGTTGGAGGCCCCGCCCGGGCCGCCCCCTGGCACCGGTCGGCTGTTGGCGGTGTCGGCGTAGTGGGACGGGCACTGCTGGCGATGCCAGGGTTCGAGCGGCAGCGGCCAGGCCGGTTCCTGCTCTGCATCCGAATAGGCCATGGCCCGGCTCACCAGCCCCTTGTCCAGCCCGAACAGGGCATTGTAGCGCCCCCCTAGCGCCATCACCGCCGCCCCGGTCAGGGTGGCGGCATCGATGATGAGGGGAGCACCGGATTCTCCGGCGAGCTGCAGGCCATCCGCCAGTACCAGACGCCCCTCGGCGTCGGTGTTGACGATCTCCACCGTGGTGCCGTTCTTGTAGGTGAGAATGTCACCCAGCTTGTAGGCATGGCCGGAGACCAGGTTCTCGGCGCAGCAGAGGATGAGCTTCACCCTCTTGTCCAGCCCCCGCAGGATGGAGAGCGCCAGGGCGCCGGTGACGATGGCGGCCCCCCCCATGTCATGCTTCATGGTGAGCATGCCCTGGGAGGTTTTCATGGAGTAACCGCCGGAGTCGAAGGTGATACCCTTGCCCACCAGGGCCGCGGCCACCGGTGCCTTGGGATCCCGGCTCGGGTTGTAGTCAAGCTCCAGCAGCACGGGCTCGCGATCGCTGCCGCGGCCGACCTGGTAGATGCCGACCCAGCCCGCCTGTTGCAACGCCTCTCCCTTGAGGATGCGGTGGCTGACGCGATCCGGTGCCAGTTCGGTGATGAAGGCTGCCGCCTCCACCGCCAGATCCAGCGGTCCCAGCTGCTCCGGGGTGGCGTTGGTCACCTCCCGCACCCAGCGCCCGCACAGCCAGCGCGCCTCCAGCTCTTCCCTGTCCTCTTCGGACGAGGTGGCCCATTGCAGTTCCACCTCGGCCTTGGGGGTCTGCAGACCCTGAGCGAAAGCCCACTGCTGCTCGCGCTCCCAGTGACCGCACAGGGCCACCTTCTGGATCCCCTGGCTGCACAGACGACGGGCCGCCTGCTGGATATCCAGCAAGGGACTGGCGGTCACCAGATGGATCACGGCACCATCGGCACGGTGGGACAAAAGGGCGCCCTCCCCCCACTCGGGGGCGGCAAATTCACGGCTCAGCCAGATGTTCATTCCGCCTTCTCCTTCAACCTGGGACAATCAGGGATGCGCAGGCCCGGCCTGCCAGCATGGAATGCCCTTCAGGGCTCCACCCGCAGTACAAACTCATGTTCATTCAGCCACCTCCTGCAACCAGCGGGCGATGGTACGCAGGCCATGACCCTTGGCGCCGGTGGCCCAGAGATCGTTGCCGGATTTCTGGTAGGAGGCAGCCAGATCCAGGTGCACCCAGCCCTGCCCTTCGCCGCGCACGAAGCGCGACAGGAAGGCCGCCGCGGTGGTCGCACCGGCAGTGCCTTCGGCGGAGGCGACGTTGCCCAGATCGGCGAAGGCCGAGATGAGCTGGCCCGCATGCCAGGGTTCCAGCGGCAGGGCCCAGGCCTTCTCGTTTTCTGCCCGGGCGGCGGCCAGGGCACGCACCTGCTCCGCCTCATCCAGGGCAAACACGGCGTTGTAGTCGCGGCCCAGCGCCGTCTTGGCGGCGCCCGTCAGGGTAGCGGCGTCCAGAATATAGGCGGCGCCGCTCTCGCTCGCGGCCAGCAGACCGTCCGCCAGCACCAGGCGACCTTCCGCGTCCGTGTTCTGGATCTCCACCGAGATGCCGTTGCGATAGGTCAGGATGTCGCCAAGCTTGAAGGCGTGGCCGGAGACCAGGTTCTCGGCGCAGCAGAGGATGAGTTTGACCCGCTTGTTCAAGCCACGGCTGATGGCCAGCGCCAGGGCGCCGGTCACCATGGCGGCGCCCCCCATGTCGGACTTCATCGGCAGCATGTTGTCGGAGGACTTCATGGAGTAGCCACCGGAGTCGAAGGTGATCCCCTTGCCCACCAGGGCCGCCGTCACCGGGGCGTTGGCATCCCCGGTCGGGTTGTAGTCAAGCTCCAGCAGCACGGGCTCCCGCTCGCTGCCTCGGCCCACGGACCAGATCCCGATATGGCCGGCCTCGCGCAGCGCCTCACCGGCAGTGATGCGGGCGGTGACACTGTCCCCCGCCAGACCGCGGATGAGCAGCAGGGCGGACTCCGCCAGGCTCATGGGGTAGATGGCCTCGGGGCAGCCATTGGTCACCTCGCGCACCCAGCGGGTCGCCTTGATGAGGGCCGCCAGCTCAGCGGCCTCGGCATCATCCTGCTCACCAAACGCCAGCACCCGCTCTCCCTTGGCGGCATAGAAGCCCTGGGAGAAGGCGTACCGCCGCTCCAGATCCCAGCCCCCGGCGGCCAACTCGACCCGCTTGATGCCGCTCGATTCGAGGCGGCGGGCGGCGCGCTGGATGAGGCGCAGCACCTCCTTCTCCTGAGTGGTTGCTCCCAGGTGGATCAGGGCCTCATCGCCGCTGAAACTGAGTGATGCCCCCTCGCCCCAGTGGGCGGCGGCGGCGTCGGTGGACAACAGGACTTTCATCTTCTCTGCCATTTAGCTTGCTTCCTTTTCTCGGCACTATTTATTCGATCGAAGTCGTTCAACCTGGGGAATGCGGGCATACAAAAAAGGCCGTCCCCCGAGAGGGTCGGCCTTCACCATATCATCATTGCACCGCCCGATGCTGCACGTGCAATTCACTCATGTGTAATTAACGGCACATCAATGGCGCTCGGAGGCGAGGTTGAGGGTGTACTTGGGCAGCTCCACCACCAGATCCTCATCCGCCAGACGGGCCTGGCAACTCAGCCGGGACTCCGGCTCCAGTCCCCATGCCTTGTCCAGCATGTCGTCTTCCAGCTCGTCGCTCGGCTCGAGGGAGTCAAAGCCTTCACGCACGATGCAGTGGCAGGTGGTGCAGGCACAGGACTTCTCGCAGGCGTGTTCGACCTCGATGCCGTTGCGCAGGGCGATGTCGAGGATGGTCTCACCGACTTGTCCTTCGAGGGCGGCACCCTCCGGGCAGAGTTCGGGGTGAGGCAGAATGATCACTTTTGGCATATTACACCTTGTTGACGTTTTGGCCGGTCAGCACCTTGCGAATGGAGGCATCCATGCGACGGGCCGCAAACTCGCCACTGGCAGCATCCGCCGCCTCGATGGCATCTTTGATTTGATTGGTTGTGCCGCTGGCACGCATGGCCAGCAGATGGGCAATGGCGGCATCGATCTCGGCGCGCTCGGCGGCATTGAGCAGAGCCTCGCCATCGGCAGCCAGGGCGGCATTGAGGCTCTCCACCACCCGATCCGCCTCGACCTGCTGCTCCGCCAGCATGCGGGCATCCATGTCTTGCTGGGCATTGGCGATGGAGGCGCTCAGCATGCTTAGAATATCCTCCTCCGCCAGGCCGTAAGAGGGTTTTATCTGGATTTCTGCCTGCACACCGGACGATTTCTCCATGGCGCTGACCGACAGCAGTCCATCCGCATCCACCTGGAAGGTGACCCGGATGTGGGCGGCGCCCGCCGCCATGGGCGGAATGCCGGTCAGGGTGAAGCGGGCGAGGGAGCGGCAATCGGCCACCAATTCGCGCTCACCCTGCACCACGTGAATGGCCATGGCGGTCTGACCGTCCTTGAAGGTGGTGAACTCCTGGGCGCGGGCCACCGGAATGGTGGTGTTGCGCGGGATCACCTTCTCGGCGAGGCCCCCCATGGTCTCGAGCCCCAGAGAGAGCGGGATCACGTCCAGCAGCAGCATCTCGGCATCCGGCTTGTTGCCCACCAGGATGTCCGCCTGGATGGCGGCACCGATGGCCACGACCTTGTCCGGATCGATGCTGGTGAGCGGGGTGCGGCCGAAGAAGGTCCCCACCTGTTCGCGCACCAGGGGCACCCGGGTGGAGCCCCCGACCATCACCACTTCCAACACTTCCACCTGCTCGAGCCCGGCATCACGCAGGGCGCGGCGGCAGGTCTGCAGGGTGCGCTTGACCAGCGGCAGGATCAGGGCATCAAACTGGGCGCGGGTCACCTCCCCCTGCCAGCCGGCGAAGGTGCAGGGCACGCTGTCGGCATCGGTCAGGCCGTGCTTGAGGTTGGCGGCCACGTCCAGCAGTTCGCGCTGGGTGCGGGCGTTGAGCTGACCACTCAGGCCGGCCTGTTCCTTGATCCAGTCCGCCAGCAGGTGATCGAAGTCATCACCGCCCAGCGCCGAGTCGCCGCCGGTGGCCATCACCTCGAACACGCCGCGATGCAGGCGCAGGATGGAAATATCGAAGGTGCCGCCGCCGAGATCATAGACGGCGATCACCCCTTCCTGACCGGAGTCGAGGCCATAGGCGATGGCCGCGGCGGTGGGTTCGTTGAGCAGGCGCAGCACGTGCAGACCCGCCAGACGGGCCGCATCCTTGGTACCCTGACGCTGGGCGTCATCGAAATAGGCGGGCACCGTGATGACCACGCCGTCGAGCTCGCCACCGAGGGCGGCGGCGCCGCGGGCGGCCAGGGCTTTGAGGATTTCGGCCGACACCTGGACCGGGTTGACCAGCCCCTGACGGGTCTGCAACTGGGGCATGCCACT
Organism: Aeromonas intestinalis; assembly: GCF_054052485.1. NCBI lineage: Bacteria > Pseudomonadati > Pseudomonadota > Gammaproteobacteria > Aeromonadales > Aeromonadaceae > Aeromonas > Aeromonas intestinalis. Next base: position 116,217 of record NZ_JBSTYK010000003.1, read on the forward strand.
GTCGCTTGCCACAAATTCATAGGGCTGCTGGCGGGTATCGATGTCCGCCAGTGCCTTGCCCATCATCCGCTTGACCGAGACGATGGTGTTGTGGGGATCTTGCGCCGCTTCGCGCTTGGCGTCGAAGCCGACCCGGATGGCCGCCTCCTGGTAGTGCACCACCGAGGGCAGCAAGGCGCGCCCCTGCTCGTCGCAGAGGGTATCCGCCTGACCGCTGCGCACGGCGGCGACCAGGGAGTTGGTGGTGCCGAGATCGATGCCGACGGCACGTTTATGCTGATGAGGGGCGGCGCTCTGGCCGGGCTCGGCGATTTGCAGTAATGCCATGGGTAATCACAATTCCAGCGTTAGGGGATCAAGACTCGAACAACGAGTCTTCGAACCGTTCCAGCTCCTCGAGGAGCTTGTCGACAAATTTGAGTTTGCGCACGCAGTCGGCGGCGTCCAGATCCTCGCCCGTGGCCAGGCTCTGGGTCAGCTGCTGCATCAGGGCGCGGTGATCATGCCCTATCTCGCGGCGAAAATCTTCGATGGCGCCCTCAGGATCCGCCTCGCCCTTGAGATCCGCCAGACTCTCGCGCCACTCCAGCTGCTGCATCAGGAAACCGGTATCTTGCAGGGTCTGCTGCTCGCCACGAATATCGGTGCCCCGCAGGGAGAGCAGATATTCGGCCCGGCGCAGGGGGGACTTGAGGGTAGTGAAGGCGTCGTTGATCTGGGCGGCACGCTGCACGGCGGCCAGTTGCTCCCGCTCGGGGGCGGTGGCGAAACGATCGGGGTGGAACTGGGTCTGCAACTGGCGGTAGGTGTCGGCCAGTTGGCGGGTATCGAGCTCGAAGCCCTGTGCCAGCCCGAACAGCTCGAAATGATTCATTCTGTGTCCTTAGACTCGAAGGCTTGCGCCTTGCTCACCATCAACCTTGAACGGCAGAGCCGGCAGCAGGCTGCCGGCTCCATCGTTTAGACGCTGAAACTCTCGCCACAACCACATTCGCCCTTGGCGTTGGGGTTGTTGAACTGGAAGCCCTCGTTGAGGCCCTCCTTGACGAAGTCCAGCTCGGTGCCATCCAGATGGGTCAGGCTCTTGGCATCGACGATGATCTTGACACCCTTCTGCTCGAAGACCTGATCTTCGGCGGCCAGCTCATCCACGAACTCGAGCACATAGGCAAGACCCGAACAGCCGGTCGTCTTGACGCCGAGGCGCAGGCCGATGCCCTTGCCCCGGTTGGTCATGAAAGAGGAAACCCGTGCCGCTGCGGCATCTGTCATGGTTATGGCCATACTGCTCTCCGAACCTTAAAGACCTTTCTTCTGCTTGTAATCGGCGATGGCGGCCTTGATGGCATCCTCCGCCAGGATGGAGCAGTGGATCTTCACCGGCGGCAGGGCCAGCTCTTCGGCGATGTCGGTGTTCTTGATGCCAGCCGCTTCGTCCAGGGTCTTGCCCTTGACCCACTCGGTCACCAGGGAGCTGGAGGCGATGGCGGAGCCGCAGCCGTAGGTCTTGAACTTGGCGTCTTCGATGATACCGTCGTCGCTGATCTTCAGTTGCAGTTTCATCACGTCGCCACAGGCCGGGGCGCCGACCATGCCGGTCGCGATGCTGGGATCATTCTTGTCAAAACCACCCACGTTGCGGGGATTCTCGTAGTGGTCGATTACTTTTTCACTGTAAGCCATATCTAACTCCTGCTAATTCTGTTGTTCACCCAACCCTTGCCGCTGGCAAGGGATCAGTGATGAGCCCATTCGACCGTGTTCAGATCGACACCGTCCTTGAACATCTCCCACAGGGGGGACATCTCGCGCAGACGGCCGATGGAGTCACAGATGAGCTTGACTGCGTAGTCGATCTCTTCTTCCGTGGTGAAGCGACCGATGCTGAAGCGGATGGAGCTGTGTGCCAGCTCGTCGTTCAGGCCAAGGGCGCGCAGCACGTAGGAAGGCTCCAGGCTGGCGGAGGTACAGGCAGAACCGGAAGAGACCGCCAGATCCTTGAGTGCCATGATGAGGGATTCCCCTTCCACATAGGCGAAGCTGACGTTCAGGTTGCCCGGGACGCGCTGGTCCAGATCCCCGTTGATATAGACTTCTTCGATATTCTTGATGCCGTCCCACAGACGCTGGCGCAGGGCCATGATGTGCTGGCTCTCGCTCACCATCTCTTCCTTGGCGATGCGGAAGGCCTCGCCCATACCGACGATCTGGTGAGTCGGCAGGGTGCCGGAGCGCATGCCGCGCTCGTGGCCGCCACCGTGCATCTGGGCTTCCAGGCGCACACGGGGTTTGCGACGCACGAACAGGGCACCGATCCCTTTCGGGCCGTATACCTTGTGGGCGGACATGGAGAGCAGGTCAACCTTGAGCGCTTCCACGTCGACCGGGATCTTGCCCACGCTCTGGACCGCGTCCACGTGCAGCAGGATCTTGCGGGAGCGGCACAGCTCGCCGATGGCGGCGATGTCTTGCACCACACCGATCTCGTTGTTCACATGCATGATGCTCACCAGGATGGTGTCATCGCGCAGGGCGCCTTCGATCTGTTCGATGGTGAACAGGCCGTTCGGCATCGGCTCGAGGTAGGTCACCTCGTAGCCTTCACGCTCCAGCTGACGGCAGGTATCGAGTACCGCTTTGTGCTCGGTCTTGGAGGTGATGATGTGCTTGCCCTTGCCAGCATAGAAATGGGCGACACCCTTGATGGCCAGGTTGTTGGATTCGGTTGCGCCAGAGGTAAAGACGATCTCGCGCGGATCTGCACCGATCAGTTCTGCCACTTGATTACGGGCCAGATCGACAGCCTCTTCGGCCTGCCAGCCGAAACGGTGGGAGCGGGAGGCGGGGTTGCCGAACAGGCCGTCCATGGTGAGGCACTGCATCATTTTTTCTGCGACACGCGGGTCCACCGGACAGGTTGCCGAATAATCAAGGTATATAGGCAGTTTCATGTTTTTCTCCGTTACGACGGGGTCACACAGCGACCCGTCGTGGAAAGCACGTTTGTTTATAGTTGGACTTTTAAGCTCACATCACCGCGTTCGGCCCGTTCAACCAGGGACAACACGGTCTTCATTTGTTCATCTTGCTTGCCGGCGATGCGACGCACATCGGCCTGGCCAACCAGCTCCGCCAGGGTGATGTCACCGAGGAAACTGGAGATACGCTCGCTGAGGTCACGCCACAGGGAGTGGGTCAGACACTGGGTACCACCATGGCAGCCCCCCTTGCCCAGACACTTGGTCGCATCGACCGACTCATCCACCGCGGTGATCACCTGACCGACCGAGATGTCGCCGGGCGCCAGACCGAGGCGATAGCCACCGCCCGGGCCGCGCACACTGCTCACCAGTCCATGCTTGCGCAGGCGGGCAAACAGCTGTTCCAGATAGGACAACGAGATGCCCTGGCGCTCTGAAATATCGGCAAGGGGTACGGGCCCCTGCTCTGCATGCAACGCCACGTCGAGCATGGCGGTCACTGCGTAACGTCCTTTTGAGGTCAGTCTCATATGCCTTACCGTCTTGCGAACAAATCAATATGGGCACATGGTCACATACCCGACTAAATCAGTCAAGTATATGCTTGAGTAAATTAGTCGGGATTATCCTTGCGGTCGGGATTTGTTCACCGAGGTCAGGATGCCGCGCAGTATATTCAGCTCCACCGTCTCCGGTCTGGCTCGGTTGAACAGACGGCGCAGCTTGCTCATCACGTGACCGGGGTGGTCGTCACTGATGAAACCGGTCTGCTGCAGGGTCTGCTGCAGGTGCTGATAGAACCCTTCCAGCTGCTCGGCCGTGGGGTAGTCGAGCTCGGGCTCCGCCACCACGGAGTCCTGCGTCTGCAACCAGTGCATGCGCACCTCGTAGCAGAGGGTCTGCACCGCCATGGCCAGATTGAGGGAGCTGTATTGGGGATTGGCCGGAATGGCGACGTGGTAGTGGCACTTTTGCAGCTCGTCGTTGGTGAGACCGGTGCGTTCACGGCCAAACACCAGGGCGACCGGGTGGATCGCAGCCTCCATTACGGCTTTATCCCCCGCTTCACGGGAGTCCAGCATGGGCCAGCTCAGGGTGCGGGAGCGCGCGCTGGTACCGATGACCAGGCCGCAACCGGCGATAGCCTCTTCCAGAGTCGGGACGATGCGGGCATTGGCCAGGATGTCGCTGGCACCGGCCGCCAGGGCAACGGCGTTCTCATCCGGCATCTCCTGGGGATCCACCAGTACCAGCTGGGTCAATCCCATGGTCTTCATGGCCCGTGCCGCAGAGCCCATGTTGCCGGTGTGAGAGGTGTTTACCAAGACGATACGAATCTGATCCAACATGCCCAGTCAATCTTCAGTCAAAAATGGCGCGCAATTGTAACATAACCAATCGCTATTTTGGCACCGCTTCTGAGCCCGGATTTCAGAACAAAAATGACCACTCGTATAACCAGAGGGCATGAGAGGAGGAGCGTTGCAGGTGGACCGAGGAAGGCCGGGATGGATCACTCGGCGCCCTTCTCATGTCCCCCTCCCCTGCGCGCCGAGTCACGGCCCGCGCGCTATCTGCGGGTTCGCGCCGGGCTGCCGAGCCTGCCCGGCCTCTCCCTGTACCCGGCTACCTTGCCCCAGGGACGATTGCGACTTCCGGGCCCGGCGTCAGCGCAGACAGCACTTGCAGGGAGTGGCGCCGCATCTGTGGCGCAATTCAGGTCGCCGGCGCGGCCACAGGCTCCTGCACGGAGCGGGCGCGTTCGATCAGGGTCGCCATGTCGATCAACGGATACTTCATCAGAGCGGGCAAACCGTCGAGATCCAGGCTGTCCATCAGGTTCTTCACCTCGAGGCCGAGCTCGGTATTGCCCTCTATCTTCAGCTTGCGCTGGAAGAAGAGCGAATCCGGATCCTCCCGCCGGCCGGCGATCAGGATAAGATCCTGGCTGCAGCCACTGAAGCAGACGTCCGCTCGCTCGCAGTCGCGGGCCACCACCAGCTTTCCCTCCCGCTCGCTGATAAACCAGCAGAGTTCGAGATCGGTCACCTCGACTTTGAGCCACTTGCCCGCGAGGAACGCGAAGTCGCCATCCGCAATGGCTTCCTTGAACACCTGGGCCAGCAGGCTCTCCATCAGGTGTTGCTGGGCGCTGAAGGGCACCAGTTTGAGGGGGCGACGCAAGAGACAGGGGGCCTGTTCAACCAGGCGACGTTGCAGTTGTTGAAACACGATGTACTCCCAGTTTTTTGCGCATTCAAACACAGGGAGATGAGCAGGATCCTGTTGAAAATCAAACTTGTGCCCACTTACCTCTAGAAGGGTAAAGCCACCTAAAGCTGCCTCAGGTCAAAAAGTGGGAGCGCGCCCGTGCATACAATCGGGCCACTTTTGCATTTTTGCCCTCTCGGAGCGTACCGATGGAATTACTCTGCCCGGCAGGCAGCCTGCCGGCACTGAAGACCGCCGTGGATAACGGCGCCGATGCCGTCTATATCGGCTTCAAGGACGACACCAACGCCCGCCACTTCGCCGGCCTCAACTTCACCGACAGCAAGCTGGAAAAGGCGGTGGACTACGTGCACCAGCACGGCCGCAAGCTGCACATCGCCATCAATACTTTCGCCCACCCGGGCTCGGATGCGAGGTGGAAGCAGGCGGTGGACAGGGGCGCAGCCCTCGGTGCCGATGCCCTCATCATCGCCGATCTCGCCGTGCTCGATTACGCCAGCCGCCGCTACCCCGACATGGAGCTGCATGTCTCGGTGCAGGCAAGCGCCACCAATGCCGCCGCCATCCGCTTCTATCAGGATCACTTCAACGTCTGCCGGGTGGTGCTGCCCCGGGTGCTCTCCATGCATCAGGTCAAGCAGCTGGCCCGCGAGACCGACGTCGGCCTCGAGGTGTTCGCCTTCGGCAGCCTCTGCATCATGGCGGAGGGGCGCTGCTACCTCTCCTCCTACATGACAGGCGAGAGTCCCAATACCGTGGGAGCCTGCTCACCGGCCAAATACGTGCGCTGGGAAGAGACCCCCGGCGGCCTCGAATCCCGCCTCAACGAGGTGCTGATCGATCGCTACGGCCCGGGGGAGAACGCCGGCTACCCGACCCTGTGCAAGGGGCGCTTCGAGGTGGATGGTCAGACCTATCACGCCCTGGAAGAGCCCACCAGCCTCAACACCCTGGGCCTCTTGCCCGAGCTGTGCCAGACCGGGATCCAGTCGGTCAAGATTGAAGGACGCCAGCGCAGCCCCGCCTACGTGGAGCAGGTAACCCGGGTCTGGCGCGCCGCCATCGACAGCTATCTCGCCAACCCCGAGGGCTACAGCGTCAGGAGCGAATGGGATGCCCAGCTCGCCCGTGTCTCCGAAGGCAGCCAGACGACCCTGGGTGCCTACCATCGCCAATGGCAATGACAGGAGACCCCATGTCCCGTTCCCCCCATCAAGGCTGGCCTATTTTTCACTGCTTTCATGACTGCAAGGAGCACAACTAATGCAATTCTCTCTCGGCCCCCTGCTCTTCTACTGGCCCAAGGCCGACACCCAGTCATTCTACGAGGCCGCCGCCCGGAGTCAGGCCGACATCATCTATCTGGGGGAGACGGTGTGCAGCAAGCGCCGCGAACTCAAGGTGGATGAGTGGATTGCCCTGGCCCGCGAGGTAGCCAGCTCGGGCAAGCAGGCGGTGCTCTCCACCCTGGCGCTCATCTCGGCCCCGTCCGAACTCAAGGAGGTCAAGCGACTGGTAGACAACGGCGACCTGCTGATTGAGGCCAACGATCTGGGCACCGTCCAGCTCGCCAGAGAGGCCGACCTGCCGTTTGTCTGCGGCCCGGCCATCAACGCCTACAACGCCGATGTGCTGCGCATGCTGCTCAGAAGCGGAATGCAGCGCTGGGTGATGCCGGTGGAGCTCTCCCGGGACTGGCTGGTGCAGCTGGTGCAGGATCTGGGGGCCGATCGCCAGCGCTTCGAGGTGGAAGTCTTTGCCTACGGCCACCTGCCGCTCGCCTACTCGGCCCGCTGCTTCACCGCCCGCTCACTCGACAAGCCCAAGGATAACTGCGAGCTCGCCTGCATCCACTATCCCAACGGCCGTCTCGCCCACAGCCGCGAGGGGCAGAAGGTGTTCAACCTCAACGGCATCCAGACCCAGTCCGGCTACTGCTACAACCTCGGCAACGATCTCAAGGGAATGGCAGACCTGGTGGACGTGGTGCGTCTCTCCCCCGAGGGGATGAACACCCTGGATATGCTGGCCCGTTTCAAGGCCAACCAGCAGGGTCAGGCACCGCTTTCCCTGCTGCAGGAGCACGACTGCAACGGCTACTGGCGCCAGATCCCCGGCATGAGCCTGGTGGGATAAGCCAGCCGCCAACGCGCAGACAGCAAAAAGGCCTCGTGATGAGGCCTTTTTTACGGCTTGCCTCCGGGGTCAGGAGGCTTGCTTGCTCTTCTGTGCGCTCGGGGCGCCGGGCGGCACGGGTTTGCGGGCCATCAACTCCAGCTCCAGCAGGGCATAGCGATGCTCGATGAAGTCGTAGACGTTGTTGGCAAGGGCCAGCTTGAAGTAACTGATGGCTTCCTTGCGGTTGCCCTTGGCCAGTTCAAACTTGCCGAGGTAGAAGTAGGTCTCGCACAGGCGCTCGGCGAGCTCCCGGTTGTCCTTCACCCCTTTCACCACGTTGCCCATCAGCTGGGTCGCATTGATCTCGCCGGTGTAGAGGCGAACCAGATCCCAGTTCCAGGCATCGTCATCGTACTTGTTGAGGCGTTCGCGCATCCGGCTCATGGCCGCCGAGGCATCCAGCTTCTGCTCGGCCAGATAGAGCCAGATCACCCGGTAGGGATCTTCCGGCTGCGCCTCGTAGAAGCGCTTCATGTCGGCCGCCGCAAGTTCGGGACGATTGCCGTAATAGAGCGCAATGCCACGGTTGAGATAGGCGTAATCATAATCCGGGGCCAGCTCCAGCGCCGAGTCGAAGGCCTCGTAGGCCTCGTCATAGTTCTGCTGCTGCACCAGATAGACACCGATGAAGTTGTACGCCTCGGCAAAATCGGGTTTCTCCCGCAGGGCGCGGTTGAAATCCAGTCTGGCCAGGGAACGCAACCCCACTCTGTCAAACACCACGGCACGCTCATAGAACAGCTCGGCACGCTGTTCCGTCGTCAACTCCATTTCACTGAGCATCTGCCCGAGTCGCGCCAGCGCCAACTCGCTCTGGTAGGAGACCTGCAAGGGGGTCGCCAATACCAGCGAAGCGGGTTGCGGCTTGGGAACTTGAGGAGCTGCAACCTGACTGCTACTGCTGCAACCCCACATGGGGAGCAACAACAGGATACCCGTGAGGTATCCAATCCCTATCCTGACGTTCAATGAACACTCCGACGCTTACGCTTGACCCGCATATGGTAAAGGTCAGCCGAGACTTTGTCATGTGGCTGAGCCCCTCTCCCTCAAATAAATCAGGATTCGACAGGGTATCCGGCGTCACTCCAACCGCGAAAGCCTCCATCGACACTGACCACTCGGGTGTAGCCCATCTTCTGCAGGTTCTCCGCCACCAGAATGGAGCGAAATCCCCCCCCACAATAGAGGTAGAGCTCGGTGGCGGGGTCGGGATAGCGCGTCTCGATATCCCGCTCTATCACCCCGCGGCCGAGGTAGGTCGCCCCCGGCAGATGGCCCCTCGCCCACTCGCTCTCCTCGCGCACGTCGATCAGATGAAAGTCGCGGCCCTCATCCTGCCAGCGCTTGATCTGATGTACGTCAGTTTCTTTCACTTGCGGGCGTATGGCCTCGACCAGTGCCAGAAAACGGGGGTTATGTTGCATGGCTTGCTCCTTGCACTCGTTGTAGCCCGAGCGGATTGCTCACTGTCGTCGAGTATCATGACTCAGTCGAGCCATAAGAGAAAGGGCGCCTTGCGGCGCCCTTGTCGTTTACGGCAGGATCTCTTGCTGATCCGCGCCCTCTTTTTCCACCTGGGTCGGCAGCATGTGCTCCCGCTTGATCCCGAGGAACATGGCAGAGGCGCTCGCCACATAGATGGAGGAGTAGGTCCCGAAGGCCACCCCGATCACCATGGCGATGGCAAAGCCGTGGATAAGCGGACCGCCCTTGAGCAGCAGCGCCACCACCACCACGAAGGTAAGACCGGAGGTGATGATGGTCCGGCTCAGGGTCTCGGTCATGGAGAGATCCATGATTTCGGCGGTATCACCCCGACGCACCTTGCGGAAATTCTCCCGTACCCGGTCGAACACCACGATGGTGTCGTTGAGCGAGTAACCCACCAGCGTCATCAGCGCCGCCAGCACGGTCAGGTCGAACTCGTACTGGAAGTAGGCAAAGATGCCGAGGGTGATGATGACGTCGTGAGCCAGGGAAAGGATCCCCCCCGTCGCCAGACGCCACTCGAAGCGCACCGCCACGTAGATCAGGATACAGAGGATGGAGGCCAGCATGGCCAGCGCCCCGTCTGTCGCCAGCTCGTCACCCACGGAGGGACCGACGAACTCCACGCGCTTGAGCACGGCACTCTCGTCGATGAGCTTGGCGGCCGCCAGCACTTCATTGCCCTGCTGTTCGACCTTGACCCCCTCTTGCGGGGCCATGCGTACCAGGACGTCACGGCTGGAGCCGAAGAATTGCAGGGTCGCCCCTTCAATCTTCTGCTGATCCAGCGCCTCGTGCATCTTGTCCAGGCTCACCGATTGCTGGAACCCCACTTCGATGGTGGTACCACCGGTGAAGTCCAGACCCCAGTTCAGGCCGCGATCGAACAGGATATAGAGGGCGAACACCGTCACCAGAGCAGAGAGCACCATACCCGTCTTGGCGAAACGCATGAAGGGGATGGGCTTTTCAAAATGTAGAATTTGAAACATGTCTCTTCCTTAGATCGGCAGCTTGTCGATGCGCCGTCCACCCCAGGCCAGGTTGATAATGGCGCGGGATACCGTGATGGCGGTGAACATGGAGGCAGTCAGCCCAATCCCCAGCGTCAGGGCGAAGCCCTTGATGGCGCCGGTACCGATACCGAACAGGATCACGCAGGTGATGAGCGAGGTGACGTTGGAGTCGGCAATGGTGGAGAAGGCGCGATCAAAGCCCATGTGAATGGCTTGCTGCACCCCGCGACCATTGCGGATCTCTTCACGAATACGCTCGTAGATCAGCACGTTCGCATCCACCGCCATGCCCAGCGTCAAGACGATACCGGCGATGCCCGGCAGGGTCATGGTGGCCCCCGGGATCATCGACATGATACCGACGATGAGCACCAGGTTCATGGTCAGTGCCAGGTTGGCCACCCAGCCGAAGGCGCGGTAGTAGATCCCCATGAACAGCACGATCACCAGCATGGCCCAGCCGATGGCTTCCATACCGCTGTCGATGTTCTGCTGACCCAGGCTCGGGCCTATGGTGCGCTCTTCCACGATCTGGATCGGGGCGATCAGGGCACCGGCACGCAGCAGCAGCGCCAGGTTGTGGGCTTCGTTGGCGTTGTCGATGCCGGTGATGCGGAACTGGCTACCCAGACGGGACTGGATAGTCGCAACGTTGATCACCTCTTCCTGCTTGCGGAACTTGCGCTTGCCATCCGGACCCGGTTGGCCCACCGGCTTGTACTCGATGAAGACGGTCGCCATGCCCTTACCAACGTTGTCCTTGGTAAAGTTGGCCATCTTGTTGCCGCCCTGGCTGTCGAGCTTGATGTTGACCTGGGGACGGCTGTATTCATCGAAACCAGACTGGGCACCCACGATGTGGTCACCGGTCAGGATCACGCGCTTTTGCAGCACCACGGGACGACCGTTGCGATCGTTGTACACCTTGGAGCTCGGCGGTACCCGGCCACTGGCGGCGGCCTGGATATCGGCGGTCTCATCGACCATGTGGAATTCCAGGGTCGCGGTCGCGCCCAGGATCTCCTTGGCACGGGCGGTGTCCTGGATCCCAGGCAGTTCCACCACGATGCGCTCGGCACCCTGCTGCTGGACCAGCGGCTCGGCCACCCCCAGCTCGTTCACCCGGTTGCGGATGATGGTGATGTTCTGCTCGAGGGCGTACTTCTTCACTTCCTTGATCTTGGCTTCACTCAAGGAGGCCAGCAGGATGAAGTCATCCCCCTTCTGCTCCGTGGTAAAGGTCAGATCCGGATTCTGGCGACGCAGGAAGGAGACCGCCTTGGACTGATCTTCCTCATCGCGAAACACCACCTGCACCTGATCACCGACCCGGCGCACGCCGGAGTAACGGATCTTCTGGGTACGCAGTTCGGTCCGGAAATCCTGCACCATCTGCTCTTGCTGCTTGGTCAGCGCCTCGGCCATGTCCACTTCCATCAGGAAGTGCACACCACCGCGCAGGTCAAGACCGAGCTTGAGGGGCGCCGCACCGATGGCTTCGAGCCAGGCGGGGGTGGACGGGGCCAGGTTGAGGGCCGTGATGAAGTTGTCGCCCAGCTTGTTGGCGACGACATCACGTGCTTTCAGCTGATCTTCGGTGTTATTGAAACGAACCAGGATGAAGCCGTGCTCGAAGGCAGCATGTTTGACCGGGATCTTGGCCGCGTCGAGCGTCTCCTTCACCTGATCGAGCGTCTCGAGTTTGACTTCGGCACCACGGCTGGCAGATACCTGCAAGGCCGGGTCTTCGCCGTAAAGATTGGGGGCTGCATATAGAAAACCGATGGCGATCACCACGACCACCATCAGGTATTTCCACAGCGGATAGCGATTTAACACGCTGTGCTCCTCGGGAGATTAGAGGGACTGGATAGAGCCCTTGGGCAGAACGGCAGAGACGAAGTCACGCTTGATGGTGACCTGGGTCTGATCGTTCAGGGCCAGCACAATGTATTCGCTGTCGGCGGATACCTTGGCGATTTTACCGACCAGGCCACCGGAGGTGAGCACTTCGTCACCCTTGGCCAGGGAGCTCATCAGATCACGGTGAGTCTTGGCACGCTTGGCCTGGGGACGGTAGATCATGAAATAGAAGATAAGGCCGAAGACGGCCAGCATGATGATCATTTCCATGCCACCACCCTGTGCACCCGGAGCCGCGCCTTCTGCATATGCCTTGGAGATAATGCTCATTTAACAACCTCTTGTTTGATGTAGATTTGATGAATAGCTGATAACTCGTTGTTATTTAGCGTTGTTTTCAGCTAATGGAGGCACAGGCTTCCCTTGCCGACGGTAGAACTCAGTTACAAAGTCGTCTAATTTACCCTGCTCGATCGCGTCCCGCAAACCCTGCATCACCCGCTGGTAATAACGCAGGTTATGGATGGTATTCAGACGGGCGCCGAGGATCTCGTTGCACTTGTCCAGATGGTACAGATAGCTGCGGGTGTAGTTCTTGCAGGTGTAGCAATCGCACTCCGCATCCAGGGTGCTGGTGTCCTCGCGATACTTGGCATTGCGGATCTTGACCACCCCGTCCGTAGTGAACAGATGGCCGTTGCGGGCGTTGCGGGTCGGCATCACGCAGTCGAACATGTCGATGCCGCGGCGCACCCCTTCCACCAGATCCTCCGGCTTGCCCACCCCCATCAGGTAGCGTGGCTTGTCCGCCGGGATCTTCGGGCAGACGTGATCGAGGATACGATGCATGTCTTCCTTGGGTTCACCCACCGCCAGACCGCCGACGGCATAGCCGTCAAAGCCAATCTCCAGCAGGCCGTCCAGGGAGACATCCCGCAGCGGCTCATAGACCGAGCCCTGGATGATGCCGAACAAGGCGTTCTTGTTGCCCAGGGCATCGAACTTGTCCCGGGAGCGTTTGGCCCAGCGCAGGGACATCTCCATGGACTTGCGCGCCTCTTCGTACGTGGCCGGATAGGGCGTGCACTCGTCGAAGATCATGACGATGTCGGAGCCCAGATCGTACTGGATCTCCATAGATTTCTCGGGGTCGAGGAAGATCTTCTCGCCGTTGATGGGATGACGGAAATGTACCCCTTCTTCGGTGATCTTGCGGATGTGGCCCAGACTGAACACCTGGAAGCCACCGGAGTCGGTCAGGATGGGCCCCTGCCAGTTCATGAAATCGTGCAGATCCCCGTGGGCCCGCATCACTGCCTGCCCCGGCCGCAGCCAGAGGTGGAAGGTGTTGCCGAGCAGGATCTGGGCGCCGGTCTCGCGCACCTCTTCCGGGGTCATCCCCTTGACGGTGCCGTAGGTACCGACCGGCATGAAGGCCGGGGTCTGGACGGTGCCACGCTCGAATACCAGCTGGCCACGGCGAGCGCGGCCATCGGTGGTTTTCAGTTCAAATTTCATTGCTACCTCGATGCAGTCAGAGAAACAGTCCGACAGTTGAGGGCCCAGCGAGGGCCCGTATATAAGAAGCTGCGCGCGATCTTACTCAGCGATCTTGAACAGGTTCTGAAGGGCGAGGCATCAAGCCTCGTCCCGGCGACGGGTGACGAACATGGCATCCCCGTAGCTGAAGAAGCGATATTGTCCGGCCACCGCCGCCTGATAGGCCGCCATCACGTGCTCATACCCGGCGAAGGCGCTGACCAGCATGATCAGGGTCGACTCCGGCAGGTGGAAGTTGGTGATCATGGCATCGACGACCTGGAACTGATAGCCCGGGAAGATGAAGATGTCGGTGTCGCTGAAAAATGGCGCCAGCGGCTTGCCCTGGGCCAGCGTCACCTTGGCGGCGCTCTCCAGGGATCGCACCGAGGTGGTGCCCACCGCAATGACCCGGCCACCGCGGGCGCGGGTTGCCGCGATCGCATCCACCACGGCTTGTGGCACCTCGGCATACTCCGAGTGCATGTGGTGATCTTCAATCTTGTCCACCCGCACCGGTTGGAAGGTGCCTGCCCCCACGTGCAGGGTGACGAAGGCGAGTTCCACTCCCTTGGCCTTGATCCGCTCGAGCAAGGGCTCGTCAAAATGCAGGCCGGCAGTGGGAGCCGCTACGGCGCCCGGTTTCTCGTTGTAAACGGTCTGATAGCGCTCTTTATCGGCGTCCTCGTCGGGGCGGTCGATATAGGGGGGCAACGGCATGTGACCGATGACCTCCAGGATCTCCAGCACCGGGCGCGGGTCCAGGAAGTGGATCTCGAACAGGGCGTCGTGGCGGGCACGCATCTCCGCTTCGACACCGCCATCCAGAATGAGGCGAGTGCCCGGCTTGGGGGACTTGGAGGAGCGAACGTGAGCCAGCACGCTGTGCTCGTCCAGAATGCGCTCCACCAGCACCTCCAGCTTGCCGCCACTGGCCTTCTGGCCAAACATGCGGGCCGGAATGACGCGAGTGTTGTTGAACACCAGCAGATCGCCAGGATTGAGCTGGTCCAGCACATCCACAAATTGACCGTGGCGCAGGGCGCCGCTTTGACCATCGAGCTGCAACAGACGGCTGGCGGTGCGCTGCGTCATGGGATAGCGGGCAATCAGCTCGTCTGGCAGATCAAAATGAAAATCGGATACTTGCATCTTTCACCTCGGGGGGAATCGGCGGCTAGTCTAGTTATCCCCTTACTTCAAGGCAACCCAAAAGACCAAAAACCCAAGGCAGACAAGGGATAGCGGGCGCTTTTGTGAGCATTGGTATCTACTGGCCTGTCATCACGCGCGCAGCGGCGTTGGCGTGCGCGCCGAACCAGGTTAGAGACAAGGCATATGACCACGAAGTCACGGCATCACACACAATGGACTGAGCCGCATCTGCCGCTCTTGGGGGTTAATGGTTGTTTAACGATCTGTATTGACCCTGATCAGGTTTTGACTGCGACGGCTGGGCTAGGGTGGGATCAGAGACACAAGGAGGCCACCATGATGACACTGTCTGAAATCATGACCGAACACCCCTTCACATTGGGTCCACAGAACAGCGTCAAGCAGGCGATGGACCTGATGCAGCAGGAGCGGATCCGCCACATTCCCATCGTCGACGAGTATCATCATCTGCTGGGACTGGTCACCCTCTCCGACATCCTCGCCACCCGTGAGTCCAAACTGCTGCTGATCAATCCGGAACGGGAGGCGGAGTTCACCGACAGCGTGCAGCTCGACGACATCATGACTCGCCAGGTGGCGACCGTGGATCCCCGCGCCGGTATCAAGGAGGCGGCACTTTATCTGCAACGCCACAAATATGGCTGCCTGCCGGTCATCAAGGGGCAGAGACTGGTGGGCATCGTCACCGAGTCTGATTTCATTGCGGTGGCCATCAATCTGCTGGAGTTGCTTGAAGAGCAGGAGCCTCAAGCGGATTTCTGATCACAAAGTCTCGTAATAAAATTACATTAAAAGCGTTTTCAGTCGAAAAAATCGACCGCAAAACTGAAATCCTTTCATTTTGGATGGAAAATTACATCATAATCTTGCTTTGTGATCACCATCACACTATCATGTCTCTCATGCAATGTTTGCCGAGGGGAAGATGAGGATTGTGCACCCGTACTCTTCCCTTCATATGTCTGCAAGTTTGCACACCCCGTAGTAAGTCTTTGCTGTAAAGCATTTTATATATCGCCATTCCTTGTTTGATGACCCGGCCTCCTCATGCGATGACGCCGGGATTTTTTTGTCTCTCTTTCGCCCTCCCCGACGAACCTTCATCTTTCCCTGCTTTCATCCCATGGGTAAAACAAGATCCCATCCGGGACTTGAAAATGTGACCCGCAGGACAGAAATTGAACTTCGACAATGAGTTATCTGTGAAGTCCTGAGATATTCATGTTGAGTACAGTTGTGATGGGTTATCTAATAAATAGATTTATGTGATTCAAAATTGTGGCTTTGACCGATTAGCGAAAAGCCCTATGATGCCTCCATCGAAAGTTAAACGCCTCGACTGGCCTGGCCAGACAGGCATATGTACATCACCAAGGAGCAAATACATGTCTACCTATATCAACACTGAAATCAAGCCGTTCAACGCTACCGCTTACCACGAAGGCAAATTCGTTCAGGTGTCTGACGCTGATCTGAAAGGCAAGTGGTCCGTGGTGTTCTTCTACCCGGCTGACTTCACCTTCGTTTGCCCGACCGAGCTGGGCGACCTGGCAGACAACTACGCAGCATTCAAGAAGCTGGGCGTCGAGATCTACGCCGTCTCCACCGACACCCACTTCACTCACAAGGCCTGGCACGACACTTCTGACACCATCAAGAAGATCCAGTACCCGATGATCGGCGACCCCACCGGTGCCATCACCCGCAACTTCGGCGTGATGATCGAAGAAGCTGGTCTGGCTGACCGTGGTACCTTCGTTATCGACCCGAACGGCATCATCCAGATCGTCGAGATCAACGCCGGTGGCATCGGTCGTGACGCCCTGGAACTGCTGCGCAAAGTCAAAGCTGCCCAGTACGTTGCCGCTCACCCGGGTGAAGTTTGCCCGGCCAAGTGGAAAGAAGGCGAAGCCACTCTGGCCCCGTCCCTGGATCTGGTAGGCAAAATCTAAGCCTCCCTGCTCTAAAGACCGGCCCGTTCAAGGGCCGGTCTGTTTTCCGGCCCACTTCAAACGTGCCGGTCTGCTTTCTGGCCCAGTATTCTCCGTATTCTGTGCCCTCTCATAGTGCCGACCGCATTCAGCAAGAAGGAATTCGACCATGTTAGATACCAACCTCAAACAACAACTCAACGGTTACTTGCAGTACATCGTCAATCCCATCGAGATCAGCGTGTCTGGCAACGACAGCGACAAATCCGCCGAACTCCTGGCTTTGGCCACCGAGATCAGCGAGATGTCCCCCAAAATTTCCATGACTGATGGCACAGCTGCCCGCAAGCCTTCCATGAGCATCGCGCCCCAGGGTCAAGCCCCCCGCGTGCATTTTGCCGGCATCCCCATGGGTCATGAATTCACCTCCCTGGTACTCGCCCTGCTGCAAAGCGGCGGCCACCCCTCCAAGGCCGATCCGGCCGTGCTGGAGCAGGTCAAGAACCTGAAGGGCGAGTTCCACTTCGAGACCTATATCTCTCTGTCCTGCCACAACTGTCCGGACGTGGTACAGGCCCTGAACCTGATGGCGACCCTGAACCCCGGCATCACCCACACCATGATCGACGGCGCCCTGTTCCAGGATGAGGTTGCCGAGCGCCAGATCATGGCCGTGCCGAACGTCTATCTGAACGGTCAGCCATTCAGCCAGGGTCGCATCTCTCTGGAAGAAGTGGTCGCCAAGCTCGACACCGGTGCCGCCGCGCGCAAGGCCGAAGAGCTCAATGAAAAAGCCCCCTACGACGTCCTGGTGGTCGGCGGTGGCCCGGCTGGCGCAGCCGCCGCCATCTATGCCGCCCGTAAAGGCATTCGCACCGCCATCGTTGCCGAGCGCTTCGGTGGTCAGGTGATGGACACCGTCGGCATCGAGAACTTCATCTCCGTGCCCTACACCGAAGGCCCCAAGCTGGCCGCCAGCCTGGAGCAGCACGTCAAGCAGTACGGCGTGGAAGTGATCACCGAGCAGCGCGCCGCCGCCATCAGCAAGGATGGCTACGTGAACGTGGATCTCGCCTCCGGCGCGACCTTGAAGAGCCGCGCCGTGATCCTGGCCACCGGTGCCCGCTGGCGCGATCTGAACGTGCCGGGTGAAGTGGAATACCGCACCAAGGGCGTGGCCTACTGCCCGCACTGCGACGGCCCCTTCTTCAAGGGCAAGCGGGTGGCGGTGATCGGTGGCGGTAACTCCGGCATCGAGGCGGCCATCGACTTGGCCGGCATCGTCGAGCACGTCACCGTGGTGGAGTTCGCCGATACCCTGCGTGCCGACGAGGTGCTGCAGAAGAAGGCCCGCTCCATGGGCAACATCGACATCATCATGAGCGCCCGCACCACCGAAGTGATCGGTGACGGCAGCAAGGTGGTCGGCATGGATTACGAAGACCGTACCACGGGTGAGATCAAGCACCTGGCGGTGGCTGGCATCTTCGTACAGATCGGTCTGGTGCCGAACACCGAGTTCCTGAAAGGGAGCGACGTAGCCCTGACCCGCTTTGGCGAGATAGAGATCGACACCAAGGGCGCCACCTCCCTGCCCGGCGTCTACGCCGCAGGGGACGCCACTACCGTGCCGTTCAAGCAGATCATCATCTCCATGGGTGCCGGTGCCACCGCAGCCCTGGGTGCGTTTGATTACCTCATTCGCAATGCAGCACCAGAAGCGGCGGTCACCAAGACCGATGCCGTAACCGCCTGATAGGCTCAGCGCCCGACAAAAAGCCGACTCCCTGGAGTCGGCTTTTTTTATGTCTCACGCTTGTTGTGCCTCGGTGCACTTGGCGCCCTAACCGCGGGTTGGTGCCTCTTCAGCCACGGCCTCATCCGGGGTGGCAAAGCTTGCGGGCACCGCCTCCCCCGCCAGATCCGTTCTCGGCTCCAGCTCCGGAGTCATGGGGGTGTTGGGGGGCACTGGAATGAACACCTGATGCTCGGCCAGGGGGATCGGCGCCCGCTGCCGCTTGCGCCAGCCGAGATAGGTCGCCAGCAGGGCGCCACACAGGGCGAAATAGACGAAGAGCCCCTCTGGCCCAACGTGCATCATGACGAAGGGCGCAAGCAGGGGCCCTATCATGGCCCCCAGGCTGTAGGCGAGCAGCAACCCCTGGTTGGCTCCGAGCACCTGATCCGGGCGCAGTTCATCGCAGGCGTGGCTCAGACTCAAGGGATAGATGGAGAAGGCCATGCCGCCGAGCAGGAACACCAGCCCCCCGGCCACGGGTTCACGCCAGCTCTGCGGCAGCACCACCATCAACAGCGCCAGCACCACTAGCGTCACGCAGAGCAGCAGGATCACCAGCCGCCTGTCGTAGCGATCCGAGATGCGACCGATAGGGTATTGCAGGCACATGCCCCCCAGGATCACCAGAGCCATCATGTCCGCCACCCGCGCCAGCGATGCCCCGCTGTCAGTGAAATAGAGGGGCAGCAGACCGTAGATGGCGCCAAGCAGCAGCCCTGAGGTGAAACTGCTGCCCATGCCCGCCGGGGTAAGCCGCACCAGCTCCAGCACGCCGACCCGCTGGGGGGCCACCATGGCCGGGGTTGCCACCCGGGAGAGCGCGAGCGGCACCACCGACAGGGTGGCGGCCATGGCGCACAGGGCAAAGGGCGTCAGCACCAGGGGATCCACCCACTTGAGCAGCAACTGGCCGAGCGCCAGGGAGCCGTAGAGCAGGATCATGTAGAGGGACATCAACCGCCCCCGATTGGCCGGGGTGCTGGAGACCAGCATCCAGGACTCCAGCACCACGAACAGGCCGCCGGTGGCAAAGCCCCCGAGCAGCCGCAGCACCGCCCAGGTGACGGGTTCCACCACCATGCCGTGCAGCAGGAACAGGAAACAGAGCAGGGAAGCATAGGCCGCATAGGCCCGGATATGCCCCACCCGGATGATGAGGCGGGCATTGACGAAGGCCCCGAGCACCAGGCCCCCAAAGTAGGCGGCAGAGACCAGACCGATGGCCTGGGCCGACACCTGCTCGGCAGAGAGTCGCACCGTCAGCAGGGTGTTGAACATGCCGTGACCCAGAATGAAGATCACCAGACTGGTCAGGGGGGACAACAATCTCGTGAGTGCCATAGCCGCTCCTTTCTCAGGGTTGAAGGGTCATGGTAGCCCCGCTCTCTTGCCCCCTTCAACCGGCTTGCCCCGTTTTTGAGAGGCTATCCTTAACGGGATCCCAACATGGAGGTCGTCAAGATGAGAGTCGTGTTGTTGTTGGCAGGCCTGCTCTTCGCCGGTAGTGCCCTCGCCTTCCACTGTCCCATGGACATGAAGAAGATCGATGATACCCTGGCCGCCGACCCCGTGCTCAGTGCCGAGCAACTGGCCGAGGTGAAGCAGCTCAGGGCCGAAGGCGAAGCCCTGCACAAGGCGGGCAAGCATCAGGAATCCGTCGACACCCTGGCCAAGGCCATTACCCTGCTCGGCCTAGACAAGGGATAACGTCCAGGCGGCTCAAGCGCCGCTTACAAACAGACAGGCCCTCACCGATGAGGGCCTGTTTGTATCGGCGCCAGGCTCGCTGACCGACCCGCTGCTCGCCCCTTTCGGGGCGTCCACGACGCGACGTCTGCGTCCCTAGACCCGGCCACTGTAGACCAGGGTCTGGTAGTTGAAGGCAATTTGCCCATCCTGCGCCCAGCGCTCGAACTCCCGCTGGATCAGGGCAGCCAGCTGTTCATAGGCCGAAGTCCCGATGGCGGGAGCATAGGAAGAGGAGTTGAGCCGCCCCATGACCCCTGCCAGATCGAACAGCTGCCGGTTGGGGAAGCGTTCAAGGCGATATGCTCCCTCGAAGAAGGCTGCGAAGTCGGCGTCATCGAGATTGCGGTGATTGACCTCTTCGTAGTCCCCGGAATAGGCCCGCAGCCCCGCCTCATACGCCTTGAGAAAATCGGTGTCGGTCAGCCTGTCGTTCCAGATGAGCGCCACCGAGCCACCGGGTTTGAGCACGCGCCGGCACTCCTGCTTGAAGGCGGCCCGATCAAACCAGTGAAACGCCTGGGCCACGGTGACGAGATCCAGCGTCCCCGCAGCAATGCCGGTCGCCTCGGCGCTGCCCCCCAGCCAATGGAGATTGCCGGCCCCCGCCAGCAGCCGCTCGGCCGCGCCCCGCATGTCGGGATTGGGTTCCACTGCCCACAGCGTCTTCACTCTGGGGGCGAGCAAGGCGGTCAAGATGCCGGTTCCGGCCCCGATGTCGGCCACGCTGGCATCCGGCCCCATGGCGAGATCGGTCGCCAGATAATCCAGCATGGCCGCCGGATAACCGGGCCGATACTTCACATAGGCCTCGACTCGGGCCGAAAAACGCTGGGTACTGTCCATGCCAGACTCCTCTCCTGATTGTCACCCGCCCCTGTCGCAATGCGCCCGGGCCATCTATACCCACCATACCAATAGACGGGCGCCGGGTCAGGTTCCGATGACACCTTGGCCCCGTCTGATGGCGAAAAACTGCGTGTCCAGCGAGGGAACCTCGGCCAGCCAGGATGGCAGGGAGACATGCAACCGACCTGATGTGGCTCACCCAGGTCGCGGCCCAGGGCGATGACATCGGCGCCGCGGTGTCCCCACAAAGGCCAAAGGCAGTCAAAAACGCCACCAAGGCACAGACTAACGAAGGAATCTCATCATGAAAGACGCAATAAGCAGAATTTGTCTCTGGTACGATAACGATGCCGAAGAGGCCGCCCGGTTTTATGCCAGCCTCTTCCCCCACTCCGCTGTCGGGGCGCTGTTTTATGCCCCGAGCGACTTCCCCTCGGGCAAGCGGGGGGATCTGCTGACGGTCGAATTCACCGTGCTGGGGATCCCCTGCCTCGGGCTCAACGGCGGGCCTTGTTTCAAACACAGCGAAGCCTTCTCGTTTCAGGTGACCACCCTGACCCAGGCCGAAACGGACAGCTACTGGCACGCCATCATCGACCACGGCGGCCAGGCGAGCGAATGTGGCTGGTGCAAGGACAAGTGGGGTCTCTCCTGGCAGATCACCCCCCTTGCCCTGACCCAGGCCCTGGCCGACCCCGATCCGGCCGTCGCCCGGCGCGTGTTCGAGGCCATGATGCAGATGGGTAAGATAGACATCGCCGCCATCGAAGCGGCGAGGCAGGGCTGAGCCCCTATCCCAGTTTCCCCACCCCCCCCCCAGAATGAGCAGGCCCTGTAAAGCAGGGCTTGCTCACCCCTGATTGACCCTGTTCGAACTCGATGTTGCGTCTTGCCGATGTCCGGGGACAGGTTCACCGGCAGGGCACTGAAGAGACTCAGGCAAGCGGGCGCCACGCTGCTCAGGATCCACGAAGCGTGTCTTCATCTGGAGGCTGCGGATCCGCAACCTGTGATCTCCCGCCAGCCCCGCACGGAGATGGCGCAATCCGTCACATCATGTGACTATGGGGCATCTCACATGGCGATTTGCAAGGCAGCACAATGTTTTCGATCAGGAACCTTCTGATACTCGGCTTCGTATTTCTCACCAACGGCATCACCTTCATGGTGGTGGGTCTGACCACCCAGCTGGACATCTTCTGGACGCTGGGCCCCTCTTTCATGACCCTTGGCGTTGTCTTTTTGGCCATTTCCAGAACGAGCAAACGCGCTCGCAAACACGCCTCCCCTCTCCCGGAGGAATGACACGCCCCTCTGCACAGGCCGGGTGCTCGGCATCTGTGCCGATTGCGTCATCGATGCAAATAAAAAGGCCCTGCTGATGCAGGGCCTTGTCGTCATGTGCCGACCGTGATCGGACGAGGGATCAGTCCAGATAATCCTCGGTCGGGATGCAGGAGCAGAACAGATTGCGATCCCCGTACACATCGTCGATGCGGTTGACAGCAGGCCACAGCTTGCTGGCGCGCACGGCGTCGGACGGGAACACCGCCTCGGCGCGGGTGTAACCGCGAGCCCACTGCTCGTCCATCACGTCATCCTGGGTGTGGGGTGCATGCACCAGCGGGTTGTCGGTCAGGCTCCAGTGGCCGTCCTGCACCTTGGCAATCTCGGCGCGGATACGGGTCATGGCTTCGACGAAGCGATCCAGCTCGCGCTTGGATTCGGATTCGGTCGGCTCGACCATCAGGGTGCCCGCCACCGGGAAGCTCATGGTCGGTGCGTGGAAGCCGTAGTCCATCAGGCGCTTGGCCACGTCCATCTCGCTGATGCCGGAGGCTTCCTTGAGCGGACGTATGTCCAGGATGCACTCGTGGGCGACGCGGTTGTTGCGACCGGTGTAGAGCACGGGGAAGGATTCCCCCAGCTTCTTGGCCAGGTAGTTCGCGTTGAGGATGGCCACCTGGGTGGATTTTTTCAGCCCCTCATCCCCCAGCATGGCGATATACATCCAGCTGATGGGCAGGATGCTGGCCGAGCCGAACGGCGCCGCCGACACGGCACCGTTGTCACGGCTCTCCTTGTCGGTCTTGACCACGGCGTGGCCAGCCACGAAGGGTGCCAGATGCTGCTTCACGCCGATGGGGCCCATGCCGGGGCCGCCACCGCCATGGGGAATGGCGAAGGTCTTGTGCAGGTTGAGGTGCGACACGTCCGCGCCGATAAAGCCCGGTGCCGTCAACCCTACTTGCGCGTTCATGTTGGCACCATCCAGATACACCTGACCACCGTACTGGTGCACGATGTCACACACCTCCTTGATGGTCTCCTCGTACACCCCGTGGGTGGAGGGGTAGGTCACCATCAGGCAGGAGAGCTGATCCCCCACCTCGGCGGCCTTGGCGCGCAGGTCGTCCAAGTCCACGTTGCCGGCCTTGTCGCAGGCGGTGACGATGACCTTGAGGCCCGCCATCTGGGCGGAGGCCGGATTGGTGCCGTGGGCGGAGGCCGGGATCAGGCACACATCGCGATGCCCCTCGCCGCGAGACTCGTGGTACTTCTTGATGGCGAGCAAGCCCGCGTACTCGCCCTGGGCGCCGGAGTTCGGCTGCATGCAGACGGCGTCGTAGCCGGTCACCTTCACCAGCCAGTCTTCCAGATCCGCCAGCAGCAGCTGATAGCCCTGGGTCTGGGCCAGCGGGGCGAACGGGTGCAGCTTGCCAAACTCGGGCCAGGTCACCGGGATCATCTCGGCGGTGGCGTTGAGCTTCATGGTGCAGGAGCCGAGCGAGATCATGGCGTAGTTCAGGGCCAGGTCTTTCGCTTCGAGACGGTGGATGTAGCGCAACATCTCGGTCTCGGAGTGGTATTTGTTGAACACCTCGTGGGTCAGCACGGCATCGGTGCGCAGCAGATCCTGCGGGATGGCATGGTGCGTCTGCGCCTTGGCATCCAGGGCGGCGACGTCCAGGCCATGACCCTGGCCGAGGAAGAGATCAAACAGCTCGGCCACGTCCTCGCGGGTGGTGGTCTCGGACAAGGAGATGCCCACGGCGCCGTCCAGATCCGCGCGCAGGTTGATACCAAGCCCTTCGGCCTTGGCGATCAGGCTTGCCTTGTCAGCGGTCAACACGGTCAGGGTATCGAACCAGCTGTCGTGCTTGAGAGCCACGCCCTTGGCGGTCAGCCCCAGCGCCAGGATGGAGGTCAGGCGATGGATGCGGGAGGCGATGGTTTTCAGTCCCACAGGGCCGTGATAGACGGCGTAGAAGCTCGCCATGTTGGCCAGCAGCACCTGGGCGGTACAGATGTTGGAGTTCGCCTTCTCGCGGCGAATGTGTTGCTCACGGGTCTGCATCGCCATGCGCAGGGCGGCCTTGCCGCGGGCATCCTTGGAGACGCCGATGATGCGGCCTGGCATGGAGCGCTTGTAGGCATCGCGGGTAGCGAAGAAGGCCGCATGCGGGCCACCGTAACCCATGGGCACGCCAAAGCGCTGGGCAGAGCCGAACACCACGTCCGCCCCCAGTTCGCCGGGGGATTTGAGCAGCAGCAAGGAGAGCATGTCGGCGCCGACGCAGGCCAGACCCTTCTGGGCCTGGACGGCGGCGATCAGCGCGCGCAGATCGGTGACGCTGCCGGTGGTGGTCGGGTACTGGAACATGGCACCGAACACCTCCTCGCTCACCGCCTCGGCAGCGGGGCCGACCAGGACATCGAAGCCAAAGTGCACCGCCCGCTCCTTGACCACGTCGATCACCTGGGGGTGCACGTCGTCGGCCACGAAGAAGAGGTTGGACTTGGATTTGGCCATGCGCTTGGCAAGGGCCATGGCCTCGGCGGCGGCGGTGGCCTCATCCAGCAGGGAGGCGCTGGCGAGATCCATCCCCGTGAGATCAAGGGTGAGCTGCTGGAAGTTCAGCAGCGCCTCGAGACGGCCCTGGGCCAGCTCCGGCTGATAAGGGGTGTAGGCGGTATACCAGCCCGGGTTTTCCAGCACGTTGCGCAAGATGACATGGGGCACATGGGTGTCGTGATAACCCATGCCGATGTAGCTCTTGGCAATCTTGTTCTTCGCGGCATAGCCCCTGAGCTTGGCCAGGGCCTCCACCTCGGTCATGGGAGCACCGATGCCGAGCGGGCCCGGACGGCGAATGGCGGCGGGGACGGTCTGATCGATGAGATCGTCCAGGCTCTCGGCGCCCACCACGGCCAGCAAGGCGCGCAGCTCATCCTCACCCGGGCCGATGTGGCGGCGGATGAAGTCGGTTTTTTGTTCGAGTTCAAACAGTGACTGGGTCATTTCCCTGATTTCCTGATCAATAGGTCCTGCTAAAGAAGCCCTGATAGATATTCCCGAGCCGGCGGCGCCGACTCCACTCATGTTCGGTGCACCGCCCAGCGGGCAGGCACGGGATGCGCAAGGGGCATCGACGGGGGTCGCGATTCTGGCGGCCTGCCCGTCTCATCCGGCTGGGACTCGCGGGCTGGCGCGGGCGACTTCACCCGGCCACCAGGGCAACAGCTGCAACTGGCGGCCAAACAAAAAGGCCCTGCAAATCCTTGCAGGGCCCGGCATGCTTACTCTTCGTCCACCACGTTCTGGTAGCCATCGGCGTCCAGCAGGTTGGCGAGCTCGGAAGCGTCGTCCAGCTTGATGCGGAACAGCCAGCCAGCGTCGTAGGGATCGGAGTTGACCAGCTCGGGGCTGCCTTCCAGCTCTTCGTTGACGGCCAGGATCTCGCCGCTCACCGGGCTGTAGATGTCGGAGGCGGCTTTCACCGACTCGGCCACGGCGCACTCTTCACCGGCGCTGACCTGCTTGCCTACTTCCGGCAGATCCACGAACACCATGTCTCCCAGCAGATCCTGGGCGTGCTCGGTAATACCGACCACGGCCTCACCGTTGGCTTCGACACGGATCCACTCGTGGGAGGTGGCATATTTCAGTTCGCTCGGGATATGGCTCATTTCTGCTTCCTTTATGATGTGCTTGGATCGCTTCAACAAAAGTAACGGGCGAAGGGGTTACGCCTTCGCCGCAATCAAGAATTACACCAGCGGCTGGCCGTTGCGCACGAACGCGGGCTTGGTGACTTTCACGGTGACCAGCTTCTTGCGGATCTCGACCTGGGCCTCGGCACCGATGTCGCGGGGGACACGGGCCAGGGCGATGCTGTAACCCAGGGTCGGGGAGAAGGAGCCAGAGGTGATCACCCCTTCCCGGGTCTCGCCGCTCGCGCTGGTGAAGGTGACCGGCATGCCGGCACGCAGCACGCCCTTCTCTTCCATCACCAGACCGACCAGCTTGGGGCTAGTGCCGGTGGCTTTCTGGGCCTCCAGGGCGGCGCGGCCGATGAACTGGCGCTCCGCCGGCTCCCAAGCCAGGGTCCAGGCCATGTTGGCGGCCAGCGGAGAGATGGATTCGTCCATGTCCTGACCGTAGAGGTTCATGCCGGCTTCCAGACGCAGGGTGTCCCGGGCACCGAGGCCGCAGGGAGCCACGCCGTTATCCAGCAGTGCCTGCCACAGATCGCACGCCTGCTCTTGCGGCACCACGATCTCGTAGCCCTCTTCGCCGGTGTAGCCGGTGGTGGCGATGAAGAGATCCCCGGCCTGCACGCCGAAGAAGGGCTTCATGCCCGCCACGGCGGCGTTTTGCTCGGCGCTGAACACCTTGGCCGCCTTGGCCTTGGCCTGGGGGCCCTGCACCGCGATCATCGCGAGTGCGGGACGTTCGGTGACGTTCACCCCGAAATCGGCGGCGTGATGGCGGATCCAGGCCAGATCCTTCTCGCGGGTGGCGGAGTTCACCACCAGGCGGTAGAAGGTATCGGTCAGGTAATAGGTGATGAGGTCATCGATGACGCCGCCATCCGGATTGAGCATGCCGCTGTAGAGGGCCTTGCCGGAGACGGTGAGCTTGGCCACGTCGTTGGCCAGCAGGTGTTGCAGGAAGGCTTTGACCCGTTCGCCGGTGAGGTCGACGATGGTCATGTGGGAGACATCGAACATGCCCGCATCGGTGCGCACCGCGTGGTGCTCTTCCAGCTGGGAACCGTAGTTGATGGGCATTTCCCAACCGTGGAAATCCACCATCTTGGCGCCCGCTTCCAGGTGCTTGGGATGCAGTACTGTAGTCTGGATCATCGCATTCTTTCCTTAGCAAAGAGCCCTAAAGCGTTGGCGACAACACCTGGCCCCTTCCTCGCTCCGGTACAGGAGAGAGACTGGCTCGCCAGGTCTGCGCTCGTTCTCGCCCTTGCAGGGCAAGAGTGATTCCGTGAACGGTGCGGATTATATGACAAGAGCAGAATGCCTCCGCTCAAAAAAAACTAATCCACACTCTTTAAACTGACACCAGACACTAAGGTAAAAACAGTGATAAAAACAGTATCAACCGGCTTTTTGCGAGATTAAATGTTGGTTTTTACCGTTTCGTCACAATTTACAGAAAAACGTTTCCGTCTACGCCAACATTAAAGGCTGGTGCTCCATGGGGGCATTCAGCCTCGTCAGATTAGTTTTATTGCGATAAAGCCCGGGTAATATTAGATTTTTTCACCCTTGGCCAGGGCCGGCAACTCTCCGCCCAGCCCCATGGCGGCCCGGATCATCCCCTGTTTGAGGGGGGTCAGGGTATCCACCATCCGCAGTCCGGCGCCCCGTACCAGCTTCTTCAGGGGGTGACCACCGCCAAACAGCCGCTTGAGCCCCTCCATCGCCGCCAGCATGCGGGCGGCCTCGCTCTTGCGCCAGCGCTCGTAACCGCGCAGGTTGGCGAGCAGGCCGATGTCGGCGCCGGTGCGCTGGCTCTTGAGCAGTTGCTCCGCCAGGGTCGCCGCATCCAGCAGTCCGAGGTTGACCCCCTGCCCCGCCAGCGGGTGTATGGTGTGGGCCGCGTCCCCCACCAGCACCAGCCGCTCGCGGGCAAAGTCGCGAGCATAACGCGCCGTGAGCGGGATGGCGCCGCGGGCCCCTTCCACCTTGCACAGCCCGAGCCGGCCATCGAAGGCCGCCGTGAGCTGGCGATTGAACGACGCTTCGTCACAGGCACAGAGGGCCTCGGCCCGGGCAGCGGGAATGGACCAGACGATGGAGCAGAGATCCGGCTGCCACAAAGGCAGGAAGGCGAGCGGACCATCCGGGGTGAAGATCTGGCGGGCCACCCCCTCGTGGGGCTCAATGGTGCGCACCGTCGCCACCAGGGCGTGGTGGCCGTAATCCCAGCTGGTGAGGGGAATGTCCGCCTGACGGCGCACCCAGGAGTGGGCGCCATCGGCCGCCACCACCAGCTTGGCCGAGAGGGCGCGGCCATCTTCCAGCAGCAGCACCGCCCCCGCCTCCCCCACTTGCAGGCTCTTGGCCCGCGCCGGGCTCAGCAGCTGGATATTGCCGGCACCACCGTTGCCATCAAGAATGGCATCGAGCAACGCAAGCTGGATGACCCGGTTTTCGACGATGTGACCGAGGGCGGACTGGCGCAGGCTGGCGGCATCGAAATCGATGTGGCCGAAGCTGTCCTGCTCCCACACCGCCATCTTGTCGTAGGCCTGCAGGCGCCGACCCTCGATGCCATCCCAGGCCCCCACGGCCTGCAGGATCCGCTGACTGGCGAGGCTCAGGGCACTCACCCTGTTGTCCGGCGCCTCCCCGAGCGTAGTCTCGGGCAGTTGCCCCTCGACGATGGCCACACTCAGGGCGCTGTTCTTGAGGGCGGCGGCGAGTCCGAGGCCCACCATGCCGCCCCCCACGATCACCACATCCACCGTCTGCATTTGCATCTTCTTGTTCCTTCTGACCGGTCGCCGTGGCCACCGGCATCATCAATCAATTAGCGGGGAGCCTGCCCGTTGGCAGCATTCCCCTCATCTCGTCGTCTGGCTGACGAACCCCAGAGTCTGGTTCGCCAGCGGCGCCTTGAGGCAACCCAGGCGCCCCATCAGGGAGAGCGCCAGATTGCGGCCCGCCACCAGGGGGCCATGGCCGTTGGAGAAGAGCTGGGCCAGGGACGAGGTCAGCCAGATGGTATGGGCCTGATCATCCCGGCGCTGGCGCCAATAGCCGTTCAAGACCTCAAAGCTGCCGATGTCCTCCCCGGCGGCCAGCGCCCTGGCCAGCGCCTGGGTGAGCAGGTCGAGGTCACGCATGCCGAGGTTGAAGCCCTGGCCGGCGATGGGGTGCAGCAGATGGGCGGCATTGCCCACCAGCACGGTACGCTGGGCCAGGGGATAGTCGGTGGCCGCCAGGGCCAGCGGGTAGACATGGCGAACCCCGGTTTGCAGGAAGCGCCCGAGCCGCCAGCCAAACGCCTGCTGCAATTGGGCGAGAAAAGCCTGCTCATCCAGGGCCATCAGGGCGTCGGCCTGATCCCGCTGCACGCTCCACACCAGGGAGGAGAGTCCCTCCTGCATGGGCAGCAAGGCCAGCGGCCCCCCCTCGGTGAAACGCTCGAAGGCGCGACCAGCCGGATCCTCGGCCGTCTTGACGGTGGCGATGATGGCGCTCTGGCCGTAGTCGTGGCGCGTCACCGGCAGCTTGAAGTGCTGGCGCACGGTGGAGTTGCCCCCATCGGCCGCCACCAGCAGCCGGGTCTGGTAGTACTCGCCGCTGGCAAGGCGCAGTCTGACCCCCTCTTCCAGCGGCTCGATGTCCGCCAGTTGGGCCGGGCAACAGACCCGGATGTGCGGGCACTGTGCCATCCCCTGTTGCAGAGTGATCCCGGCCGCGGACAGTTCGATCACCTGGCCAAGCGCTGGCAAGCCGTACTCCGCCGCGGTGAGGTGAGTCTGGCCGGCGTGGCCCTTGTCGGAGACATGGATATGGGTGATGGGGGCGCAGTGGGGGGCGAAGCGCGGCCAGATCCCGTGCCGGACAAGGGCCTCGCAGGTACCGGCCGACAGGGCGATGGCCCTGGCGTCGAAGCCGGGATGCGCATTGAGTTCGGGGGCGCTCGCCTCCAGCAGCAGGACTCGCAGGGGCTCGCCATCCGCGCCGCGCAGGGCCGCGAGGGAGAGTGCCAGCACGGCACCGCTCATACCGCCGCCGACGATAGCCACATCGACGTTAACCAGAGAGGATTGAGACATGAGATGAGGAAGAAAGCTGAAAACGTGGAGCAATGCTACCACAAAGCCAGGTGGCAGGATGCGACGGCGCGGGCAAAAAGCGCAGCGGCGACCGGCGTTTAAGCAAGCGTCCTGCCGGAGCCTGCGCATCGCCATAGGCAATGGCGCAAAAAAACGGAGCGCCACATGGGCGCTCCGTTCAACGATTGGCGAGGGGTCAGTGCAGGGTCGGCGGCGTGCTCGGGGTCTGCGGGCGCTTGCCAAACTCCTCGAACGCCATCATGACGCCGAGGCGCACGTGCTCGTAGAGCACCAGGAAGGAGGCTTCGTTCTCCTCGTCTTCCTGATCGAACTCGGCGCTCACCTGGGTGATGCTGGCGATGTCCTGGATCATCTCCTGCAGCTCTTCCGAAGCCCGGGAGAGCTCCTGCTGCACCACACCGAAACCGGCGAGGAAGGCCTGGGACCAGTCCACCAGCGAATCGATGCGCTCATCCAGCGGTGCCTCATCGCTTGGCAGCAGCAGCTCGACACCCTTCTGGGCCATCAGGCTCTCGATGACGCCCTGATAGAGATCGGTCATCACCTGGCGCACCGGGGCCGGCAGACCGAAACCGTCGTTGACCAGATCGTTGAAGGGCGGCAGCCAGCTCTTGTCGTCCAGCACCACGCCACCGCAGATCAGACCACAGATGACGCCATGGGCCTCGACAGCCGTCGCCATCAGCTCGTGCTGCTCCATCAGGTCGGCCACGGCCGCGTATTTCAAGGGGGTTGTTTTGCTCATCTAAGATCCGCTCAAAGTTCAGGCAAATATGCGAAATTTATGGTCAGGATCCTAGCATTCTCCCCCTTCCAGAGCCAGCAAGGCCTTGAAACTTCTGCATCTGCGCTATATAGTCCCGCCCAGTTGTCCACGTGGATAAAGGCGGAGAAAAGCCCCGCCGTATTGAGGAAGGCATGAGCATAGAGGCCGTAGAAATCGTCATTCTGGGA
Organism: Aeromonas intestinalis; assembly: GCF_054052485.1. NCBI lineage: Bacteria > Pseudomonadati > Pseudomonadota > Gammaproteobacteria > Aeromonadales > Aeromonadaceae > Aeromonas > Aeromonas intestinalis. Next base: position 147,081 of record NZ_JBSTYK010000003.1, read on the forward strand.
CGTCCCTACAAAGTATCCTGTCCCCTGGGACAACAGGACGCCCTGCGCCAGGCCGCCGACCAGTTGTCGGACAAGCTCATCGACTTGCGCCAGCGTTCCAAGGTCTCCAGCAACGAACAGCTGGCGGTGATGGCGGCGCTCAACTTCTGTCATGAGCTTTGCCTTGAAAAAGAGAAAAACCACCAATACTCTGAGACCATGGACAAGCGGATCAAGATGCTGCAACGCACCATAGAAGCAGCCCTGATCGAGCACGGACAATATGGCGAGTCCAATGAAGAGGGCCTGCAGCCCTAATCGCCACCCGTTTTAAAATTCCCTGGAGTGTTTGTCAGCCGGTTCAAGTCCCCGAGCCGATATTCATACCAAACAGGGGATCTGCCTTCTGGCTATTGCGCATGCTCGGCTCGACCGAGAAGCCTGCGGTCAGACTCGATCCCCGCCTTGAACCGACGGTTCAAGGGCCCAAACCGGCAACGGCATTCCGGGGTGCCAACTAAAAAGCCCGTCAGTCTCTGACGGGCTTTTTCTTTGCCTGATTTCTGCCTGTATGGCAGTTTCCACCACCATCCCACCAAAAACCAGACATCCACGACTGCCATATTGCATCAAGGCAGCGTTTATCTCTGCCACACCCAACCCGAATTTCCGCCGTTTCACGGGGTCGGCGCATAAAAAAGCCCGCCGGTTGAGGGGCGGGCCTGGGTATTCAAGCGGCTGTCACACGGCCATCTGCTCGTGGGGTGAGCCGTGATGGCGCAACCAGAGGAAGCTCAAGGCCACGATCAGCACCATCACCGTCATGATGGCCCCCAGGGTCAGCTGGCCCTGCATGGGGAAGCTGGCCGCCAGCAGGGTGACGATGCCCGCCCCCAGGTTCTGCATGCCGCCGAGGATGGCACCGGCCGTCCCCGCCTGACCCGGGAAGGGTTCGATGGCGCAGGAGGTGGCGGTTGGGTAGAGGATGCCGCTACCGATGAAGTAGACAGCCGCGCCGCCCACCAGGGAGGCTGCACTCACCAGCCCGAACAGACCCGGCAACAGGATGATGAGCGATCCCAGCCCCAGGAAGGCGATGCCAAGGCGCATCAGCTTGCCCTGGCTCAGGCGATAGCTCAGGCGAGCCGAAAGCCAGGCGCCGAACAGGTAGCCAGGCAGCGGCAGCACAAACAGCACGCTGACGGTGCGGGCGCTCAGTTTGAGTACGTCGCCAAGCAGCACTCCGGCCGCCGCCTCGAACACCGCCAGCCCCGCGAAGGTCGCCATCAGGCAGAGCAGGTTGCCCTGGAAGCGCGGATTGCCGAACACGTGGCGATAGGCGGCACTGACCCGCAGGGGCTGCTGGCGGGCAGCCTCGGGCAGGGTCTCGGCGAACCAGAGCAGCAGCGCCAAGGTGGTCAGGGCACCGAAGCCGAACAGGAACCAGTAACCGGCGCGCCAGTTGAACAGTTCGGTCAGCCAGCCCCCCAGCACCGGCGCCAGCAGCGGGGAGAAGATCACCCCCATGCTCACCAGGCTGTTGGCCCGGTTGAGCTCGGCGCCGCTGTAACGATCCCGCATCACGGTACGGCTCATGGCGCCACCCGCCCCCGTGCCCAGCCCCTGGATGAAGCTGCCGGCCAGCAGGGCCGCGAAGTGCGGGATCAGCTGGATGGTCAGGGTACCCACCAGGAACACCATCATGCCGATGATCAATACCGGGCGGCGACCGATGCGATCGGAGAGCGGCCCGTAGACGAACTGGGAGAGGCCGTAGGGGATGAGGTAGCAAGCCATCACCGCCTGCAGCTGGCCGGAGGCCACGTGGAAGTCCCCCGCCATCATGGGAATGGAGGGGACATACAGGGTCTGGGTCATCTGACCCACGGCGACCATCAATATGGTCAAGAAAAACAGGGGATAGAAGCTGTGCCGATTCATAGCTGTTGTCCGCAAATCATCAAAATGCTGCCACGCCCCTGGCAGAGGGCTGCAAGGGGATCCAAACAAGGTCACTGAGGGTAAACACACAAGGCGGAGGACCCGCACCTGCCAGGAGCAGGACGCTCTGCTGGCAGCGGCAATATTAGTGATTCATGTCACAAAAAACGAACGAATCTTTATAATCTTCTTTCCCTAGTTTTTCTAATGTGACGGGGCGCTTGGCCCCGTCGATGCTGAAAATCAGCAGGTTATCTGTGCCTCTTCCGGGTCGCCGTTCATCCACTGGCCGCCAGAGCAGGTCGCACGGATGCAGTTGGTTGGGCCCCCTGGCCGAGGCGCAGGCAACGCTCCCCCATCTTGATGGCCAGATCCTCGTCGTGGGTCACCAGCAAGAGGGCGCAGCCTATCTCGCCGAGAGCCCCGTCGAGGCAGGCCATGGTCTGCTGCTGGCTGAGGGGATCCAGCCTCGAGGTCGGTTCGTCGGCAAACAGCAGCACGGGGCGCAGCAACAGGGCCCGGATGAGGGAGAGCCGCTGCAGCTCGCCGCCGGAGACCTGATTCGGCAACCGCGCGAGCAGCCGGGGGCTGAGCCCGAGCTGTTCCAGATAGGCGTCCAGCACGGCGCCGGAGAGGCGGTGGCGCCGCAGCAGATCCTCGAACAGGGTGCCAAGGCTCACCCGGCTGGCGAAGGCCTGCACCGGATCCTGATAGAGCTTCTGCCAGCGATGGGCCTCAATCCCTTCCCGGCGCCGTACCCGCCCGGCCCGCGGCCGTTGCAACCCGAGCAGCAGATTGCCGAGGGTGCTCTTGCCGACGCCACTCGGCGCCATGATGGCCAGTCGTTCCCCCTCGGCTATCTGCACGTCGAGCCCCTCGAACAGGGTGTGCTCCCCGTACCCCATGCCGAGCCCCTCCCCCTTGAGCAGCCACTCCCCCTTGGCCGGGAAGCGGGGCACGGGCCAGGCCGCTGGTTCCGCCGCCAGCAGCTGGCGGGTATAGGGGTGGAGGGGGTGGTGCAACACCCGATCGGCAGGCCCCTGCTCCACCACTTCCCCGCCCCGGATCACCAGCACCCAGCCCCCCAGGGCCCTGGCCAGGGCGAGATCATGGGTGATGGTCAACAGGTGGCGGGACTCGGCGAGGTAGCCCTGCAGCCGTTGCTGCAAGTGAGCACGGGCCTGGCTGTCGAGCCCCTTGCTGGGTTCATCGGCGATGAGCAGGCGCGCCTGCCCCAGGGTGGCGGCGGCAAAGGCCGCTCGCTGGGCCATGCCGCCGGAGATCTGGTGCGGGAAGTGGCGCTCGCGCCCATCAAGCCCCAGCCCTGACAAGGCGGCCCTGGCCCGCACTCTGGCCTCCTGCCGCCCACCGAGCCACCCCTCCTCCACCTGGCGCAGCAGCCCCATGGTAGGATCCAGCGCCAGCACCGGCTCCTGGGGCAGCATGGCGAGCTCCCGTCCCCAGAGGGCGCGTAGCCGCTCCGGCGCCCCTAGGCTGTAGTGCCGCCCCGCCAGCGACAGCTGCCCCTGGGCGCCGAGCGGTTCGGGCAGGGTGCCCATCAGGGCATGGGCCAGCAGAGACTTGCCGGAGCCGCTCTCCCCGATCAGGGTCAAGGCCTGCCCCGGCGAGAGCTGCAAGTCAAGCTCCTGCAACAGCACCCGGTGACCATCGTCGACCTTGAGACCTTCGATATGTATGACGCTCATGACTGTACTCCTGCATTCACTGGCTGCATTGACCCCAACGGGGATGGCTCACTCTCTTGGCGCTTCGCGCCCTGCGTGAGCAACACCAGAGCCAGCAACATCAGTCCCATCACGGCGATGGGGGCCAGCAGCAGGCGGGGCGCCTCCTGATAATGGGGCAGTGCCTCCGTCATCATCAGCCCGAGTTCGGGCGTGGGAGGTTGAATGCCCACCCCGACGAAGCCCAGGGTTGAGAGGGTCAGGATGGCCCCGGCGAGGCCGAAGGCCATCATGGTGAGCAATTGGGGAGCCAGTTCGGGCCAGAGGTGGCGACGGATCACATAACCGTTGCCAAAGCCGAGCAGGCGGGAAGCCTCCACCTGGGGAGAGGCCAGCAGGGTGCGGCTACGGGCCCGCACCACCCGGTAGTACTCCACCCACTGGGCCATGGCCAGACCGAAATAGAGGATGGCAAAACCGCCCTGGGCCATGGCAGAAAAGAGCAGCACCAGCAGCAGGCTGGGCAGGGCCAGCACGCCGTCAGCCAGACTGCGCAACAGGCCGTCCAGCCAGCCACCGCGCCAGGCGCTGAGCCAACCGAGCAGGCAGCCGAGCAAGGCGGCGGTGAGTACGCACAGCAACCCCAGGGTGAGGGAGAGGCGGGTGGCCGCAGCCAGCCGCGCCATCAGGCTGCGCCCCATCTGATCCTGCCCCAATGGCTCTTGCCAGGAGGGGCCGGCCAGGAAGCGGGAGAGATCCTGCGCCGCCGGATCGGCCCAGACGAGGGGCGCTAACAGGGCAAACAGCACCATCAGCAACAACAGGAGCAGGCCTGCCTTGAATGAAGAGGACATGATCAGGACTCCTTGGAACCGCGGGGATCAATGAGCAGGCAAAGCAGGTCGGTGAGGGTATTGAGCAGCACGAAGAGCGCCGCCAGCACCAGCACAGTGCCCTGTACCATGGGCACATCGCGCCAGAAGACGGCGTGCACCAGAGCGTGGCCGATGCCGGGCCAGGCAAACAGGCTCTCCACGACCACGACCCCTTCGATGAGCAGCACCAACTGCACGCTGGTGTAGGCGATGACGCTGACCCCGCTGTTGCGCAGGCCATGACGCCTGAAGACCCGCCAGGGAGAGAGTCCCTTGGTCCGGGCGAAGCGATAGTAAGGGGACGTCACCACCCCCAGCACGCTCTCTCGCACCACCCGGGCCAGCACGCCGGAGAGGCCGAACCCCAGGGTCAGGGCGGGCAGCCAGATGTTGTGCCCCTCCCCGTGACCGGCGGCACTGAGCCAGCCGAGCTTGGCGGAGATCGTCACCATCAGCACCAGACCGAGCAGGAAGGGGGGCAGTGCCCGCATCAGCACACTCCAGCCCAGAGTCAGACGATCGCAGATCCCGCCCGGGCGCAGGGCGCTCAGGCTGCCCAGCGGCAGGGCCAGCAGGAGGGCCAGGGCCACGGCCGTCAGCGCCAGGGAGAGGGTCGCCCCTAGGTGATGGGTTATCTCCCCCGCCACCGGCGCGCCCGTCACCAGTGAGTTGCCCAGATCCCCCTGCAGCAAGGCCCAGAGCCAGTCACCGAAGCGACCGAGGGCCGATCCCGCTAGGCCCAGCTCAGCGCGTACCGCAGCGGCAGCTTCGGCGGTGACATAGTCATAGCCATAGCGACCGGCGGCGATGCGAAAGGCGATATCCCCGGGCAGGGACTGCACCATCAGAAAGCAGAGACCCGCCACCAGCAGGGCCACCATCATGGCCTGTAACAAGCGCTGGCTCAGGATCCCCATCATGGCACTCATCGAGATGCTGCTCATTTCTGGCTCCAGGAGAGCTGGGTCAGGTAGTAGCTGCGCTCCTGGGGATCCAGTTCAAAGCCGTTGAGATCCCGGCTCACCGCCGCACTCTGGCGATACCAGGCAAGCGGCAGCAGCGGCAGCTCCTGCTGCAAGGTGGTGGCGATGTCCCGGCGCAGCAGGGCGGCTTCGTCAGCGGCCAGCTTGCCCCGTCCAAGCTCGGCAAGCTGGCTGGTCAGCGTGGGGGATTGCCAGTTCATCACCCCCCAATCGGCACCGCCAGGGGCCAAGTCCCCCAGTAGGGTCACCAGGGGATCCGGCACCAGGGCGTAATTGCGGGCATAGAGACCTAGCTGGAGGGAGCCATCCTGATGACCCGCCGGGATCTCGCTCGAGTTCCCCACCGCCACCTTGAGATCGATCCCCACCGCCTTCCACTGGGCCTGCAGTGCGGTGGCCAGCAGCGGCAGCTCCGGCCTGTCCGGGAAGGTGCGCAGGGTCAGGGCAAAACGCTCGTCCCCCTTTTGCAGTACGCCGTCACTCCCCTTGTGCCAGCCCGCCGCCGCGAAGGCCGCCTCGGCCGCCTTGACGTCATAGGCCAGCGGGCTCAGCCCGGGCTGATGCCAGTCACGCAAACTCGGGGGGAAGAGCTGGGTCGCCGCCATCTCGGGATCGCGCAGCAGCGCCGTTGCCATGCCGACCCGATCGGTGGCCAGACTGAGGGCTCGGCGCACGGCGGGATCGCTCAGACGCGAGTCGGCACCATTCAACTTGACCTGAATGGTGCGCGGCAGAGTGACCGAGGCGATCTCCACCCGGGGAGCCTGCTGCAGACGGCGGATGCTCACCGGATCCAGCCCCCATGCGATATCGGCCTGACCACTCTCGGCCATCAGGGTGCGGCTCTCGGGACGCCCGACCATGAGATAGCTCACCTTCTCGATGGCAGGCTTGGGTCCATCCCAGCCATCGAAACGGGTGGTTTCGACCCGCTGGGGCTGCTGCAGCCGGGTTACCTGATAAGGCCCCGAGCCGATGATCCGGGTCACCTGCCCCTTGTCGTCATACGCGGCCCTGGCCAGGATCTGGGTGCTGGGGTGGGCCAGCACGGCGGCCAGAGGAGCAAACGCTTCTTTCAAGATGACCACGAGGGCCCCCTCCCTGGCTTCGATGGCGGCGATGGGCGCGCTTTGCAATACCCCGGGTTTTCGCCATGCCTGTTGCAAAGCCCAGGCGACTTGTTCGGCGCTCACCTCGGAGCCATCGTGAAAATGAGCGTGGGGGCGCAGGGTAAAGCGCCACTGCAGACCATCTTCCGATGCAGACCAGGCGCTCGCCAGACCAGGCAGCAGGGCCCCCTTGCCATCGACCTCGACCAGCGTCTCTGCCACCTGCATACGGGTAAAGAAGACCCCGTTGCTGGCGGGATCTATGCTGTGGATCTCCCAGGGCCCTACCATGGAAAGCGGTTTGCTTTGGGCGCTATTGACCCCTGCCATCAGCGCCAGGGCGCACCATACTGCATGCCTGTATCTGTTTGTCATCCTGTCCATCCAAACGAAAATCATTACCAGTTGAAAAAAATCGATTCGTTATAACATAACAAACAAACATGACAGAAATGTTTTTCAGCATCGATGAATATGATCAACCAACGCGGGGCAGATGACCGGGACTCACCCTCTGGCATGAGTGAACTCGAGAAGGAGCAAAAAGGCCGTGGCGACGATAACCCTGGCTTGCCAGCATTGCGGCTCACTCTTCTAGCCGCTGGCGTAGCTGTACGTCTTCTCTGGCATAGCGGCGCAGCGGGAATGCAACACCGGAAAAAGTCTTCGTTTCACACATGTTCTGGGCCCTGTGTGAGCCAGGACACGCCGGATGAATACAGGACGAGATACTACAACCCAGGGTGATCATGATCGGTGTCTAACGTCCAGAGGGCGCTTGCACGACATTCAGAAGCCGCTAAACGAGGCCCCTCGAGATCCCACTACCAATCTTCCCCCATCTGACATGACACAAGAGACGACCCTTTTCACCGGCCCATTTCAAAAATCTCGCTCTGGAGAGGGGAGATATGTCGTACTGCATCCCTTCCCCGAACCGGGATTCTTGGCTAATCCCCTAAAGTGCATGCAAGTTCAGCCCAATAGATCGCCATTAAATCAAAGACATAAATTGTTGTTATTTTTTTGTTACCAAAACTTGCGAACTCACCTTCCCTCATCTAGAAATGTAATCGATTACATTTCACACAGGAAATCCCGATGAGCCGAGCCCCCGCCCCCGTCAATCCCGTCTCCATGGCAGCCGTGGCGGCGCGGGCCGGGGTATCGGCCGCGACTGTCTCCCGGGTACTCAACCAGCAAGAAGGGGTGACCGCCAAGACCCGGGCCAAGGTCAACCACGCGATCGACGAGCTCGGTTATCGGGTCAATCAGCTCGCCACCAGCCTGCGCACCGCCAAGAGCGGGCTGCTGCTCATCATGGTGCCGGATCTCGGCAACCCCTTTTACATCGAGATTGTGCGGGGCATCGACAGGGTCGCCCGTCAGCACGGCTACTTCGTGCTGCTGTGCGACACCGGCGCAGATCCTGGTCGGGAACGTTCTGCCTTCGAGCTGCTGCGCACCCACAGGGCCGATGGCGCCATCTGTCTGGATCCCGACTCCATCCAGCAGGGATTGAGCCAGGAGATCAATGCCCTGCCCTGGGTGGCCTGCTGCGAGTTTGATCCCGCCATGCCCGTCCCCTATGTGGGCATCGACAACCAGGGCGCGGCGGCCGAGGCGGTGCGCTATCTGCTTGGCCGCGGCCATAGCCGCATCGCACTCATCGGCGCCGACCCCGCCTACCTCTATGCCCGCCAGCGGGAAGCCGGTGTTCGCCAGGCCCTGGCGGAAGCGGGGCTGGTCCTGGCAGAAGAGTGGAACATTCGGGTCAGCAGTTTCAGCTTTCAGGCGGGGGCCGAGGTGGCGCAGCGGCTGCTCGACAGTCCGGCGCGCCCGACGGCCGTTTTCGCGGTCGCCGATGCCCTAGCCATCGGTCTGATGCAACGGTTGCAGGAGGCGGGTCTGCGCATCCCGGAGGACATCGCCATCATGGGATTCGATGACATCGCCCTGGCCGGGCACCTCTCCCCTCCCCTCACCACCATGGCGCAGCCCATGGACGAACTGGGGGCCGAGGCGGTCCGGCTGTTGCTGCAGCGCTTGAATACCCCTGGCAGCCCACCCCCGGGACGCCTGCTCCCGCACAGCCTCGTCATCAGAGGCAGCGCCTGATGCCCCTTCACCAGCAGCCCCATGGGGCGATTGCCATAGGAAAAAACGGATGAGCCTCAGTGTCGAATTTCGCGGTGTCTACAAAGAGTTCGGCCCTATCCGGGTGCTGCACGGCGTCGACTTCAGCCTGACGGCGGGACGCGTCTATGGCCTGCTCGGGGAAAATGGCGCGGGCAAATCCACCCTGATGAAGATGCTCGCCGGTTACGAGTCCATCAGCGCCGGCGAGATCCGCATCGATGACAAGCTGTGTCAGTGGGCCTCATCTCGTGAGGCAGAGCAGGCAGGCATAGTGCTGATCCATCAAGAACTCAACCTGGCCGAACACCTGACCCTGACCCAGAACCTGTTCCTCGGCCATGAGCTGAAGCGGGGCTGGTTGCTGGACGAAGCCACCATGGCCAGCCAGACCCGCCACTACCTGGAGCAGGTTGGCTTGCAGCGGGATCCTTCTACCAAGGTACGGCAGCTTATCGTGGCGGAGAAGCAACTCGTGGAGATTGCCAAGGCCCTGTCCCGGCAGGCGCGACTGCTCATCATGGATGAACCGACCGCCACCCTGACCCCTGGCGAGACGACGCGGCTCTTTGCCCTCATCGCCCGGCTCAAGGCCCAGGGCACCACCATCATCTACATCTCCCACAAGCTGGACGAGGTGCAGCGGGTCACCGACGAGGTGGTGGTCATGCGCGACGGCCGTTTCGTCAGCCGCGAAGAGACGGCCTCCCTCAGTCGCCAGCAGATGGCGAACCTGATGGTGGGACGCGAGATGTCCGACATGTTCCCTCCAAGGCTCTCTCCCCCGCAAGGCAACGACACCGCCCTCGCGGTGAAAGGGCTCTGCGTCCCCGGCTGGGTCGAGGATCTGAGTTTCGAGGTGCAAAGCGGCGAGATCTACGGCTTCGCCGGCCTGGTGGGGGCCGGGCGCACCGAGGCCTTCGAGGCCATCCTCGGCCTGCGCGAGCGCCGGGCCGGCAGCCTTTGGCTGGCGGGCAGGGAGGTGCACATCGACAGCCCGCGCGCCGCCGCGACGCAGGGCCTCACCTATCTGCCGGAGGATCGCAAGGGCAAGGGGCTGCACATCGACCTCGGGCTGACCGAGAACCTCACCCTGATGACCCTGGCGCGTTATGCCCACCCCTGGCTGGACAAGGGGGCGGAGCGGGCGGCCCTCGATCGCGCCATCGAGGAGTTCGGCATCCGGGCAGGGGCCCCTTCCATCCGGGCCCGGATGATGTCGGGGGGCAACCAGCAAAAACTGGCCCTGGCCAAATTTTTGCACCCAGACCCTCGGGTGATCGTGCTCGACGAGCCCACCCGGGGGGTCGATGTCGGCGCCAAGCGGGACATTTACTTTCTGATCCAGCGGATCGCCGCCGAGGGACGCGCCGTCATCGTCATCTCGAGCGAGCTGATTGAACTGATCGGCCTGTGCCACCGGGTGGCCGTGCTGCGGGCTGGCCGCCTGCAGGCGGTGCTGCCTGCCCATCATCTGACCGAAGAGGAGTTGATCGCTCATGCAACCGGCACCCACTGATACCCGCAAGGCGCGGCTCTCCACCCTGCTCTCGGGCACGGGTCCGCTGCTGGGGCTTATCCTGCTATGCCTGCTCGGGACCTTGCTCAACCCCGACTTTGCCACCCTGGACAACCTGCTCAACGTGCTGACCCGCACCGCCTTCATCGGCATCATCGCCGTGGGCATGACCTTCGTGATCATGTCCGGCGGCATCGATCTCTCGGTCGGCGCCATGGCAGCCCTCATCGCCGGGGCCATGATCCTCATCATGAACCAGCTCGGCACCGGGATACTGGAGGATGCCCCTCTGCTGGTGGTGAGCCTCGGTATCGCGCTGGCCATGATACTCGGCCTGCTGTTCGGGGCCGGTCACGGCCTGCTCATCACCAGCGGCAAGATTGAGCCCTTCATCGTCACCCTCGGCACCCTCGGCATCTTCCGGGCCGTGCTGACCTACCTGGCCGATGGGGGCGCCCTGACCCTGGATGATACCCTCGGCAACGTCTACAGCCCCGTCTATTACGGCAGCCTGCTGGGGCTCCCCATTCCAGTCTGGGTCCTGCTGCTGGTTGCACTGGCCGGGGGCTTGCTGCTCAACCGCACCGCCTTCGGCCGCCACGTACAAGCGATCGGCTCCAACGAGCAGGTGGCGCGCTACGCCGCCATCCGGGTTGATCGGGTCAAGCTGCTCACCTATGCACTGCTCGGGGTCTGCGTCGGCATCGCCACCCTGCTCTATGTGCCGCGTCTGGGCTCCGCCACCCCCACCACCGGGCTTTTGTGGGAACTGGAAGCCATCGCCGCCGTGGTGGTGGGGGGGACCTCCCTCAAGGGAGGTGAAGGGCGCATCTTCGGCACCCTGATAGGAGCCATTCTCCTGTCGGTCATCAGCAACATCCTCAATCTGACCAGCATCATCAACGTATATCTCAATGCCGCGGTACAAGGGGTGGTGATCATCATGGTCGCCTTCATGCAACGCAGGCGTTGAGCGAATAGAAGAAAGCAAGAACGGGTAACAGGCATGGCGGGGCTTATCTCGCCAGACACGGAACGGGCAGATGCCCAACAGTCAAGAGGCGATCAAGATGAACAAGATGCTACACACTCTGGGGGCTTGCGCCCTCTTGCTCGGTGCCAGCAGCGTTTCGGCAGCCGAGAAGATGACGCTGGGAGTCTCCATCCCGACCGCGACCCACAGCTTCACGGCGGGGATCGTCTGGTGGGCCAACAAGGCCAAGGAGGATCTGGAGAAGGCACACCCCGACCTCAAGGTGATCGTCAAGACCGCCGCCACGGCGCCGGATCAGGCCAACCAGCTGCAGGATCTGCTGACGGTCAACAAGATAGATACCCTGGTCATCTTCCCCTTCGAGTCGGCCTCCCTGACCAAGCCGGTGGCCCAGGTCAAGCAGAAGGGGGTCTATGTTACCGTGGTGGATCGGGGCCTCACCGATACCAGTGCCCAGGATGCCTACGTGGCCGGTGACAACACCGCCTTTGGCAAACTGCCGGCGGAGTTCATGGCCAAGACATTGAATGGCAAGGGGAACATCGTCGCCCTTCGCGGCATTCCCACCACCCTGGACAACGAACGCTTCGACGCCTTCACCGGCGTGATGAAGCAGCACGGCGACATCAAGCTCCTCGACGCCAAATATGGCAACTGGAACCGGGACGACGCCTTCAAGGTGATGCAGGACTTCCTGACCCGTTTCAAGCACATCGACGCGGTCTGGGCTGCCGATGACGACATGGCGGTTGGGGTGCTCAAGGCCATCGATCAGGCCAAGCGCACCGACATCAAGCTGGTATTTGGCGGCGCCGGTGCCAAGGGAGCGATCAAGACCCTGATGGATGGCAGCGATCCCCGCATCCAGGCCAACGTCTCCTACTCCCCCAAGTTCATGTATGACGCCATCATGCTCACCGCCGAGGCTCGCCTCAAGGGTGAGCCGCTGCCGGCCAATACCATCATTCCCTCGGTGCTGATCACCCCGCAGACGGCCAAGGAGTTCTACTTCCCCGACTCCCCGTTCTAAGTAGCCGCTGGCGACCGGCCCCGCCGGTCGCCAAGTGGCGGTCAGTTCATCCCTTACACCACGCTTTGATGCAGGAGTGTCCATGAAGACCATCAAGGGACCGGCTCTCTTCCTCGCCCAGTTCATGGGGGACAAGCCGCCATTCGACACGCTCACCGGCCTGGCGGACTGGGCCGCCAGCCTCGGCTTTCGCGGCCTGCAACTGCCGACGGACTCGCGCCTGTTCGATCTGGCCCAGGCGGCAGCCAGCCAGGATTATTGCGACGACATCAGCGGTCTGCTGGCCGAGCGGGGGCTGGTCATCACCGAGCTCTCCACCCATCTGCAGGGCCAGCTGCTGGCGGTCCATCCTGCCTATGACAGCCTGTTCGACGGCTTCGCCCCCCCGGCGGTGCGCGGCAATCCCGCCGCCCGCACCCGGTGGGCCGCCGATCAGCTCAAGGCCGCGGCCATCGCCTCCAGGCGGCTCGGCCTCAGTGCCCACGTCACCTTCTCCGGATCCCTCGCCTGGCCCTACCTCTATCCCTGGCCCCAGCGCCCTGCCGGGCTCATCGAGGAGGCCTTCGCCGAGCTCGCCCGCCGCTGGCTGCCGCTGCTTCACGCCTTCGACGAGGCCGGGGTAGATCTCTGTTATGAGCTGCACCCGGGGGAGGATCTGTTCGACGGTGCGACTTTTGAGCGCTTCCTCGAAGCCACCGGCGAGCATCCACGGGTCAACGTGCTCTACGATCCCAGCCACATGCTGCTGCAGCAGCTCGATTACCTCGCCTTCCTCGACCTCTATCACGAGCGGGTGCGCGCCTTCCACGTGAAGGATGCCGAATTCAGACCCTCGGGGCGCCAGGGCGTCTACGGGGGCTACGCCCCCTGGCTGGGACGGGCGGGACGTTTTCGCTCCCTGGGAGATGGCCAGATAGACTTCGGCGCCATCTTCAGCAAGCTCGCCCAGTACGACTACCCCGGCTGGGCGGTGCTGGAGTGGGAATGCGCCCTCAAGCATCCGGAAGACGGTGCCGCCGAGGGGGCCGACTTCATCCGCCGCCATATCATCCGGGTCGCCGAACACCCCTTCGATGATTTCGCCGGCAGCGGCCTGGCACCAGCGGCGCTGCGAAACCTGCTCGGACTCACAGCCCCCACCGGCAAGGGAGGAGAAACCTCATGACGAGACGACTGCGTCTGGGCATGGTGGGGGGCGGCCAGGGGGCCTTCATCGGCGCCGTCCATCGGCTGGCCGCCCGCATGGACGATCAGTATGAGCTGCTCGCCGCCGCTCTCTCCGCCGACCCCGCCAACGCTCGGGTGAGCGCCCTCGCCCTCGGGCTGGATCCGACCCGCGCTTACGAGGATTTCGCCCGCATGGCCCGGGCGGAGGCGGCCAGACCCGACGGCATCGAAGTAGTGGCCATCACCACCCCGAACCACCTGCACGCCCCGGTGGCGCGCGCCTTCCTGCAGGTCGGGATCCACGTCATCTGCGACAAGCCGCTCGCGCTGACCCTGGCCGAGGGGGAAGAACTCGCCCGCCTCGCCCGCCAGCAGCGGCGGCTGTTCGCCCTCACTCACACCTATTCGGGCTACCCCATGGTGCGCCACGCCCGCGAGCTGGTCGCCGCCGGGGCCCTGGGGGAGCTGCGTTATCTGCAGGTGGAGTACCTGCAGGACTGGCTCGCCAACCCCATCCCCCCCGGCCAGAACAAGCAGGCGGACTGGCGTGGGGATCCCGCCCGCGCCGGGCGGGCGGGTTGCCTCGGCGACATCGGCACCCACGCCTACCAGCTGGCGGCCTTTATCAGCGGGCAGTGGCCGAGCGAGCTCGCCGCCCAGTTGCACAGTTTCGTGCCGGATCGCCTGGTGGACGACCATCTGCAGATCTGGCTGCGCTATCCGGATGGGATGCGCGGGTCACTCAACGCGAGCCAGGTCGCCAGCGGCGAGGAGAACCGGCTGCAGATCCGCCTCTATGGCAGCAAGGCCAGCCTGGTCTTTCGCCAGGAGGCGCCGAACGAACTCTGGCTGACCCCGACCGGCGGCACCAGCCAGCGGCTGACCCGGGGCCGGGTGGCGAGCCCGGCGGCCCAGCACGCCAGCCGGGTGCCCGCCGGTCATCCCGAAGGCTATCTGGAGGCCTTCGCCCAGCTCTACACGGACGCAGCCCTGCAGATCCGCGCCCTTGAGAGCGGACTCCCGCCGCCCCCCGAGAGTCTGGCGCTCACCACGGTCGAGGATGGGGTGGCGGGGATGCGCTTCATCGAAGCCAGCCTGGCCAGCCACGCCGCCGATGGGCGCTGGCAGCCGCTCTCTTGACATAGCGCCTGACCAAACAAAACAGACCGGGCGGCCCCTCACAAGGCGCCGCCCGGTCTGTTTCAGTGTTGCCTTTTCTCCGTCAACCGGAGAAAGCCCTCATCCTCGTCTAGCGGGTCATCATCGACTGGACCCGCTTGGCCGCCTCTTCCGGGGTCTCCTCCTTGCGCGGGGGGATGTTGATGCCCTTCTGGCAAGCGGGTTTTGCGGCCATGCGATCCATCCAGGCCTGCAGGTGAGTCAGCCCCTCGATGGAAATACCGCTCCACTCGTGGATCCGCACCCAGGGCCAGGTGGCGATGTCGGCGATGCTGTACTCGTCCGCCAGGTATTCGTGATGGGCCAGATGGCCGTCCAGCACCTCGAACAGGCGGCGCCCCTCTTTCTGGTAGCGTTCGATGGCGGCGGGGATCTTCTCCGGGAAGTAGCGATAGAAGACGTTGGCCTGCCCCATCATGGGACCGACCCCTCCCATCTGGAACATCAGCCACTGCAGGGCCTGGGAGCGGCGCTTGGGATCCTCGGGCAGCAGCTTGCCCGCCTTTTCGGCCAGATAGATGAGGATGGCGCCGGATTCGAACACGGCGAAGTCATCGTTGTCCCGATCGACGATGGCCGGGATGCGGCCATTGGGGTTGATGGCCAGGAAATCGGGCTGCTTCTGATCCAGTGCCGACAGATCCAGCGGGATCACTCGGTACGGCAATCCCAGTTCTTCCAGCGCTATGGTGACCTTGAAGCCATTGGGGGTGGCGGCGGTATAGAGATCGATCATCTTGGACTCCTTTTCATGGAAACGGGCTCTTGGTGGGAATAGGGCCGTCAGGCCTGGGCACTGGGGCGGGCACTGACCCGCTCATGCCAAGCTTGCAAATGAACCTGACCGGGGGTGATACGCAGCTCCACCACCTTGCCAAAGTCGATGGTGCACAGGGCCAGGATATCGGCGATGGTGAAACGTTCGCCAGCGACATAGGGCACCTCTGCCAGCCTGGCATCGAGCTTGTCGAACCAGAGCATGGCGTTCTTCTTGCACTCCTCCCCCCACTCGGGGAAGGGGATTTCCCTGTCTTTGTAAAAACCCGTGATATGACGAAAGGCCATGCCGGTCGGCAGCCAGAGGTTGAATTCGATGAAACGGCTCCACATCTCTATGGTGGCCCGTTCCAGGGGTGTGCTGCCAAACAGGTTGGGTTCGGGATAAAGCTCTTCAAAATAGCGGCAGATGGCGAGGGTTTCACTGAGACAGGTGCCATCGTCGAGTTCCAGCACGGGAATACGTCCGGCCGGGTTCTTGGCCAGAAAGTCAGGGCCCAGGTTCTCCCCGGCCCCCAGATCGACCTGCTGATAGGTCATCTCGATACACTTCTCCGCCAGGAACATCCTGACGCGACGGGCATTGGGGGCACGCCTTAGCTCATAAACCTTCATATCACTCTCCGTGGACAAGACTTCCTGTGCCGTGATCCCGGCAATACACGGATCACGACGGCGCAATACCGGTCAGTTGTAATTGTGATATGATTTACGCCACATTACTAGTGGGCCCATTATCAATGAAATCATATCTTTATAGCCGGATCTCGACTCTACAACAGGTTAGCGGTTTTGGTATAGCCCGCCAGATACTAACGATAACCGACTTCCTAGATAATGCCGTCATAGATAGCCGCCTTGGCTACCAACTTGATCCGAACGACTATGAGATCCTTGAAAGCGATATAGGGAAATCCGCCTTCAAAGGTAGCAACTGGCAGCCAAACAGTAACCTAGGCAGGTTCTACGATGATGTGATCAGCAAGCGTATAACCAGTGGGGCTCTCATCGTTGAGAACATCGATCGCCTGACCCGCCTCTCTAACTACCAAGCGGCACATAAGCTCACAACCTTGATCACTCATGGCATCGACATTATCGAGGTTGAATCAGGAACCTGCTTTTCCATGAGGATCCCTGAGTCAAACTCCATTCTGAACATGTCCATATCCAGGGCTCATAACGAGTCCAAACGTAAGTCCAATATGGGTCAAAAGACTTGGGCGAACAGAATTACTAAGTTGAGGGATGAGGGTAAGGCGAGCGTTAAGATTTGCCCGAGGTGGTTAACGGTACAAGACGGTAAGTACATACTCGATACTGAGCAAGCAGCGATATTACTTTCAATTCATCAGCAGTACCTAGATGGTCATGGAAGCTCTGCAATTGTCCGTCGATTGAATGATGAGGGTAAACTAAACAATGGCAAACCTTGGAACACCCTTACACTTCACAAAGTACTAAAAGATGAGCGTCTTACTGGAAAGATGGTTATTGGAAAACAAAGGATTGTTGATACAAGTAAAAGCGAAGAAGAACAAAACAAACAAAGAGAATCATTCAATAACAATTTAATTACTGTTGATAATGCATTTCCAGTTGTTGTGGATCCAGAACTGTTTAACCGAGTCCAAAGTAAGATTAACCCAACCAAACATGGAAAACAGAAACCCAAAACAACCAAGTTAATGAGAAACTTGTTTAACGGGATTAGTTTTTGTGGTGTATGTGGAAATCAATTTATTGTTTGCACCAATGGGCGGGGAACATCTTTCTATAGCTGCCTTGGTCGTCGCTCTGAAAAAACGTGTATAAATGTGGGGGTGAACTACTATCAGTTTGAAACATCCATCTTAAAGCACATCAAAGAATTGAACTGGTCTGCAATCTACACCAGAGAGAATGACACTACTGATACTATCAATGAATGTCGCATGAAGATAGCAGATGTTGAAAGTAAGATCAGCGAACTCAACAAAGAACTAATTGATTTAGAAGATGATGACCTTGAAGTTAGAATTATTCGAATAATCAAAAAGAACAAGGGCATTCTGAATGACTTAGTATCAGAGTTAAATGGTCTAATGGCTAGTAGTAGTGATGGTAATGTTGCTTTTAACCCTGACTTAGAGTTAGTTCATGATCAGGCTAATACACACCTCAGACAAGATACCAATGTTGCGTTAAGAAAGGTTATAAAACAAATAGCTATTGTTCGTGATGGCAACTTGGTTCAGTGCTGGATTAAGTATTACACGGACTATGTCAGCCACCTTCTGATTTTTGACATTACGAAAAAAGATATGGTGAGCAAAACCTGTATTACTAATGATGGGGTTTTCTATTTTGATGCAGGTAGCATTGATATAAAAACAGGGAAGCTGCTTATAACTGGAGCAGAGCTAAGGGACGAAGATAAGATTGCCCTTGAACTGTGGTTAGAAATGTTTGAGAAAGCAGGCACTCTAGCAATTGATATGGCTAAGAATAATCTGTCAATCTAATCAGCTTCTGTTAATGGTCTCAATCGGTGCAGTGTGGTAGGGTGTCCTCCATTTACCACACGATGCACAAGGAATTGTTGTTTTGAGTAAGAACGCAGCTAAGATCGGAGACATTGGTACAGACCATGACGGGTTCCATCCCACGGCCATTACAGCGGGTTCGCCTGATGTGTTCATTGACGGTATCCCCGCCGCTCGTGTCGGTGATCCCCTAGCCCCTCATGACAAGCCAAATAACCCCCCTCATCCCCGTACTATCGCTTCTGGCTCATCAACTGTGCTCGTGAATGGCAAGCCTCTGGCTATCACTGGTGGTGCCGTGGATTGTGGCGGTGTGATTATCGGTTCAGGAACTGTCATTGTCGGGGATCAAGCCCCAGTAGCCCGAACAATGGCAATGGCCCCACAACCTGCCGCACCAGTAGAGATCCCCGCTAAAAATGCGTACTGGCCGCCTTATGACTTTGCCCAGGGTAAGTATCTTGAAGTCGTATACATGACGCCACCCAATGACTTTGCAGTGCTGACCCTAGAAGAAGCAAACGAACTGCTGCACAACCTATACGATGAGGCTGGCGGTAAAGATACCATCGGTAAGATCAACTCTTACCATGGCCTCTATGACGGCCTCAAAACTACTGTTGAAACGGCAAGGGGGCTTGGTGGTATGGGCGTGATGGCCTATACGAAGAACATCAAAGGCGTTGACTATGTGATCATCAAGAACTATCGCCGCCATGCTCAAACCTTGATGAAGGGGAACAAGTGGAAGGCCAGCAACCCTAAGGTGGTTCAAGCAGGCATTGGTATCAATGATGTGAAGGGGGCAGTTCGATATGCAAAGGTCAATGTCGGCGTAGAGATTGTGTTTGCAACTGCTGTGAATGCGGTTGACTTCATCATGCGTGATGATGCTACCCTTGCTGAATTTGTCGGTAATACATCTGGGGATCTTACAAAGGGACTAATCAGCCTAGGAGTTGCTGGCCTCGCCGTTGTGATGGTTCCTGCTACTGCTGGTGTTATTGCTACTGGCTTTGTATTTGCATTTTCTTCATTCCTGACAGGCCAGCTTTTAGACTATCTTGATGAGCAGTACGGATATACAAAATCTCTCAATGGAAAAATTAAAGAGGTTCTAGAGTGAATTATATAAGGGTGCTTTTCTTCAGCATTATAGTTTTCGTTTGTGTATTCTTTGGATGGGATATACTAAAAAAAGCTTTTGGCACTCAGCAAGACATATATGTTATAAATGGAATTCTGAACTATTGGGCCATATTCTCTGGCTTCCTGTCCAGCTTAGTTATAATTTTCTATTGTATAGTTGAGATTCTAAAGAGGAAGCCATCAGCATCATTCCTAAGGAAAGGAATTTTAGTAAGTTGTGTGATAATAGCTCCCCTTCTATCTTTTGCTTTGAAGGAAGTGATGCAGCAAAGAGCTAGTGGCTATGTTGAATGTGACAAGCTACATAGACTAAGCTCTCGCTTCTCTAGTACAACATATGCAGTTAATAATGAAAGTTGCATAAAACTTGAAGAAAAGAAAAAAGCCCCATGAGGGGCTTTTGTTTTATGATTACTTAACAGCCGTCAACCAGCCATGAGTACCAGAGTACGAAATATTGTTTATCGCAGTGGTGTTACTATTGTACGCAACGACTCTGAAAGTCAGAGTTCCAGTGGTGTTCGCAGGGCAAGTACCAACTATATCCGTTAGATATACTGATAAAGCATAGTTGTTTGTACCATTTGTGGTACTAGCAGTTGTTACACTTTCACCAATAATAGCTCCATTCAAAAGAGCTTGGAATCGTACACCTAAAACCCCTGGCCCTGCTGCGACTGAGCAGAAGCAAACATATTTCTCAATCACCTGAATGATGTTTCTAGGTCTAGTACTGCTTCCAATACTGATAGATGTTCCTGTACCAGTGAATACCTCGGTTATGTCACCAACAAGATCCTGTACCAGTAGCGTCCCACGTATCACGGCGTTATTGCAGTAAAAGGTTCCATTGGCATCTATTCGGGTTCTTCCTGAATTGAAGTTCAGGGTATCTTGTCCTGCTCTGCCATCGAGATAACCACCTGTCATATTGAGCCGTGCATTCACAGTAAGTGAGTTACTAAACGTGCCTGATGTGGCATTGACTGTACCTGTGACCGTGGCGTTGGTCATTGTGACGGCCCCTGTAGTACTCACCCTGAAAGGGGCCGTCCCGCCAGTAGTTGAGCCAGCATAGATACGCCAGTTTGCATCTGCCCCGTTCAGGGTGGCACTGGTAGCTCCTGAGCCAGCCTGAATGATACTGTTCGCGGCAATGTGGTTGCCGTTGATTGCATCTGCGGAAATCTGTGATGCGGTGATATCTCCCACAAGTAATGACTTGATCATCGTCTTACCATTACGCACTTCAAACACGCTTTGAGTTCCAGCACTAGAACTAATTCTGAATACATCAGTTAAGAAATCTACAGTACTGGTGGTTCCATCATTGCCTAACTGCAATCCAGATACCTTACCATTCACATCTAATTTTATTGTGCGTAAGGCATTCACCTTCCCATCAACAGTACTGATAGCTTGGCTTTGTTCTGTGATAGTCACACCTTGAGCTTGAACAGTACTATCAACCTGGGCCAACTTAGTGTTAGTGGTTTCAATTAATGTTTTATTACTTTTAATTGTAGTCTCTTGTAAGGCTACCTTATCTTGAAGTTCTGTTATCTCGCCGCCCTGCTCTGCTAGTTCCTTCTTCGCTGCATCCAAGTTCTGTTCCACCTCTTGAAAAGATGGACTATCACTTAAAAGATCATCTATTGAGGTTTGAGAGTACCAAACAGGTATAGAATACACTGGCCCTGAACTGGGATGGCCGTAGTAATCGCGATGGGCAATCCATGCGTAACCGCTTTTAGGTGCCTTACCACCAAGTACAGAAGTCCACCATCCTACAGAAGAACTTGAGACATACTCTGCACTTGTTGGGGGGATAGTCTTACTTTGAGTTACCCAAATATCAGTCGCTTCATAATCCTTCACAGTCTCTGAGGGGTTTAGCCATTCGATGGTTAAATTGATAAGTTCTGAACGTGCCTGTACGCTCGCTGGTTGACTCATGGGCTCGTTATATAGATTCACCTGTACCGATGCCCCAACGTCTGCAAAAATGCTTACAGGCGTCACAATGACCCATACATTACGTGATAGTCCGCCCTTTCGGTTTTGTTCAAGTGTGTAAGTGAAACTGGGGTCAGTTACTACGTGATTGCTCTTTATGTTCCCTACTGTGGTATGTGCAATTTGTACCTGATAGTAACTAACAAGTTCTGATAGGTCTGTATGGCCAGCAACCGGATTTCCAAGATTCGGGATAGCTCCCTTAACTGGATTCCATCTGATGATTGCATCCTTGCCTGTGAAGTCCCCAGTTAAACCAGTAACAGCAGGTAAAGTAAGAACCTTTGCGATACGTTGGTTTAGTAGTTCAGTGAACCGCGAATAGCCGACAGCCGCTTGAGTCCTAACACGAAAATCATAGTTAGTAGCATTTTGGAGATTGGTGATAGTTACACTTTCAGCGGAAACAATTTGATAGCTAACCCATGTGGTGGAACCTGTCTTTCGGTATTGAACTTCATTTCGTTGTTCACCTTTGTATTGACTGCTCCAAGTAAGAACACCATGTCCCTGTACAGTTCCAGCATTCTGAGTGAACACTAAGTTATTTGGAGGATTGATTATCAATAATGGATCAGGGAGTGAACCAGAACTTCCACCACTTTGGTAATCAGATGTATCAAAAACTTCTGGGAGATATTCAACAGCCTCAATATCAGAAATCAGTATCTTCTCATCCATGGAACTTTTGAGGGAAACGACTCTAAATTTCTTATGATCCATGTTGAACATGACGTTACTAACTTCAACCACATCACCAAGCTTTAGTTTGGTTACTGTATTGTCGATTTTGAAACTGATTGACTTCTTCTGTAGTTGGGCTCGTTTGTAAGCTCTATTGGCGAACCATTTTACTTTTGCATAATCCCCTGCTGAACCATCGACTAAGAATGGTAACTTCAAAGTCTTCTCTTTTATGTATCCATCTGTTTGGATTACTGGATCAGTCTTTTGATTCTTAGGAATTACGTACTTGTCTTGGGAATAGTTAGAATCTTTATTCAGGTACTCAACAATTATTGTGTTTGCATAGTCTTCCCCACCCTTGTTAAGAACACGAATTTCAGAATGCATATTGGATTCATTAAGATGTACTAGCGAGGCAGTAACATCAATAGGTCGTACTTTCACAAGTCCACTTTCTAAGTAGATTTCCCCATCAAAACTTGCTGCAAAGTCCTTTAGGATTTCACCAAACGTACTATCTTGGTTTACGAACCCCTGAAACTTAAGTTTTTTGTTATCTGCATAATTCGCTAATAGAATGAAAGAGGTAATATCTACATCTTCAACCTCTAATCCCATGCCCCAAACTGGGTCTAAAAGATAACTCAAAATACAACATGCTGGATTGGTATAACTACTTCCCCACACTCGTTTAGATTTATCATCACGACCTAGGCAGTTTGGATCTGTTCTGGGATCAATTACTGCGATCCCACTTACTAATGCTTCTACTTTGTTCTTGGTGTTGATAAATCGGATCTCATTATCACCACCTGTTGAAACCCATCGCTCAGCAAGTAGTGATAAGCTGGCAATACCATCACCTCTAAAGTTCGCTGATACTTCACCATCAGAGTTTTGAATTATCTGACTGAACATTGCGGTTTCAGTTGCTAATCCCTTCTTTAGGCCCACTGAGACGTTAGGGAAGTTCGCACTAGTACTGTATGTGTGCCATCCAATCGTTTGCGGGAGAGTGTTATTGAAGTACGGAACACCATTAATATAGATCTGATTGATACTCTTGACTTCACCAAGCCCAATGCAGAACAACTGTGCTAAGTAGTTTGTATTGAAGTTATTGACGTTGTTGTAAACCTGAGCACATGGAAGCAGACAATCACCGAAGGGGATCAAGATTGGGTTATCTTGCCCTCTCCGATCTATACCTACGCCATAATCTTGCTGATCCATGCTTGGTTGTTTTGCTGTTAAAGATATTGCGAGTGATACGGCACTAATAGCAGCCGAAACAATGGCCGCGATGGCTGAAATTTCTAAGCCCATTGAAAAAACTTCCTTATTATTCTTTTATTAATTTAACTTTCTGAATGCCTTTAGATCCTTGTTGCTGCTGGTAACAGTACTGAACTGCACATAATCGAATGTCCCAGAATCGAGAACACCAAAGAGATACCCACTGTGATAGATCAATGTATGGTATCCACTGACTACCAACAGATCCCCTTCTTGGATGAAGCTCGGATCAATCGATTCAACACCATTTGCAGCCATGAAGATTTCTAGGTCTTTGTGTTGAAGTAGTTCAGGTAGAACTCTCTTAGCTCCGCGAACCGTCTTGAAACGTCCTGAGATGAGCTGTAATGCGTTTTGTGCCTCTGGGGTATCCATCCATTCAATAAGTAATGTGAAGCAACACAGCTTGCTAGGGATGCGTTCCTGGCCCCTATATTTTGTGATTAGACAGTCACATAAATTCCATTTTTTTAGTTCTATATCCATTACTATTTTTTCCACATTACATCATCGTCTTGGTCTATGTTTGCATATTTGAAAAACTCATCTGTTGTTGAGTTAATGAACTGGTGAGTTTGTTGATTGGCTCTCATCAGTGAAGGTTTCTTATCTAAATCAAAGATGCTGTAGCACTCCATTTGCAGAGCTACATAGGGGGTTTTATTGCTGTAGTTAACTTGTTGTTCTGGTGCAGTACCCCATCCCTTGAAGTACACTTCTTTGGAAATTATGTTGTTTGAGGAATCATCAAAGAATACTCGTTGGATCGTTACCCTCACCCTGTTGATACTAATACTTTGTATTAGATTCAATACTGAGGTGTCCAAGCCCGTCAGCGTGAGTGTCAGGGGTTTTCCCTTGATTGTGTTATCTATAGTCACCTTGTCTATTGCGAGTAATGAGCCGTAACTTAGATATAAATCACCATTACTATCTTTTAGATCTAGTGGTGCGGTAGTCCATCTGACGATCTGATTAACCTCTGGAAGACTTCTTAGATCGATTGATACTGTACTTGCTATATTCATTCTTATAGTACCTCTTTGGCAGATAGTGTGATTGATTCGGCTCTGCCCATCTTCATAGTGAAAGAGTTACTATCAAGGCGTAACCGTAATCTAGGATTGCTGAAATTGATTTTTGATGTTACGACAGTTGCGAATCTAGCAGCAGGGAAGAAATTGTAGTTACTGCCGGATTTAGCAGTTACAACATAGAGTTTCGTATCGTTTGGAAACTGGAAGTATGAACCTTCTGGGATCGAAGTATTGTTCAGGGTCATAGTTGTTGAGCCCTGCAATACTTGAGAAGTGTTTAGTACATTCGTTGCATTTGGGGTTGTTAGTGGGTTGAACCATCCATCAACTGAACCTAGATCAAGTTCGAATGGTGATAGCTGACCGCGAATATTTAGAAGTAGTGCATTTAATTTCTTACTATCTTCTTGTGTGGATATAGTTACTGTGAAATTGCATAGAATTCTATGTAACCCAGTACTAAGGGCATGACCTTTTTGGTTGATACTTTCTGAATAAAAAACTGGTGTTTCTTGGGTTAGTTCTACATCTGATATAGCCCAGTCTTGGACTGAAATTGTTTGCATAAGTTAATACCTTCATAATTATTATTGCATGAAGGTATTTATTAATGCAGGTCAAGATAAACATTATCTTGACCTTAAAACTCCAAAATATAAAGTTGATAAATAGCTAATCATTTCAACCTATCAACGAAATCAAAAAGGTTGTCTATATCTAGAGATTGTTTGTGGAATATACCTTTGATTTTATTACCAGCAGAATCAGTAACATAAACTACTGCATGTTCATCAAAATCAAAAACCTCAACAGAATCACCATTGGAACGTTTAAAACGCATGACGTTCCCATTTTTATACATATCAGCCTTCCAATCATTTATTTTTGACTCACCCTTATCTAATTCCGTCAGTGGATATGGTGGGATAACATTATAAAACATACTTAGCTCCTTTTTTCATAATGGGAGTCGATGTTTTTAACTCTAACCAGAGGTGAAGTCAACAAATAATGAAATTTAAAATGACAATAGGTTTAAATAAAACCACAGAGAGTACACTTATTACATTTGATAACTTTCTAACAGAATAGGAGATATCTGGTATCTCTACAACCTAGATACTTCACTGCACTGTTCACTTCAAAGAAAGTACTATCCGCAGATGAAGAAGCTTCATCTTGACTAAGTCCAACTCAGTAATCGGAGCCTTGTATTCTGATAGTAAAGTCATTACATCCCCGTCATACCCTGCTGGTTCTGGGTTCTTACAATCACCATGGATCACGAGGTTGTCAGGTTCAACATTGCGGTATGTGATCTTGAAGTCGTTCTTCTGGATCACAGTCAGCTCGTCGTCTACCTGGAGCATATAACCGCCCTCAAAGAGAAGGCGGGTAAGTGCCACCTCATGGGGTTGGTCTGGTCGCTGAATGCCTTCTATCGTGAATGAGCGGCTTAGATGAGTAGTTCCATCTAGACAGTTGAACGCAACATGGATTTCTTGTGTCTTCATTCTGCTGCCCGCCCCTTCATACCGTTCTTGATGTTGAGGTTGAAACTCGCCTGTTCCTCTAGGGTTAGCGGCGTTCCTTGGTATGTACAACGCCATTCGCTTTCAGGTTGCTCTAGGTTAAAGCACTCATAGGGTTGCTTTGGTTCTGGAGAGCAAGCACTGATAAACAGTGCTGCTGCGATTATGATTAGTAGTTTTGACATTTTAAGTTTTCCTTATAGTTAATTACTTATACTTCTTACGATTACAAATTGTGTAGATAGTACTGAGGGGTATACCGTACTGCTCTGATAGTTCTTTACCTTTACTGCCGGATTGATACAGCTCGTTTAACTTGTCCTTCAATTCACAATCTAAGCGGGTGTATGCAGATGGTCTGTTTGCTTTCTGACAATTCTGGGATTGTGTTATCCACTGAAGGTTTGAATAACTGTTGTCAGTTTTAATCCCGTT
The DNA here is from genome assembly GCF_054052485.1 of Aeromonas intestinalis. Lineage (NCBI taxonomy): Bacteria > Pseudomonadati > Pseudomonadota > Gammaproteobacteria > Aeromonadales > Aeromonadaceae > Aeromonas > Aeromonas intestinalis. The sequence goes on from NZ_JBSTYK010000003.1 coordinate 173,132, forward strand.
CTTATGATCCACAATGTAGTTATTACTTTCATCTGGTTTAGGGATGAAGGTAAGAGCCATCAAGCGGTGAACCGTGATTGTGTATTGTTCTTTGTTTGGAAGGCATAGCGTGACTTTTAAATACCCGTTGTTGGTATAGTTCTGCTTTAGGACTAAGCCTGTTGTTATGTTCTGAACCTCCTGCGTGTTCTTGTCGATGGTATAGTTAGTTTCTAATCCATTGATAACGATTGTAGCTTTCATAGTTATACATCCTTGTATGTTGTAGCTGGTTCTTGTTTAGCTAGGGTTTCCTAATTGAGGTTTTTGAAAAGAGAACAATCTTTGTTCTCTACATATGTATTTAGTGCTTAGGTTCTCTAAATGGGCTCAAATAGAGGTTGTTTTTGATAATTATTTTTGATTTATCACTGCTGCCAATTTCTGATATCATCGGCCCAATATCGTCTTGGAGTCTTCACGATGTTGAGTAAGAGTGAGATTGATCAACACTACGGTTACACCAGTGACAAAGCAGTAAAGTACTACTTACTATCTATCACTGTAATGCTGTTAGGTTTCTATTCAGTATTATTTTTTGGTGTTGGTGTATTATTCCTCATAGGTTCATTTTCGAAATTATCAAGCACCTTGAAGGCACAGTATTTTGAACATGGGATTACTGTTGATAGTGCCCCTATGTCTAGTACTAGTGAAAACCTTGAGAAAGATTTCAAGATGCATGAAAGCGATGTAGTTGAAGAAGATGAATACAGTAGTGATGATTTCTCTTTGTCAGACAGTACTAACCCATCCTCACCAACACAGGTTGCATGGCGGCATCATGAAGATGAACTCCGGCACAGATGATTTGTTGCTTATATCCGCGTATTGGATCCCGACAGCGGGACAGGGTTCATGTTTTTTCTTATGTAGTATTACTGACTTATACAGTATTACTGACTCATCACTACTAACTAACTCATCTTAGCTGTCTCGACACCCCTATATTTTATATTAATATCTTTAAGGGGTGTCGAGACAGACACATCACTTGAGTGACTCAATAAGTCCCAGTACAGCCTTAGCCTTGAGTACCTGACCATCACACCCCTTCTTGATGTGCTTCAAGTTAGAGATAACAGTCCCGCCCTTATCTGTGAACAGAAGGCCAGTGAGAGAGAATGATTCAATCTTCACAGCCCTCACTCGAACACCATTAATGCGGATCTGCTTAGACTTCCCAAGAGTTATGTAGCGACGAAGAACCCAAGTTTCACGGGTGTTCTTGGTCACCACTCCCCCGTTTTCACCAAGCTCAACATCAGACTTCCAGGATCTGGACTTGACCATAGCGGCCACATCACCACTGAAATACTCATTTAGTACCTTACTCACCACTAGTGCAGCAACACGCTTAACCTCATCTGATGTAGCCATGTTATTACTATCAAGTACTAAATTGCTTTCGATGAACTTAGGGAATGAATCTACTGCTGTATGATTCTCTACATCTGTATGTGCCTTGCGGAATACCTCATCATCCTCTTTGTATAGTTCAACTAACCTCTCGATGTTTGAATCATCTAAACCCCTCTTAGAGAGTTTACTGATTGACTCGATGGTAATTGCATACAGTTCATTTTCATGAGACTCATTGTATACACCCTCTTTTAAGTCACTGATCACATCATTCAGTGTTTCAGTTCGCTTATCACTTTCTTCCCTGTTTACTGCATCAACTTCTGCTTTGATAGCCCCCTCAAGTTCTTTGTCACCATCGATGGATTTCGGCATCTTCACATCAAAACCATAGTCTTTTAGTTTTGTTTCGAACAGTACAAAACTGCTTCTATACCACTGCTCACGGTTTGCCGCTGCAAGTAAGTCTACACCTGTATAACTCACATGAAATGCATCACCATGGAAGTAAACACTATCTGTTGAGGCATCCCGACGATATCTCTTCACTAAGTCAATCTTCTTCACTTCTGAAGTGAATGAGTTATAGATTGTGTTTAGATATCCTGCTTGCATTATGCAATCTGCAACTACATCCTGAACATTGAACTCTGGGACTTCCTCATGTGCGGTATGCTTAATGAAGTAGTAAACATTCTTCTCTTTGGATACCTTGCGGAATCTGTTAGTGAACTGCTCCATACGCTCTGGTGTGATATGACCAGCAATTACAATATCAACACAGTTAAGATTATCTTCAATAGATAGTCCCTCAACGATGCATGATGTACCAAGGATCACATCATAACTACCCATCATGCCGGACTTGAAAAACGCCTGTATGTGCTTCTCTGTCTTGTTGTCTGAGGTAATAATCAAGCACTTCTTATTGGCCTGTTCTAACAGCCCTGCAATAGCCTTTAGAGCTGCCTTGTTATCGAGTAGGACAATCGCCTTATCAGACGATACCCGAAGATGCTCAACCACTGATGCCTTGATATTCTTGGTATAGGCAGTGTGAACTGTCTTCTTTGCAATACTAGGTTTTATGATGCGATACACACGATCAAACTCAACATTGCTAAAGTAAGAAGGCTCAACAGTACCACTCATGAACACAACACTTTTGAACTCATCTAGCTGGCTGTATACACGATTGATCACATTCTGCTTGTATCCATCCATAACTAAGCCATGGCACTCGTCAACGACTAGCGTAATCGCTGCCTTATCCTGCTCATTCATATCACCTAAGCTATCTATGGCGTTCCATGTGCTGACGTTAGAAGCACCACTTAGAGCACTCTCATTACCCTCAATGATGCTTTCTTTGATTGCAGTTAGAGGTGCAATGAACTTCACGTTTTTCTGATTACTAAAGTAAACAGATTTACCCGTACCTACGTCTGCAACAATGAGTGTATTACCAGTACTGAAATCAATCTTGTGGGCAATGTCTGAGATATACTCATTCTGTTTTAGAACAATTACCTCATCATAGATACCACTCACATCATGTTCTTTGCTTAGAATATTACCCTTATTGTGAAACACAGCATTGTTGTTTAGTACTGGCTGGTGTTCTGAACTAATAAAGTAGAAATCAGTTTTATCTAATGAACCACCATCTATGTATTTGTATTGTTCTTTGAGTTTTACAATGGTGTCTGTGTTCTCGTCCAGTGGCATATACACTACATAAAGATCATCAACAATCTTGCTTTTACTGATGATGAACTCATACGGACTTAAATCACTCACAATTTTCTCATAGGTAACATCAGTGATGGTTATCATTAAAATGGAACCATGCTCAAACTTCACTTTCTCAGTTAGTTCACCATATGGATTGAATCTATCTATGCGGCTATGTTCAGTACTGGTCATTAGATTTACGAACTGATCCCACATTTTCTTTTTATTATTATCTTTCATTATTATAGTTTCCTTACTTCTTGTAACTCGGTGTGCGTCCTGCACCCTTTTTCATTACCTCTTGTTTATGTTTACTTACGTGTACATGAAAACCATAAATACAATTGTTGAGTTTGATTTATGGTACTTTGTACAACAATCTTGGGTAGCTTAAGCTGCCCTTTTTTGTGCCTGAGATTTACTTCAATCCCATTCGCATCTTATCAAGTAGATACTGCAAAGCTTGGCTTGGTGTCTTGGCATTACCTGAATCGATTACATCTTGAATCAGTTTGTACTGTGCTTCATTAAGGCGGGTGTTTATGTTTTTGGTTTTCTGCATACTGCATTCCTTTTTGTGAACAAATCCCCCATTTTTAAAAGTGAAAACTACCCCTCATTTCAAGGGGTATAAAACTAAACAAGTTTTGGTGGGAGTGAAGAAGGAAAACAGGAAATGTCACGAACCTGAAAATCCACTCTCTATCTTTGGAGGATACATATATTATAGAACATGAATTTATATTTTTTCATTTATTTCTTATTTTTATTTATCATAACTAAAACAAAAGGCCCTCAAATGAGAGCCTTTAAAAGGGTAAGATTTCTATAAGTTCTGATTGTTATTCCGTCTAGTTGCTTCCAGCAATTTACGCTGAAACTCTTCCTGTTTGGGGTTCGACATGACCAGCAATGCAACCGCTGCAATCAGAGGACTGATCACCACGGCAATAACCAGCCATGTAAACCAGCCTCTTCCCCTAGAGTTAGCTAGCACCCCAACTAGTACCGCGAAGACCAACCATAAGAAGACCATCATGATTTTTCACTTCCTTGTTGTTAATAATGTCAGCTTTAAAATGTATTCCTACGACAAAAATTGTCAAGATCTATTGAAAATTAAAATGTGATATAGAACACTCTAGTGATTTTGAATCTACTGAACAGTGAAAAGAAGACTTTAATCAGAGTGATAAGTTGGGATAGTTTCTATTGTCAATGAACACTTCAATACATATACTCGGATTCGAAACACTCAAAACAACTTTAGGGAATGTACCATGGCAACTACTACAGAAAAGCAACAATACGCACTTGAAGTACTCTCTTCCCGCCAAAGCATCATCGACTTCTTCGAAGCACAAGAAATTCATCTCGATGACTATGAGGCAATGGCCGCTCGCTTCAAAGAAGCTTGGGACGAGCACCATTCCAAGCAGAAACAGAACGACATTGATGAGCTGATCGCCATCATGCGGGCCAAGGGCATCGATCTGGCCGACCTGCAAGGGCTCAAGCAGCCCAAGAGGAAAGCTGATAGCAGTACCCCAGCCGAGAAGATCAATATTCGCTATGTGACCGCTGCGGGTGATATTGCAGAAGCTTCTATCTCAGGGCGTGGCCGAATTGCAGATGAAGAAGTATCCACCTTCGTAACCTACTGCAAGGACACGAAGGGCATCAAACGTGCCGATCTGGCCCTTGAAGCTATGGATCTGGATTCCTTCAAGGACACCTTCAAAGAGTTCATTGAGCAGGCAAAAGCTGCTTAAGAGTGGTGCTTGATGGATATCGAAACTGCAAAAGCTATTTTTAAGACTTTCGGTAATGAAGTTGGGCCCCAGAGTGATCTTGTCGATTCACATGAGTACTGGTACAAAGGCCATTACAACATCACTACTATCGAGTTCATCGAAGCCAGTGAGCATCTTGAAGTTCTATCTATAAGAGAAGCTAACCAGCTACTCGCTCAGTTCTGTGTCAAAGTTGGCCCTGGCTCTGATGATGATAATCTGTACTGGCAGTACTACCCACACAAGAAAGCATAAAAACTAAACAATACACGCTAGAGTCAAAACGTAAAAAGGCCCCTATCCATGGGGCCTTTTATTTTATCTCTTGTAGTAGTTATCTCTCACAAGTACTCAAGAACGAGTTACGTCCTTACGAATACTGAAGTTTCCATAGATTGGCGTATACACGATCTCGGCGTTTGTCTTGTCCTTGAACTGCAAATCCCACACACCCGTTACCGGAGCTTGGGGATCAGCCGCTGGGACAGTTGCCCCACTCTTGATGCTGCTGATGGTGATACGTATGAGCCCTTTAGCTGCATCGACGATCACAGGCTGCAAATCAAGCCACACATCAGGGCTATCTACTGAGTACCGTACCTGAGCGGCCACATTGACGGTTGATAGGTTACTGAGAGTTTCAACCCCAGTACTATTGTCAACATCATAGAACGTCATCTCAATTACTTTACTGTCGCCCCTGTAGATATCTATATCGTACTTTCCTTGTTGAATTGCCATTACTCATATTCCTTTATTGTTATTATTTTTTATTTAGCACAATTAAAACTTATGGTTTCAATGGTAACTCATGAAATTCCAAATCATATGAGCTATCAGATAACTTAGCTTGCAACAAGATTATTTTTCTACCAATTTCTTTTGATGCTTGTCGAACGGAATTCTTTAACAAAACTAAATTTTCAGGTTTAATTTTTGCCCCCGCAACAACACAGTGAAGACGTTTTTCACGATCATAGTCATGAATTCCAGGTTGAACTTTCCATGAGAATGCTCTTTCCTCTTCCTCATACTTCCAAACTTCATTCTTATTTAGAAGCACTTCCGTTTTGAACTGAGAGTTTACATCATACACTGGTCTATCACTAGAATAAATCACCTTTCTAGGTATTATATTTTTATAGTCTAAGTCTGCATCATTTTCTACTAAGTCTTCTGGTATTGAGTATCTGAAACCGACCAAAAAGCCTTTATGATAGTCAGCATAATGCGACCACATCAGTGTATTGTCATACTGCCTACTTAAACTAAGAACACCTATTCTCTTTAAGAAAGTATTATAGTACTCACCACTCCTGACACTTCCACTGAACTTCCCCTTCATTCGCTCTTTCAGCTTTATTTTCTGGGCTGGAGATAGCCCAACAGATTGCTCATTGAACTTTGTTTTAAATATCTCGGATTCAGTATCTTGACGACGCTCATGTACTATAGGCAAGCAATCATATGGATCATTAAAGTCGAGAGCCATTGTAAACTTTATAGTCCCTTCTGTTATTACTTTTAGGCTACCCTCGTTAAATGGAATATATTTATACCTAAAGAACTCTTTATCGTTATCAACGTCCATCATATCAGCACCATGAATTAGCTATGACCTAAATGGATACTACCTCAAAACGCTGATAAGAAAAAGAACATCAATACCCTTGTTCACGCTTGGCTAGATTGTAGAACTGCAATAGTGATCCCCGATGCTTTGCCAACATACTATCGAACTTTTCATCTGAGATAGTTGTATCACCCTGAACAACTAGATCGGAGTTAATGGTGATACCTGCATTGGAGTTGTTCTTGTCTGCGAGGTACTTAGTTAGATCTCTGTTTGCCTCTGGCTGAACAACACGTTCCCCAGCTTTTAGAATGTACGATCCAGTACTATCAACCTCATCACTTCCTGAGTGGAACTGTCCCAACGTAACTGCCCCAGCACTAATAATGGCTCCCCCATATTGGGCCAGTATTGCGGCTTTCTTTGCCATACCTTCCCATCCAGGGGTTGTTTCCTTACCCCATGCATCCCACATGTTTAAACCAAGGGATGCAATTACTGAGGCTTTCTCAAGGGCAAAGAGTGCTTTTTGTTTTTTGGAGCCATCTGTTGCTAATTGGGCTGAACTCTTAAACAATTCAGAAATAGTTCCTAACTGAGACATAGCCAAATCACGTTTTGCTGATGTTAGGCTCTTATCTGACTCTAGTATCTGAGTATTGTATTCATCTTGGGAAATCAAACCATTTTCACGCTGTTCTTCAAGTAATGCCTTTTCTTGCTCATAGTAAAGAACTTGGGCTTCTTCTCTTGAGGCCATATGTTCATTTTTACGCTCTACCCGTTGAAGTTCATATTCTCGATCAATCTCTGCAAGTTTATTATTCTTATCCTGTTCAGTAAGAATACTGTACTCATTCTTCTCTTGATCTAATCTAAATGCCTCTTCAATGGCGGCCCTCTTGATTAGCAACTCTTGGTTAGCTACACCCTCTTGTGTTGTGGCAAAGTCCTTAAGGGTATTCATCTGAGAAACGCGATCATTGTATTCCTGCTGGGCCAACTTCCTCTTTTCATCAAGTTCTTTCTTTTTGATATCGATTAACTTGTCTGATAGTGCTTGTTCAGCAATGAGCTTTGCCTCATTGAACTCTGATTGAGTAAGGGAGCCTTCCAGTAAGTAGCTCTTGAGCTTTTCTAGCTGCTGTTCATACCCGTACTGAGCTATCTGCTGCTCGGTAGCTGCAAGGCTCGACAATGCCGCCTGACGCTTGCTGTAAGCCTCTGTATTGAATCCGGCAATCTTGACATTCACTGCCTTGATGTTTTCGGCGTTCGTCTCTAGAAGGGCCTTCTGATTGTTTATCTGGCCTTCCATGGCTTTGCGTGATTCCTCGCCCTGGGTGTTCTGTAACTGCGTCTCTAAACGTCCCTGCTCCTTCATGAGGTTGGTACGCTGCTCCTGTAGGCTCTTGAGGGAAACAATAGAGGCGGTCGCGGTTGAGGTGTCAGGGGCCTTGGCTGCTCCTGCTGTGCCTGTACTCTTAGAGCTGATAGTCTCGGCGTTCTTGAAATCCTGTGCCTTGGCTAGGTCTGCATCAAACTTCGCTAGGGCATCTGCTGCTGCGGCCTGACCTTGAGCACGTAACCACTTGCCATAGTCATCAAAGCCGTTTTCCCATAGTCCCTCTAGCTGAGCTGTGAAAGCCGGATCGTTATCTTTAACGCTTTTGGAGATTATGCCCTGACGGATTGCATCAGCATTGCTGATAATGTCGCCCGCATTTTTTGCATTTACCCCAGTACCATCATTCACATATGAACTGACGACGTTCTTAGATTTAGCACCCTCTGATACCTCATAGAACAAATCAGAGACTCGTTTACTCATTTCAGAACTGAGCGATATCAACCCACTAAAGCTATTGGCTAGGGCTGCATTGAAGTTGTTTTGCAGCATGTCGATATTACTTTTTGTTTTCTGAATGTCGCTTATGGTGTCTTGGGAGAGAGTGGCACGTTGAACGGCGTAACCGTCTAACATGTTCTTGATCTCTTGCTCATTCATTCTGAGAAGCGGCCCTAACTTGCTGGCCTCTGATGCAAGGGATTCAAGGACAAACGTCTGTTGTGCTGTGGAGGAACCGACTTGATCTAGGTCTGCCTGTACCATCTTGAGTGCTGCCATGGAACCCAAGCCCCTGAAATCATCAGCAGTACGGTTTATCTTACCGTGGATAACGTCAAAGTAGTCTTGAAGCGGGCCGCCAGCACCTGAAACCCAGCTACCGATATTTTCGTTGGCTGTCTTGAGGATATCGCCCAATTGCTCCATCGATACGCCCACTGAATGAGCCGCTATCGCCTGTTGATTCATTGCCTCAACACTGAGTCCGGACGTCTTAGCCATGGCCTCTAACTGCTTCTGAGGCACCATTACGGCATTACCCGCTGCCAGTGCTGCGGCAGTCATCCCACCAAGGGCAATCCCCACACCAGCAGCAACACCGCCCAATGGGCCAAGGCGTGAGATAAAGCCCTGTATCGCACTCTGGGGATCACTAAATCCATCACTCACCCCCTGCCCCATCTTCTGGGCACCCTGCCCTATGTCGTTGAAAGCAGAATTGCTTTGCTTCCTAAATCGCTCAATTTCTGCACTGGCCTTAAGAGCATTTGCAGTAATTGGTATATTCACACCCGCCATTATTCATCTTCCTTATTATTATGTTCTTGGTAAATCTTAATTAGTTCCTCAATGTAGTATTGATCCTTATCTTCTTTCCCGATTTCGTCTTGTATGTGTTCAAGAAGATCAACAAAGAACTTATCTATTACATGCTTTGGTAAATTAGGTGTTGATAACTGCCTTCTCATTTTCAAAATTCTAGGATCATTTAGATAGTCTGGAAGCTCACCACTTAAGAAAGGCATCATTTGTTTTGCCGTTTTGTAATCACTCTTTTTAGTTATGTTCTGATTTCTCAAAAGTTCTATGATGAATCCAGTTAGTTCATGATCAGTATTCTTAGTGAAATGGCGTAAATGATTGTATGCCTTGTACTGGTCTATGATAGCTATAGGCCATTGCTTGATTTCATGAATTGGTACTGATAGGGTAATACTGAGATCGAAGAGAAACATTTCATCATGATCATTAATCAGTCTTCTTGCTTTTTTTTTATGTTTTCGACTCGCTTCTGTGGGCCACTAATCTCGGCAATCTTTGTTGCAATGAGGATGATAAGTTCATAACTAATCTTGTCTCCCACTTCAGCTAGCTCTGTCATTTCATCAAAAACCATTTTCCCATTTTCTTCACATAGGCAATACTTGATTATTGCAAGCTCACGAATACCCTCTAGATACTGTGTACTAAGGGCAGATGCAAGATTGTATGAGATATGTTTTGCATAGAATTTATGTTCTTTACCATCCAATTCAATGGTTAGTTTATAAGGTTTCAATCCGTACTTATCCAAAAAATTCATTTTTATAATCCTTGTTATTATTATAGATACAGTATTTAATGGAAATAAAAAAGGCAGCAGGTTTTCACCCACTGCCTAAACGTATTATTGACTTACTTAAACACCATCAGTCTCGGTAATGCCACCATCAACAACCAATGTATATGTAACAGTACGAACAGCTTCAGCCTCTGTTGAAATACTCTTACTAGAAACGATACCAGTGAAAGTTAAAACCTGACTACCACTTGCGGTATCAGCACCACCTTTAAGGGTTAGCTCACACACAACTTTTTTGCTGTTCTTTGCAAGTAGAGCTAGAGCTTTGTATGAAGCAGATGCAGGAACGTAAGAACAAACGATCTCATAGGGATCAACACTCTTACCCGCAACAAGTTTCCGCTTCTCGGGCTCATTGTAATGTTGAACTTCCACGATGTTTGCTGTGATGGTTCCGCCCGTGATAGTTTGAATGTCAGTCACGACAACACCATCAATCTCTAGATCGATATAAAGACCAATGTTAATATCTGGAATTGCAGACATATAAATTTCCTTATTATTTTTTTATTGTTATAGTTATTTTATTTATTGGAAGTTCACTACATGGGTAATCTCAACTTTGTATAACCGTTCAAAACAATTTTGTAGTTTATGATCTGATGTATCTGTGATCTTAATGTTCAATACTGAACCCCCAATGTATTTATTTAAGAGGGATTCGAAAGCACTATCATCACATAGTTCTAGATAGCTAGAGCAAACCCTCACAACATGAAAAAGAGTATTCCTTACTTCCTTATCTTTGTTGTAATAGCGGGTATCAACTCTTGAACTTAGATGTTCAAATGCAATGGCCTCTTTGGCTTTATCACTATCTGGAACTTCAAATGGATATACTGTGATATTACCTTGCTTGTATTTTTTAAGAACCCCCATTAGTTCTGATTCTATACTCACTTCTTACTATTCCTCTTATCTTGCTTCCTTATCTCGCTCTCAATCTCTTGAAGTAGGAACTTCTTAAAGTTCTCTTCCATAGCCTGTTCTTGTTGGTGTCGAATACGTTCAACAAAGTACAAACCCTTAGTTGTTCCTATGTACCGGAATGCTTCATCCGTTACCTTACCAAACACCTTGAAGCCTTTCCCTTTACCTGCACGGGCGAGCGGGTTACGCCTACCCAGTTCCAGGATCATTGCCATACCGTATGCACTTTCAGTGCCGTACTTTCCCTTCTTCATATCAAAGGTGACTTCTGCATAAAGTTCGTTGTACTTCTTATCAGGGATGTAACCACTCTTGGGGATCTTGATCTTCTTATTAGTATTTACAGTAGTTTTAATTACTACATCATCCTTTAGCATTGCGGGGGCTGCTGCTTGTACTGCTTCTTTCACTGGGGCTAAGATTTGTTTGGCGGCATTACGTAGGGCTCGGGCTCTGAACTTTGGATCTGTAAGGGAGTCGAGAAGTTTGTTTAGATTGTCTAAACCTTTTATATGTTTACTATCTCTTGCCATAGTTAATCCTTCTCTACGTAGAAGGTAATGAACTTTTGAACCATATTCCAAGATTCATAACTAACTATTTTGTATGTCTTGTTTTGAAACTCCATCACGAACCCACTACAAGAATCGATCAACGGGGTCAGGGATTTACTATAGCGAGTTTTAATCACCAATCTGTTTGCCCAAGCTTTGTCAAACTTAGAACCAGAATCCTGTACTTTTTCAAATTGCACTTCTGCTTTCATTTCTACAAACAGTTCTTTGGTGTTTTGAAACTCCCCTACTTCATTTTGTGTTTGAACAAGATGATATACCTTTACACTATTTCGCATGTTTCCTGTATTCATCAGATACCCCCTGCATTATTGGGCAAGCGGTACTGCTTAAAGATAGCCTGATGGTTGAGGGGTATTTCTGTTGCACTGATACCAAGTACTATGGACTCTCTGTTCTGGAACATCGTAGCTACGTACATACATAGTCCAAGTACTATCGATTGAGGAACATCATTGTTCCCACTGGCATTGAAATCACATTGAATCTCAAACTGTACTGGGAAGGTTGGAGCACCTTGGATTTGTACCTTCTTAGAAACTCTATCAAGTTTGTATTGTACTGGATTGTTATTGGCATCAACTGCACTGTTAATTAAGTACCCACCATACGGGATTCTAAAGTTTGGGGTATCAGTACTGAGGATGATTTTTGATTTTAGTAGTGGACGGTTCATAAACTTCTCTGTACTTGCTATTGCAGCTTCCTTATAGAGTCCCAATAGTTCTGATTCATCATCGATGAGTATTAAGTGCTCTCTTAAAATTTCATTTGATATAAGAACATCGGTTAACGAGTCATCTCTAAATTCAATTATGTATTCGATCATATGCAATTCCTATTATTGTTATTATCTGTATTTATTAGAGACAAAAAAAGAGCACCACCCCGAAAGGTAGTGCTCTAAAAAGTGTGTTCAAGTTTCTTTATTATAATTCTTATTGAACTTTGCTATTGATTGAACTTCTTTTTATTTTAGTTATTTAGTACTTCGCTTTCTCGCAGTAGTTTTTAACTGTACTGGCTCTACAGCGGTACTACCTCAAGCAGCTTTCTTGATAGAAGTTGGCATAGCTAGACCGATAACAGCCTTGTTGGACTTAACAACACCCCCCGCACGGAATTGGCTGGGGAAAGAAGTATGACCATCAATTTGCCATTCGTTCACTTTTAGGGTTAGAGAATTGGCTAGGGTTAGTAGTGCAAACGCCTCTTTGAAGTCCCCGAATAATACGGGTGCATCTTCTGGAAGTAGAAGGTCTAGCCCTACAGGATAACCATGAAGAGCCATTACGTTAGCGTCTTGGGCTGAACGTTGCATTAGTGGCTGGCCGTTTTCATCGCGTAGAGTAGCGATAGCTAGATAGTTCTTACGGTTCATAACCCAAGAAGCACCAGCCTTGAATTTGGTTGGTAGGTCTAGAACCATTTCATTTAGTTTATCCATTAATGCGTAACGGTCATAATCAACTTCTGCACTTAGATCAACAACGCCAAAGAACTTAGTACCACGAGCGGTATCAGTGGTTTTGGTCTTATCGAAGAAGTGTAAGAAACCTTCCATTTCTTCACCAGTACCATTACCTGCAATTACTTGTTGAGCAAAGAGAGTACCAAAGTCATCAGAAATTTGTTTCTGAACCCATGGAACTACTGGGAAAAAGGCATCATTGATTTGGTTATCGGATAGAACAGGTTTAGCAGTACCAACACAGAAAGAACCTTTGTTCCAAGCAATGTCACCATTACCAACAGTGTAAGCTGTACCTAGCTGGGCACCAGTGCTTCCGGTACTAACAGGAAGTTGGAATTCAGTATTACCCACTGGCATTGCATCAAATAGACTAACTAGGGTAGAGGTTTCTACAATGCGTTCAACAATCTGTTTGGAGAATTCAGGGATGATAGCACCAGCTACTTTACCATCTGAGGATTTGATACCTTGAATTTTACCTTCAACAATAAGAGGAACATTTTTCTTACCTGCAACGGCTTCACGGATAATCTTAGTGATAGATTTAGCTTCGGCTTGAACTTCATCTTCATCTTCTACAGAAGCTTCTTTTAGAGCTTTTAGTTCTGCGTCTTGTGCTTGTACTTTGGATTCTAGTTCTGCGATTACTTCGGCAGCACGTTCAACGATAGCGGCAGATTCAGAAACGGAAGTTTGCATTTCCTCAACAGCATCAACAACGGTACTTAGTACTTCATCCTGAACAACTTCATCAGCTTTAACAGCGTTTTTCTTAGCGGCTAACATAGCCTTTAGAGATTTAGACATAATCAAAAACTTCCTTATTATTATTATGTTTTAGTTATTTTTATTTATTGTTTTTATTGGCAATACGTTTTAGACGCTTTGCAAAAGCTTCAACATCAGAACGGTTGAAAAGAGGGATGTACTTAGGTTCTTCCTGAACCTGTACTTCTTCTTCGTCGGTGTTTACTGATTTAACTTCTAGAACTTGGGCAAGTTCATTACAGGGGAAGGGTACGAGAGAGATTTCGTTAAGCTGAACTTTCTTGAGATAGGTAACACCATCGATTGTTTCGGTATCTTCTAGACTAATCCAGTAACCAATACTGAATCCGTTTAGATCACCGTGCTTTAGTTCTTCATACCTGCGTTTACCTTCGGCAGTGTTTAGATTGAATTGACCAGTTAGCTTTAAACCTACTTCGTCTTCTTCTGCACTAATCCACTTTCCTAGGATTTCATCATCATCGTGGTTCCATAAGAAGATAGGCATTGTTCCTAGTTCTTGGTGACGTTCTAGTGATTCAGTGAATGCCCCTTTAACCACAACTTCATTTGCAAGATCTACAACATCAAACTTTGAGCCATAACAGGTAAAACTACCTAGTTCTTCATCTTGAAGTTCAAAGGACTTTACCGCCCTCATTAACTTTGCTTTCATGGGTTTTGTATAACCTCTTTTTATTATTCATTATTGTTATTTAGGGTTCCCATAGTTAGGTTATTGGAATCAACAACGAACTGATCACCACCCTCTTTTAGTTCTGGAAGATCTACACGGGCTTCATTTTTGGAGAGTAAACCTAGCTTGTATTGTTCCATTCCTAATTTACTTCTCTCGATGTAACTAGCATTGAGCAATCCAGATTCATCTAGATCAACTTCAATACCCTTATCTAGAAGAAGATTGTTATAGAACTCTTCAATGGCTAGAACGATGGGATTCACTGTTGTACTTAGGAACACAGAACGGATTTCATCTAGACTATTACCAGCGGCCCAATCCAAACCAAGCAATGCAGGATGAACACCCATAATTGAACAGATATCCATTGTGGTTTGTTTGCGTGTCTCTGCTGACATGGCATCTTTGAATGAATAGGAGTTTTGGGAGTATGTAACCCCCTCAATCAGTCCATATCCTGTTTGTTGGGATTGAATATTTATCTGTTCTTTGAGTCGGTTGTACTGTTCATCATCTAACTGTTGTTCAGAAGTGAACCATCCACTATTGCGGGGTGCAGTACTGTAATATTCCTTGGCGTGATTGATTGAGTTGTTCGCTAGTTCAATCACTGCTTTGGCTTTTTCTAGATTGCTTAGAGTTTCAAATCCAAACCTAGTTGTGGTGAGATAGTGGATCTCTGAATCTATCACTACCTGATTTGAGTTATCAGTACCATAGTATTTCCACTTTCCAGATGTATCCTTTACTCGCTGTACTTGTCCATGCTCTATGCATTCAAAACTTTTGATTGTCCCTGTAGTACCAATGCCACCTTTTCGAACTTGAATGAAGCACTCGTTATAAAGTACTAACTGCCCTACTACATTACTCAAGAACTGAATGATGGTTTCATTATCGTTTGGAGAAATTAGTACTAGCTTCAATTCTGGGGGAATTGGTACTTTACTGTATCGGTCTAAGTACTCACCATTTCTTGTTTTTGCCGTGATTGGCATTGAGGTAATGGAACCACTAATCAAACGCAAACAAGCTAAAACTGTTGGCTCGTTTAGTATCTCATTGTTTTGGATCCAGTTTGGAATATCTAACTGAAATGGAGTACCACTAGAACTAGGATAGAACCCTTTTGTTTTTCTTGGTCTATTAAACATTTAATTATCCTTGTAACTATATTGTTTTTGTATTTATGTGTTACAGGGTTCTGATTTGTACTTGTTTCTCAACTACTGGAACGAGGGATAAAGCGATGAGCAATGCAATACATGCGTCGACTTTTAAGTTGTGATTACTGCTTTTGATTACTGCAATGTCCCCATGCTGGCCTTCTCGTACACGGGCATTCTCGATACACCACTTCATTAGGGTGTCATTTGGACTGAACTTGATCTTCCCCTCTGCCATCAAACGAATGAAGGTGATTGCCGCACTGGATAGCCCATAGCCTTGGGGGACGGCTGATAGCTCTTTTCTGTACTTAGCCCTGAACTGTTCTGCGAATCGGAGACCGCCCGCCGCCCCGTCTATGCCAATCTCTTTGGGTTTGAAGGTGTCCTTCATGTGATTCAGGTTGTCGGCCACCTCTTCCAGGTCAGTGACTAGCTCACCAGCCAGGAACAGGGAACCACTGTTAATGGCCTCGGTGTAGAGGCCGGTGTAATTGCTGGGTAAGGCATCATAGGCGGCCTCGGGGATGAAGTTCTTGGACTTGGCATAGAGTGTGCTGTCTGAGCCAACGAACACGCTCACAAGGCTGGTTAAGTCGCTTGTGGCCCCTATGTCACACCCCATGTATGCCTTCATTGTGGAAAGCTCTACATCGTTCGGGAATGGCCCTTGGAATGCGGTATCAATGAGGGACTGAGAGATAAGGCCGTTCTCTGCGTAGCTGTACCAGCGGTTAAGATGTTTAGTTGCGAAGGCACTCATGGCCGCCTCGCTCATACCAGCCTCTTGAGCCTTGGAGCGAAGGGATTGCAGAGATACAGCATGGCCTAGACTGGGGTTGGCTTGCTCAAAGCCATCAGTTGAATCGTATTCTTCAACGTCGCTCTCATAGATGAATGATACGAACTGATCATTCTGGTACTCATCGAATAGCAAACCCTTGCTATAGTCGTACATCTCTTTACAGAAACTTCTAACGTTAGTCCCAGCAGTTGTGATCATGAATAGGATCGGGTCTTTAGAACTACTCTGAGAGGATGCGATTGCATCGTGAACGTCTCGATTCTTATGGGCATGTACTTCATCAAGTACCGCTGTGGTAATCCTGTGACCATCAAGGGAATCAGCTTCTGATGAAGTTGGGAAGATTGAACCACCACGTTTTAGAAGTATGTCATTTGCTCTAATTCTGAATTTTGATTTTATAGCTTTATTACTACTTTTAATCTGCCCTTTGATCTCATCAAAACAGATAGTGGCTTGCTTTCTGGAACTGGCAGAAGTTGTAACTACTGGGTTCTTGTTTTCATTCAGTAACAGTGAACAGATGGAAACAATAGCCGCTAGTTGTGTCTTGGCATTACCTCGGGGAAGGAACACAAAAGCTTTTGTAAAACGTCTCAACCCTCGTAACTGTTCATGAGCATTATCGTTGTAGTACCAACAGAACAGATTGAGTAAGACAAAGTGCTGCCATGGCATTAGAAGGATTGGCTTACCACCAATTGGGCCTTTGGTATGTTTGAGACTGTTTGCAACCACCACCACAAAGTTATAAATGGTTAGGTTTAGTTTTAGATCTTCTCGTTGAAGATCATCGATGAATCGCTGGCAGAATGCTTTCTCTGATTTACTGGCATTCCTGTTCCCGTTTAGAACATCATAGACATACTGAAATGCACTCTCCCATCCTTGGTGATAGAACTCTGTCTTAAAGTTCATATCCTCTAACTTAGTTGGGTAGTCTCTATATTTTTTATTATTATGGTCATTCACTTCTATTACTTCCTGTAATCACTACTCCATGCTTATTTCCTGATTTGTTTAAAGGCATCATCAACAGATGTGTCTTCATCTTCTGTACTTTCAACAGGGATTGGATCTAACCCCAGTTGTTTAAATAGTTTTTGAATTTGAGTTGAACTAGTCTGAAAGTTCCGACTATTCGGATTTTCCTTAATGACTTGCTCACCCCTACTTGTGGTTTCAATAGTTGAACCATTAGTGATAATGTCTTGAAGGCATTCTTGGTTTACATAGAGTTGGGCCGCTAGTTGTTTAACTAGGATCATGTCTGTGTGGTTTATTGTTCTTTGAGACTCAATCAGTTCAACTAGGGCATCTTCAATCCTCTGGATTTGTGTTGAACCTGCTTTGTAAACTTTGTTGAGCAATGCCTTTTCCGCTTTACTGTTAGAATACGCCATAGGTCTTAACCTCTCGCAGTATCCGAATCAGTAATTTTTGGTCTTGTACTGCATGGCCCTTACCATCAAGGCAATCTATTGATTCTTCGGTAATGAAAAGACGATAAGCTTGATTATCAAGTACAACTATGTGATTGGAGTCCTTTGATACAGACATAGTGAAATAGACAGATTTATTGTACTTCTGGATCTTCTTTGCTGCCTTGGCTTCTGATCTCTTCTTCTTGTTCGTGCTTATCTTGGATTTTCTCAATGAGATCCAATTGTTGACGTGTAACCAAATACCCCTTGAGGTACTGGAAAGTTTTTCTAGTAAGTTCAATGTTATCTCCAATTAATTTTATGGTTTTCGCTACCTCGTTCGTCTTTACGTTATGACAGCCATGACACACTGCCATGACATTATGAGGATGTAAGTTGTACTTCATCCCGTTGGGGTATCGGATTTCATAGATGTGATCCACTACTGCGGAAAGGTTGTGATTGCACTTCTGACAGATGGGATACTTCTCGCGGGTTCGCTTAGACAAGTCTCTCCAAGCTTTGGAGTTGTAGAACTTGTGTTCTTCTGGGTACTTCTCTAGCGGTTGTTGTGTTCGGTTTCTTGTTGTGTGTTCAGAACAGTATCTGTCTTTGTACGGGATAATGTTCGTACAAGTCTTGTGTAGGCACTTCTTCTTCATTGCAGTTATTCTTGTTGTTCTCTAATTCCTCACCAAACTCTCTGTAACGCTCTCTGTGCGTTTGGACGTTTGGGGATAGTTGGATGTGCCTTTTGTTCTGGGGTTAGTACTGGGGTTTCTGAGGGCGTTTACTGCGGGGATTTAGTGATTCAGTCAATGGCGGGAAAAAGTTTACAAAATGCATTGGTGCACAAAGTGGAGCAAGTTGGGTATCATTTCGACGAAGATAGCCGACGATATACCCCCCTATCAGTACTAATATTCAAGATAGTACTAACGTACTAAGTTCAACTCACTTCCTTTCAATAGATGCATCAACTATTGCACATAGATCTGCATAATCTTTCTTTACATCCATTCCTTCATGTCTTCCTTGTAGGTATTTATTTAGCTTTCTGTTACTTAAGAAATATAACTTAAAGGCAGTCTGTTTACCAATCCTACCTGTTATATCAATAACACCTTCATTTTCTAAATCATCAATAATTAATCTGTTAGACTCATATATATTAAATTCATTTGACCTAAATTTATTTATAGCTCCCTCAATGACAAGTCTAACTAAAATTAATTTCTGTGTTTTATTAGTATCATTAGAACTGACGGCCTCATTGATTATAGAATGCAGCTTTATTGTTCTCGCGGCAGTAATGTAATGATTGAAGTACATATCTTGCCAACGAATAATCAAAATCTCTCTTAGAGCACCATCTTTCACTGCATCAAAGAATATTTCAAAATCTTGTGCATGATTTGATATTCTTGATAGGGTACCACTAAGCAAATCCATATCTTTGAAATCCCATGACTTCATAATCTCTGTTTGTTCAACCATCTTATCAACCGCAATTTTTCCTTCACTTACCATTATTGATTGATAGTCTTTAGAAGCGTTTGTATTGTGTTGATAAACTAAAAAGCCTAGTGTTAGTGCTGTAGCCAAACTTGAGATTGTATTAACTACTTCACCTATACTATTTAAATCAAGTATTTGCATTGCCCCATTTATGACTGCAAAGAAGAACACCATACAAATGCAGAAAACAGAGAAAACAAATGTCACCTTCAATGCAAACGATCTATCTATAGAATTTAGATATTTTTTAATCTTACTAATCCACATATAAAGCCTTAAGGTTTATTGGTTTTGTTCAATACCAGTGTCTAAAAGTCCATCTAATATCTGTTTGTCTATGTGACTTACCACATCACTTACTAACGTTATTATATTTTCTACATCCTCTTTGACAATGCGGATTATTGAACCATCTTTTTTATGACCATTTCGATGCACTATGTCATGACGAATTTCAACATTTGTTCTTAACTGAGCTATCTTATCTTCAGGGAATGAACAAAGTAAAACATTCTTGTACAGCCCTGTAACTACATCTACATTATGATATGAAATAGAATCTATCTCATCAATTATTCTTTCATCTAACGTATCTAACGCTTCGTATATATCATTTAGAGAGATATTTCTTGACCTCTTAAGTGACTCACTGTTTTTAACGAACTTCTTCTTGATTGCATCTCGGTTTAGCACATTCTTCTTTAGAGTGTCAGAAAGATATGCTTCCATTGTAGTTATTACACTAGAAAAGATCATTCGTTGAAGAACCGGTGTTGATTCATCAAGCTTGATATCGTTCAGTTCTATAAGTGAGTTCTCAAAAATTTTATAGAAGTGGGTTTTACCTTCTTGTAATTGCTCTATGTCTTCAAAGTCATCGACCCAACCTGAATACACTAAGTCCGTGATATCCAACTCGCATATATCATCATCTTTGCTCATCTCTAGTAGAAGAACAGCATTAGTTTCAAGATTCATACATGGAAACAATGGCCCCAAGTAACCATTGTTGTTTTCAGATACACCATATAAAGTTGATAGCATTAATGATAGTAGTGGCTCCCCATCAATTTCCACCCGTCTAAAGCTGTATGAGTAATCTGTATACTCATTCTTTAATTCTTTAGCCTTTAGAAAAGTGTCATACCAATCTTGAAAGGATGTACTTTGAACGATCTCTAATTGCTCTTCGATAACATTATAAAAGTCATGTTTATTTTCACTGCGAGGCTTATCTAAGCCATTGTGAACCACTAAGCTATCTTTCATATCTGCAATCCAGATATTTCTAGTGTGTTCAAAGTCCTGCTTAGCAAACTCTAAGTCATAACCATCAAGTTTTAATCTTCGCCGGATCACGCCAACAGTAGTTCGATAACCTATAAAGGTGTTTTCATCAAGTTCACCATCTTGTCTATCTATAATTTGTCTAACTCTTTCGGATTTAGAAAAGTACCATTCATAGTAACTATTTTGCCACCAAACCAACTCATGACCGTTTATTTTTATGTTCGCGTAGCTGCTCATCCCTTCACCCTCTCCAGTCCCAAATGCCGCCATCATAGCAGCCTGAACGAGCTGGGGCACCTCCCTATCATGGCTGATCCCATCATCTGATTGAGGCACTTCGGATCGCGTGCCAAAGTTCAAACAATACTGAGAGTGTGATACAATGGGACTCATTCACTGAAGTTACGATCTGGATAATAGAATCACTATAACTTCATTAAAATAAGGAAACGAAAAATGGATTATGTAATTCCAATATTCTCTAAAATTGATCTGAAAGGTTATGTTTCAATACCACACCCTCAGTTAGGTAACTTGGTATTTAGTGGGCGAGATTTTGAACTTCGCAATGGCTATGTTATTGACAAAGAAAACAGAACATACACACCAGCACTTATGGTGTGTGAATCTGAGGACAAAAGATATAAAATTATTGTCTTGGTTTCTAAGCCAAATGACATAAAGATCATTGAGTTTTTTGATGTCCATACAGTTAAAGAGATTGATTACTCTAATGCAATCAACGAACTCTCAACTGACGATGATGCATTCATTCTTGATGACTATTATTAAAGTTTAAACGACTTCGGACACCTACCAATCGACTTAGAGCCAAGCATCACATTCAATGACTTCTCAGACCGTAATGCATGGCTCTCAATGAGTGCCTGAATCTCTCTGTATGCATGTGCGTACTTACTTGATGTGATGTACAGCACCTCACATAGAACATCCTCAGAAGGCCAGCCAGACACAACAGTACTACTGCTTTGATAGGTCTTCCAATCACTCTCCCTCTTCACTCTCTCCCCATACTTTGGGCTTGACTTATTTGTTTCCTTCCTATGTGACCATAGTTGTTTTGAACCTATGTACCATTCCCCTGTCTTGATGTTTGTTAACTTGTAGATGAAACCATAGTAATTACTGATTTCTGATTCATCGATCCCCCACTTGTTCTTATTGTTCATGTTCTTACTTCCTCATAAATATTTCATACAGATATTTAATGAGGCAAAAATGAAGAACTTGAGCATTGAGGAACAACTAAAGATAGATGAAGGTAGTAGCTTAACTATTTACAAAGACGCCAAGGGATATTGGACTGTTGGCATTGGTCATCTAATCAAACTAGACAGTACAATACTTAGAGAAGAAGCAATAAGACTACTAGATAAAGAACTATCTACATACGCAACCAGAGGCCGTATAACTCCCTCTGAGTGCTCCTATCTATTCCAAAAGGACTTAGCAGCAGTTAAGAAAGGAATTGAATCTAGCTCGTTCTATGCGGTTTACCAGCAGTTAGATCCAGTACGTCAAAGTGCAATACAGAACATGTGCTTTCAGTTAGGTATTGCAGGGGTATCTAAGTTCAGAAAGATGTGGGCAGCTCTAACTAAACATGATTATCAAACTGCATATAGAGAAGGTTTAGATAGTACTTGGTTCAAGCAGACACCCAATCGAGCACGGCGAGTAATGGAAACTCTCAGAACTGGTTCAACGCAACACTATCCAACTAAATAAATACTTCATAATAATAACTACTAAAGAGGTATCCATCATGGGTATAGGTGTTTTCCTAAAAGGTGCGATTGATAAAGTACTAGGGTCAAAGATGCATGTCATTGCTAAAGGTGCAATTGTCTTTGTTCTCTTCGCTGCAATTGGTGCTGCAACTTACTTTGGCATTGCATGATGAAAGTATCATTCAACTCCAAGGATTGGCTTTCAATCATCCTTGAGGTGCTACGAGCCTTCACAAACAACAAGAATAAATAAAAATCAAGGGATGTACTTCGGTACGTCCCTTTTCTTTTATCCAGATAAATACCTCAAACATAGAATAACAATAATGAGGTTTAGTTATGGGCTACAAAATAGTAGTTAATGAATATTCAAACTTACAGGGATTGAACAGTACTAAAGTTCTTGTCTCTGAATATGCAAGCATTGGGAGCAAGACCACAAAGGTAATCGTCGTAGAAGATACCAACATCGGCAGTACTGCATACAACGAGGCAATAGCCGCAGCCGTTGAGGCAAAGGCGGCAGCAGCAGAAGCCAAAGCAGAAGTTGGGAAAGCTGTACTCAAGCTAGGCCCACAAACAATGGAAGGCCCTCTAACCAGTACAGGCAAGATTACTACTGGCTCCAGTTTAGAACTAATAGATCCTGCTGGTTATGGAATGCGTCAGGTGTTCTCGGGTAGTACTGGATATCTCCAATCAGGTAAGACAGATAGAACTGCCACTGACCAATCTCTAATGTTGTCTGGATGGTTTGGTACTCCCCTCTCCCTCTTGCGGTTCAGCATGGCTCAGAGTGTGAATCCAAAGGTTGTATGGGGTTCTGCCAGCTATGACATTCTGCATCGAGGGAACATGCCCACTCTTGGTGAACTCAACGGGGTCAACCTCAACGACAACTCCTATTGGCACAACAGAGGTGCAGTATCAGATCTAAACACAGCCACCGCACCTGGGCACTATCAAGGCGGGGCAGTACTAACCAATGGCCCTATTGGTACTGATGGGTATAAACCCGGCTATGGAAACATGTTCGTTTCCAGTACTGATGGACGTATAGGATCTGGCTATTGGATCACCCAGACCTACTACAGCCATAGCAATCCTTCCCGCACCTTCACACGGGTGAATGTGAACGGATCATGGGCTAACTGGATTGAGAACTATACCACCTCTTACAAACCAAGTGCATCTGATGTTGGAACTCTGACAACTGCACAGATCAATACTGAGTTAGACAAGAAAGTAAACAAAACAGGCGATACCATTACTGGTGGATTAACTGTTAGTTTATCGGTTACGACTCCTGTTATTAATTCAACAGGTGAAGGTGCAGCGATTCGCCGTAGTACTGATGCTGGTCAAGGTCTATGGTTTGACAACAGAACAATTATTGGTGGGGCTGACAATAATACTGGGGGCATTAACATTCGCCCAAATGGTATTACCGTAGGGGCTGGTGAGACTACTTTTAACTCAAGTGGTTCAATTTCAAATAGCACTGTTCCTCAAAGTCCACCACATCTTACCAATAAGGCTTATGTTGATTCTGAAATCATCAAAGTCGGTACTGGTTCAAAAGTTCAAGTAATAGATCTTCCGGCTGGTTCTCCTAGTACTGGTTATATCCCAGTTCTGATTAGACAGTACTCATACACCAATCCAGAGATTTACATTTCAACTACTGGCAACAGTGGAAGTTATCCAATGAACAACTGTTCATTTGATGGAATTGTTCGTGCGTCTGGATGGGGTGATCATACTTCATACGCATCTGGTCAATTCACTGCATATGATATGGCAGAACGTGCAATCCACTCTATCCATGGGCCATCTGAATCAGTTAATACGTATGCTTTCTATGTAGAGGTTCGAGGATTCCCTATAACTGTAAAAGTTCCTGTTGGTGTTAACATTGAATGCAGCGGCGGGGATATACAAGCAGGGACATCAATATACAAGGTTAACGGTCAAGAATCAGGAAATACAAAAACCATTACTCTTGCTAACTTTACTAAGGGCTCTGGTTTCTACAATGGAAGTGCAAAGGTTTACAATGATAACTACAAGCCATCTGCCGAAGACGTAGGAGCACTATCATTAACTGGTGGTAATGTGACAGGAAACCTCTATGTAGACCGTGGTGTTAATCTTGAGGGTCAAGTTGGTGTCGTTCGTGATGGTCAGAAAATCTACATGTTCAATAGTCCAACACATGTTGGTTTGTATTCAGCAGGTCATCCATCAGGTGATGGAACAATTCTAAGCCGCTCAACTGCAAATGGAACACTCAGTTTTGGTAT
The DNA here is from genome assembly GCF_054052485.1 of Aeromonas intestinalis. NCBI lineage: Bacteria > Pseudomonadati > Pseudomonadota > Gammaproteobacteria > Aeromonadales > Aeromonadaceae > Aeromonas > Aeromonas intestinalis. The sequence goes on from NZ_JBSTYK010000003.1 coordinate 197,807, forward strand.
TAGTAGTGCACCTTTAGGGATATATAGCTCTGGCAAACTTATGCATAACACCGCAGAAGTTTATACATCAGCCAACAAACCAACTCCCGTTGATGTTGGTACTCTATCAACTTCTCAAATCAATGCAGCTTTAGTATTAAAAAGTGATCTTACTTATGTTGATACTGAACTTGCTAAGAAGTTTGACAAGGATTCAGCAAATCTAACTTTATCTAGTCGTTTAACTTCCAATGATGTTTTAACTACTGGTGGATGGCTAAGAACTACGGGGACCACTGGTTGGTATAGTGAGACTTACGGCGGTGGCTGGATGATGAGTGATACTGACTGGATTCGTTCCTATGGTGGTAAGAAGGTTCACATAGCTGCCGCTGTTGCTGACAGTTTTTATACAACCGGTGGTATACGTGCTGATATGGATATTAGAGCAAATAACTTCCAAGTAGTTTCTGATCGTAGATTGAAGTCTGATGTTGTAGTTCTTGAGAATGCCTTAGACAAAGTTCTGAGACTAACAGGTTATGTCTACACCAAGAACGAGCAACGTGAGGCGGGAGTTATGGCACAGGATGTTCAACAAGTGCTTCCAGAAGCTGTTAGAGAAGATTCTGATGGTTATCTTAGCGTCTCCCATAACCAGCTCACAACATTGCTCATAGAAGCCATCAAGGAGCTTACAGCGAGAGTGAAGAAGCTAGAGGGAGGTACAGAGTAATGGCAGTACCTAACATTCCCTTTTATTTCAGCCAAGCGGCAGCCGAATACGGGTTGCCTCTTCCTACAAATGCTCAAGCGATACGAACGGCAGCAGGACTACCCGCAACGGGTATGATGAGCGATCTAGCTGGTCGCTCTGCAATCACTCGGGTTGATGGACTAACACAATCGATCACCTGTCGAATAGCTAACTCATACTCTTGGATCCATGTATCAGAAGCGGGTTCCGTGTGGCAGCACTACAACGGTCAGATTGGAACAACAGAGAGATATTACAACAAGAAAATCTTCACGGGGATCCCATGGTGCCGGATTATCACAAGTTCTGGTGCCGTGGGTTATAGCAATTGCTCCCCTAGTACTTGGTTTCTACCTGATACCACAATGCGTGGTGCATATAACTATACGGCAGGAACATCAGTACAAGCACTCTATCAGTTTTCAAATACTAACGGTGGTGCAGTTATATATGAGCTTCTTCTTACATTAACTCGATAGTCTAAATACAAATATAGTCGAATAACAATTATTAAAAAGGAACTATAAATGAAACAAGAAACATACACCATCGTGAGTGGTGGTACTTTTCGAAAGCGAATACCAAGGGAAGACCTACAAGATTTTCTGACTATTGCTAACAATGGTTCATTCTGGGCGGGTAAAAACAGAATGACAGTAACAGCAACTGATGAACACATAGAGCTACTTATATCTAACACCAGTGGATTTACCAAAGGTGATCATGAATTCAAAGTCACAGGACTAGATAGTAACAATGATACTGTTGTTCTAGTTTATGGTCGAATTCGGGTTATTGGGTAATTACTATGCTTGAGAAGTTGAAAGGGTTTCTAGACCTAAAGGCAGTCATCTTAGTGTTAAGCATCTTCGGTACTTGCTATGTTGCATATACCCAAGTTGGACAACACGAGATTAGGCTAAACATCTACCAAGATAAACTAATTACATTAGAGAAGAATGAACTAAAGGTAGATTCTCGGATAGATGTACTAGAAAAAGCACAAGATAAGACCGATGGACAGTTAGAGAAGTTGAACCAGACTCTGAACGAACTGAACCTTAGCTTAGTTCGTCTTGCTAGTACTTTAGAAAATATGAATAAAAAAGAAGGCTCCTGATGGAGCCTTTTCTTTTAGTGGCTAATCATTCCACTCTGTAAAAATCTTTCAGATTCTGTTCCCTGAAACCTTTAACATGTCCGAAGTTACCGATATCAGGAATGATTGTTATATGGTCATCATTAAAAGCACTAGATATATCTATTGCATCTTTTAGATTTGCACTGTTGTTGTTTGGAACAATTCCTAACTTATTCTTAAATGTCCAGATGCTATACCAAAGCACTCCACCAATTTCATATAAACCATTTTCAATACGCTCTGGACTATTTCTATCGTAAACCATGATTTATCCCTTCTGTAGAACCCTCTCAATTGTACTCATATGGAATCACACATCAACACCAGGCATAAAAAACCCCTGTGAGCTAAGTACTCACAGGGGTTTTGTGCATTAGCTTTGTCTTAAAACCTTTCCCTGTTCCTTATGACAAATATTGCGCCGTTTGAACAGTCCACCAGGAGGGGGAGATCAGTTGCACAACCCCTGGGGCTGGCGCTGACGGAGCAGGGTGAGGCGGGCAAGCAGCGGGAAGTAGGATTCGAGCTTGCTCTGCAGGACGCGACTACAGGCGGGATCCGCGAGATCGGCTTCATCCAGCACGATGCCGTTGGAGACAAAGTAGAGGTGCGGATCCCGCACATCCGGTCCGGTCAGGGGGGCCCCCTCACTGCGCTTGTGCACCAGCAGCGGCAAGACTGGCAGTCCGAGGCCGGCATGGCTGTCTCCCGGCCAGCTGAATGCGGGCCAGACCGCGTCCCCCTCCTCCAGCAGCAGGATGGCCACTTCCTGGGCCCCCGGCTGCCACTGACCAGGTTGTGCCACACGTACTTCATTGAAGTAATGATCAAATCCATTAGAGGCGCGCAATGCGGCCAGCACTCCCTGTGCTGTTGCGGCTAACGGTTTTTGACTGACTAATGACAGATTCATGGTTCATTTCCCTATGCTCACCACAGCCTGTGTTCGGCTGTCGCGATAAGACTAGCTCATGACGGGCCTTTATTGGAACCGCCAGATCTGGCAGTTATTAATCTGATGATTGCCGTCGGCAATGGTTGCCATTCCAGAATATCTTGGTAAGATATCGCGTCCTTTTATCCCCCGTTCTTTAACATCCAGTGGTGAACCTATGCATCCGATGCTGAATATCGCCGTGCGCGCTGCGCGCAACGCCGGTCAAGTTGTAGTAAAAGCCTTCTCCCAGCCCGAAAACATCGAGGCCATGCAAAAAGGCAGCAATGACTTCGTGACCAACGTTGACCGCGACGCCGAAGCGGCCATCATTCATACCATCAAAAAATCTTACCCGGAACACAGCATCGTGTCTGAAGAGTCTGGTGAGATTGCCGGTACCAATCCGGATTACCAATGGATCATCGACCCACTGGATGGCACGACCAACCTGGTCAAAGGCATTCCGCACTTTGCCGTTTCCATCGCCCTGCGCGTGAAAGGCAAGACCGAACAAGCCGTGGTCTACGACCCCATTCGCGACGAACTCTTCACCGCCACCCGCGGTAACGGCGCCCAGCTGAACGGCTACCGCATCCGTGTGGGCAAGGCCCGCGAGATGGCCGGCACCGTGCTGGCGACCGGCTTCCCGTTCAAGCAGAAGCACCACATCGAGCCCTACCTGAAGATGTTCCAGAGCATGTTCATCGAGTGTGCCGACATCCGTCGTGCCGGCTCCCCGGCCCTGGATCTGGCCTATGTGGCTGCCGGTCGCATCGACGGCTTCTGGGAAATCGGTCTGAAGCCGTGGGAAACCGCAGCCGGTGAGCTGCTGGCCAAGGAAGCGGGCGCCATCGTCACCGACTTCGTGGGTGGTCACAACTACGAAAACTCCGGCAACCTGGTCGTCGCCAACCCGCGCGTCCTCAAAGAGATGCTCGGCAAGATCCGCGAGCACCTGCCGGAATCTCTGGCCAAATAAGCCCGCATCATTGTGAAAAATGCCAGTCGGTTCCGCCGACTGGCATTTTTTATGTCTCAGCGGCAGGAAGTGGGAAAAAATGACGCTTGTCGAATAGCGAGATCCGAGTCTTGGGCCCCGAATGTCAGAATGAATTAACGCTTCGCCGAATAGAACAGCACAACCCACATCCATGACGTAAAAAGGCAGTGAAAACCACTGCCCAATCAGATGGTGCCATTGCGTCCCATGTTGATCACCACCCGCCGGTTCTTGGCCCGGCCCCCTTCCGTCTCATTGGAAGCCACGTGTTGCTTCTCGCCATGGCCTTCCACCGAGATCTTGCCCGCCTCAATCCCCAGATCCACGAACACCTGCTTGATGGCATCGGCCCGTTTCTCGGAGAGCTTCTGGTTCGGCCAGCGGCCGCCATAGCTGTCGCTGTAGGCGTCGATCACCACCACATCGATGCTCTTGTCCGCCTTCACATACTCGCTGATCATCGCCAGTCGACGCCTGGATGCAGGCGATAGCTGATCGCTGTTCTTGTCATAAGAGAGCACGCTGAAGGCGATGTCGTTGAAGTTGTAGGGCAAGAGGCCGGTCAGGCAATCCATGAAGGCCTGATACTTGACCCGGAAATTGACCGAGGAGAGAGAGACCCGCACCGGCCTGTCCTGGCGATACCAGTCCCGATACTGGAAGGTTGGCATGCGGCCTCCTTCGAGCTCATCGAGCATGGTCCAGGCGGTCTGACCGGCCACCAGACCGTCAAACTGCTGATAAAACTGCAGTTGACTTATCTGCCTGCCCGCCACGCCGGGGCGCCAGCTGGGTGGCATGATCCCTAGGGAGACCGTCTGGGTGCGGGCCTGGGGGCGCTGCCCCTTCAGCTCGAAATCCAGATTGATCTTGCGACCGGCGCGGCTCACGAAAGCCCCCGTGCCCCAACGGGGGATGGGATGCTCGAGGCGGCACTCCACCTGGGAGTCGGAGGTCAAGCGCCAGACGGATTGATCCAGGCTGGCACCAAATTCGGTGACCCCCGCCTGCAACTGCATACTCACGGATATGCTGACCAACCCTAACACCCAAGCATTCAACGGCTTGTCCTCCATACGATCTCGGATTAACTATCGGCAGGGGTCAGGCAAGCTTTAGCAACTAAACGCAGCGAACAAAGAGAGTGCTCAATAAGCGACCGCGCTCATCGGGCTGCCCCGGGAGAAACGCCTTGCTCGGGAGGGACAAGGGCCGGCTTTTTTGCCATAATGCGCCCTTACATTCACGCCGACCGAGATACCATGACCGACGCCGTTCACACCCTCAAGGGCCGCTTTCGTGGCTTTTACCCCGTCGTCATCGATGTTGAAACCGCCGGGTTCAATGCCCGTACCGATGCCCTGCTGGAGATAGCCGCTCATACCCTCAAGATGGATGAGCAAGGCTGGCTGGTGCCCGATCAGATCTTCCATTTCCACGTCGAACCCTTCGAGGGCGCCAATCTGGAGAAGGCCGCGCTGGAGTTCACCGGCATCGATCCCTTCAATCCGCTGCGGGGTGCCGTCAGTGAGAAAGAGGCGCTGACCGAGATCTTCAAGGGGGTGCGCAAGGGCATGAAGGAGCAGGATTGCGGCCGTGCTATCATCGTGGCCCACAACGCCACCTTCGATCACGGCTTCGTGACCGTCGCCGCCGAGCGGGCCGGCCTCAAGCGCAATCCATTCCACCCCTTCGCCACCTTCGACACCGCCGCCCTCTCGGGCCTGGCCCTGGGTCAGACGGTGCTGGCCAAGGCATGCCAGAGCGCCAAGATCCCCTTTGACAACAAAGAGGCGCACTCCGCCCTCTATGACACCGAGCGCACCACGGATCTCTTCTGCTACATCGTCAATCGCTGGAAGAGCCTGGGGGGCTGGCCCCCCGCCGAAGTGGATGACACGGCGGACGACGCCGAGTAATGAATGGATATGCATCCAGACAATCAGGCTGCCCAATGGCAGCCTGATTGTTTTCAGTCCCGTACCGGCCCGGCTGGTTGGGCCAGCAGCCCGCGAGGCAGGGCTCTTGTGCCAAGGTGGAGACAAATCCCGGTTTCGATCAACTTTGTGCCACAAGATGCTGCCGACAAGCGGTTTTAGCTGATTTTTTTCTCGACATTTGTCACATTTTTCGCAAACTAACGGCCTTTCAGAAGACAGACAGCAACACATACCATAAGGAAAGCAAATGAATCCTGTTGTTATCGCGGTAGCGCTGATGCTGGTGCTCAGCCTGCTGCGGATCAATGTGGTGGTCTCCCTCGCCATCGGTGCCATCGTCGGCGGCCTCATCGGCGGCCTCTCACTCGAACAGACCCTCAGCACCTTCACCGGCGGCCTGGGTGGCGGCGCCGAGATCGCCCTCTCCTACGCCATGCTGGGCGCCTTTGCGGTCGCCATCTCCCGCTCCGGCATCACGGATCTGCTGGCCCGCAAGGTGATCAGCCAACTCGGCAAGGATGCCAGCTCCTCCCGCATCCTCTGGGTCAAGAGCCTGCTGCTCGCCTCCGTGCTCGGGGTCTCCATCTCCTCCCAGAACCTGATCCCGGTGCACATCGCCTTCATTCCCATTCTGATCCCGCCGCTGCTGCACGTCATGGCCCAGATGCAGATCGACCGTCGCCAGGTGGCCTGCGTCATCACCTTCGGCCTGACCGCGACCTACATGCTGCTGCCAGTGGGTTTTGGTGGCATCTTCCTGAACAACATCCTGGCCAAGAACCTGATCGACAACGGGGTACCTGTGGAGCACAGCCAGCTGCCCATGGCCATGGCGATCCCGGTGTTTGGCATGTTCATCGGCCTGCTCATCGCGGTCTTCTTCACCTACCGCAAGCCGCGCCAGTATGATCTGGAGAAGATCCTCTCCGCCGAGCCGGAAACCGTGGAACTCAACCTCAACCACATCTGGGTCGCCCTGCTGGCCATCGCCGTGGCGCTGGGGTTGCAGCTGATGACCAACAGCATCGTGTTGGGTGCGCTGGCAGGCTTCGTCATCTTCACCTGTGGCGGCGTCATCAAGTTCCGCGAGAGTCAGGATGCCTTCACCCAGGGGGTGCGCATGATGTCCCTCATCGGCTTCATCATGATCTCCGCCGCCGGCTTCGCCGCCGTGATGAAGGAGACCCACGGGGTGGATAGCCTGGTGCAGGCAGTCTCCGGCATGATGGCCGGCCACAAGGGGATGGCGGCCTTCCTGATGCTGCTGGTGGGGCTGCTCATCACCATGGGGATAGGTTCCTCCTTCTCCACCGTGCCCATCATCGCCACCATCTATGTGCCCCTGTGCGTCCATCTGGGTTTCTCCCCCATGGCGACCATCGCCCTGGTGGGGGCCGCCGGTGCCCTGGGGGATGCGGGCTCCCCCGCCTCGGACTCGACGCTCGGCCCCACTTCCGGCCTCAACGCAGACGGTCAGCACGATCATATCTGGGACAGCGTGGTGCCCACCTTCATCCACTACAACATCCCGCTCATCATCTTCGGTTGGATTGCCGCCATGGTGCTCTAAGCTCGCGATTGGCAACACAGACGAATGCAATGCAAGAGGCGACCCCAGGGTCGCCTCTCTCATGTCCGGCCATGCTCAGGCGACTTCGGATACCCGCTGGCGACCCCGGCCCGTCAGCCCGCCGATGAGGGCCAGCAGCAGTCCGACCATCCCCACCCCGGACCATTCTCCCTTCTGCCAGGCCAGCATGGCGAGGCTGGAACCCAGCGTCCCCCCAAGGAACATGGCCCCCATGAAGAGGGTATTGACCCGCCCCCTCGCCGCCTCCCTCAATCCATAGATGAGCTGCTGATGGGCGATGAGCGCGCTCTGCACCCCCAGATCCAGCAAGATGACGCCCACCGCCAATCCGATCAGGCTGTGCCAGGTTTCGAACACTATCCAGGCCAGTACCACCATCAGGGCCCCGCTCAACACCACGGGCCTGGCCCCCTGCCGATCCGCCAGCCGCCCGGCCAGGGGGGCCGCGAGGACACCGACCCCCCCTATCACCCCGAACAGGCCGGCCCACTGTGCTCCGAGCCGATAGGAGGAGTGCGCCAGATAGAGCGCCAGCACGGTCCAGAAGGCGCTGAAGGAGCCAAACAACAGCCCCTGTGTCAGCGCGGCACGGCGCAGAGCCGGCTCCTCCCGCCAGAGGGTGACGAGAGAGCGCAGCAAGGCCCCATAGGTGAGCGTGACGCGCGGCAACTGAAGGGGGATGGTGCGTGCCATCAGCAGGGCCCCCAGCAGCGCCAGCGGAATACCGAGCCAGAACATGGTGCGCCAGCCCGCATAGGCCGTGACAACGCCCGCCAGGGTGCGGCTGAGCAGGATGCCACCGAGCAGGCCGCTCATCACAGTGCCCACCACGGCGCCGCGCCGTGCGGGATCCGCCAGCGTCGCCGCGACGGGCACAATCTGCTGGGCCGCCGTTGCCCCGATGCCGAGCAGTACCGAGGCCAGCATCAACATGGTGGTCCCCTGGGCCAGGGCCGCCAGCAAAGAGGCAAGGGCGATGAGGACGAACTGCCCGACGATGAGCCAGCGCCGAACCAGCACATCGCCAAGGGGCACCAGCAGCAAGAGGCCGAGGGCATAGCCGAGTTGGGTCAGTACGGCGATGAGAGGAATGGCTGAATGGCCGGGGAAATCCCGTGCCATCACCGCCAGCATGGGCTGGTTGTAATAGATGTTGGCGACCGCCAGACCGCAGCAGAGCGCCATGGCGAAGATGAATGTGGGGGTCAGCGCCCTGGCAGGCTGGGCCGCCGTTGGGGAGACGCTCGGTGATGTCATGATGCCATCCTCATTGATGCAAGGCGCCGGCAACAGGCCGGGCTGGATGAAGAGACTACCCCCGGAGCCGGGACGGCAGTAGCCGTCCCCACGCCATAACGGTTATTCCGCCGGGGAATGGGTCCGCGCCGCTTGCAACCCGGGCAGGCCGCTCACGAAGGCCAGCCAGGCACTCGCCTTGGCACTGGGCCCTCGCCCCGCAGGCAACAGGGCCCAGAGATCCAGCCTCGGCAACTGCCACTCCGGCAAGAGTCTCACCACCTCCCCGCTGGCCAGTTCGGGGGCAAACATCCACTCGGAGCTGATGCCAAGCCCAATCCCGGCCAGCACCGCGGCGCGCATTCCCTCGGCGGCGGAGACCATGATCCGGCCACGGGCCGCTATGTCGACCCGCTCATCCCCCCGGCTGAATGACCAGGAGTGCCCAAGACCGGGCCTCGGACTGTAGATCACCAGCGCCTGCCCCTGCAGATCACCGGGAGACTGCGGCCGACCCGCCGCGGCGAGACAGGCGGGTGTTCCCACCACCACCCGGGCACAGTGCGCGAGGTGGCGGGCCACCAGGGCGGAGTCGGGTTGGGGGCCGAGCCGCAGGGCCACATCGATGCCCGCCGCGATGAGATCCAGGTTGTCATCGTCCAGCAGGATCTCGAGTTCCAGCTCAGGATGCGCCGCCATAAAAGCGGGCAGATGAGGAATGAGGTGCAACCGGGCGAAGGTAACGGGGGCAGAGATGCGCAGGCGCCCAGTGAGGCCGGTGCGGCACTGCCCTACCTGAGCTTCCGCCTCCTCCACCTCAACCAGGATGCGTTTCGCATTCAGGTAGTAAGCCTCCCCCGCCTCGGTCGGAGTCAGGCCGCGGGTCGAGCGCAGCAGCAGCGGGCTCCCAAGGCGTGCCTCCAGCTGGGCGATCTGCTTGGACACGGCCGGCTGGCCGAGCCCCAGACGCCTTGCGACCGCCGAAAAGGAGCCCGTCTCCACCGCCAGCACGAACACCTCCATCGCCCCCAGTCTGTCCATCTGTCCCCCTTCCTCACTCCATCGCACGGTGTCGGCACACGTTAGCACCGTGCCACCCGCACAAGCCAGCTCGCAATGTCCTGCCGCCCAGCACCAAGCCGCTCTGCCACTCACAGCGAAGCTGGGTATTTCGCCTGATCGACGGCCATAAAAAAGACCGCTCGATGAGCGGTCTTGTATCAGTGCGATCCGGGTTTAGCTGTCGCGGCGCTTGCCGCCGAACTTGCGACCTTTGTCAAAGCCGCCTTCACGGCGATCCTTGTTGAAGGGACGGTCACCCTGGGGGCGGCGATCCTTGTTGAAGGTGCGCTCCTTGTTGAAGGGACGGTCGCCACGGGGCGGACGGCTGCTGGTGTTGCCACCGGCCGGCACCTCGGTGTAGCGGGCGATCTGCAGCGGACGCTGGCAGACACGGGCCTTCTTGATCACTTCCAGCACCTCGGCGCTCATGCCCTTGGGCAGATCGACGGTGGAGAAGTCATCGGCGATGTCGATGTTGCCGATGAAACGGCTCTCGATGTTCGCTTCGTTGGCGATGGCACCCACGATCTGACCCGGCTTGACGCCGTGATGGGCACCCACGTCGACGCGATAGCGCTCCATCTCCACGTCCGGGTTGTCCTTGAGCGGACGCGGCTCCAGGGACGGCATGCGACGGGCCGGACGATCGCCACGGTCACCGAAATCACGGGGACCACGGTCGTTGAAGTCACGACGCTCGAAGTTGCCGCGATCATTGTTGTTGCTGAACAGGGGATCCGGGATGGAGTCATCCAGCAGCAGCGGTTGGTCACCCTGCACCAGCTTGGCCAGTGCGGCAGCCAGTTCCAGCGGATCGGCGGAGTCTTCCTGGATCAGCTCGTTCACCAGGTTGTGGTAGATCTCGAGCTCCTCACCCATCATGGTCTCGCGGATGCGCTCCTTGAACTTGGCCAGACGGTGCTGGTTGATGTCCTCGGTGCTCGGCATCTTCATCGGCTCGATGGCCTGACGAGTGGCGTGCTCGATGGCACGCAGCATGCGACGCTCGCGCGGCGCCACGAACAGGATGGCCTCACCCTTGCGACCGGCACGACCGGTACGGCCGATACGGTGAACGTAGGATTCGGTATCGTACGGAATGTCGTAGTTCACCACGTGGGTGATGCGCTCGACGTCCAGACCACGGGCGACCACGTCGGTGGCGATCAGGATGTCCAGCTGGCCTTGACGCAGCTTGTCGACGGTACGCTCACGCAGCTTCTGCGGGATGTCACCGTGCAGCGCTTCACAGGCATGACCGCGGGCGGCCAGCTTGCCGGCCAGCTCTTCGGCGGCGTTCTTGGTGCGCACGAAGACCAGCAGGGCCTCGTAGGGCTCCACTTCCAGCAGACGGGTCATGGCGTCCAGCTTGTGCAGACCGGTCACCTGCCAGTAACGCTGACGGATGGTGGTGGCAGTGGCTGTCTTGGAGGCGATCTTGATCTCTTTGGGCTGCTTCAGATGCTTCTGGGCCACGCGGCGGATCTGCTCCGGCATGGTGGCGGAGAACAGGGCAACCTGACGGCCGGCCGGGCACTGATCCATGATCCAGTCCACATCGTCGATGAAGCCCATGCGCAGCATTTCGTCCGCTTCATCCAGCACCAGGGCTTTCAGACCGGAGAGGTCCAGGTTCTTGCGACGGATCAGATCCATCACGCGGCCCGGCGTACCGACGACAACCTGGGCACCACGGCGCAGGGCGCGGGTCTGGGTCTCGTAGGAGGCGCCGCCGTAGATGGGCAGCACGTGGAAATCGGGCATGTGGTGAGCGTAGCGTTGGCACGCTTCAGCCACCTGCAGAGCCAGTTCACGAGTCGGCGCCAGCACCAGGATCTGGGTGTTACGGTTACCAGCTTCCAGACGAGACAACAGAGGCAAGGCAAAAGCAGCGGTCTTCCCTGTACCGGTTTGTGCCTGCCCCAGCAGATCGTGTCCCGCCATCAGGTGGGGGATTGCTGCGGCCTGGATGGGAGACGGGCGCTCATAGCCCACGTCCTGCAGCGCTTTCAATACAGGCGCGGCCAGTCCAAGCTCACTAAAAAGGGGCAGTTGTTCGGTATCAGACATAGATTCTTCCAGATTAAGGCAGGCGGCTAACACCGCGGAATAGCAAAAGGCGGCGATTATAGCGCCACTTTGTTCTGCTGTCTTGAAAAATGTGATAAGCCTCTCAAGACGTTGGCAATTATAGAGGGATCTCGCGACTATGGCTTGCTTATTTTTCGCTCATGGTGCGTTATTGCCGATCACTTCTCGCCGGATCCCTTGTCCTGCTTGTGCCTGAGCACCGCCATGGTGAGTCGGCTGGTGCACAATAAACGACCACGCTCGTCGCGGATCTCTATCTGCCACACCTGGGTGCTGGCCCCCAGATGCAGGGGGGAGCAACGCCCGGTCACCGCCCCTTCCCGCTTGGCCCGCAGATGATTGGCATTGACCTCCAATCCGACACAGTAGTACTCCGCCCCCACCGCCATGTTGGCCGCCAAGGATCCCAGCGTCTCCGCCAGCACCACGGAGGCGCCCCCGTGCAGCATGCCGAGCGGCTGATGAGTGCGGTGATCCACCGGCATGGTGGCCTCCAGCCAGTCGGGACCGAAGGCGGTGTAGTGGATATCGAGGTGGGCCATCAGGGTATTGCGGGAGCTGGCGTTGAGCCCCTCGAGGCTCATGGGCTTGCGCCAGATGGGGGCGTTCTCTTGACTCATGACAAGCAGACTCCTTATGAATTAACGAACATGATCAATGGCTTGCCACTGACGATATCAAAACTGCCGCGTAAAGCGCAAAAGCGGGACAACAAAATGCCCCGCTATCGGGGCATCTTGAGGCAGGCAGGACTGAGCAGGATCCTGCCCGGGTTCACCAAGGGTAGGTGACCCCCGGCCACGCATCCCAGGGGATCTCCCGTCCCGGCAGGCAAGGTGCTCGCCACTGCCAGACCTTCCCCAGCCAGTCGCGCAGCTCGGCCTCGAGTTCGGCATCGGTCAGCGGCGCCCCAGTCACCTTCCAAAAGAAGAGCTCCACCTCCACCTCCGGCAGCACCGAGGGATAAAGATAAACGCCCCCCCAAAACTCGGGTTCCCGCGCCGGGCTCCAGAGGCCATAGGCGAAGGAGCGCTTGGCCAGAAACTCCGAACGCTGCCACTCCAGATCCGCCTCGTGCTGGCTCAGGCTGAAGCTGGCCGACGGCCAGAGATCGTCCGGGCGAAACAACTGATGCAACTGTTCGCACTCGCGCAGGATGGCGACGAACTCCACCACCGCCTGAGTCGGGTTCACCGGCAACAACAACAGGTTCGGGCGCCGATACGCCTGCGGCACCCGAAACCGCTTGGGGAGGCGCAGCATCAGAGCAGTTCCAGCAAGGCCTGCACCGGATGCTTGAGCTTCTCCCCTTCCATCCGTTTGACCTGGCTGCGGCAGGAATAACCGGTGGCGAGGCAGCGCTCCTTCGGCAGGCGCGCCAGCGGCTCCGCCCAGCTGAGGCCATAAATGCCCCTGGAGTTCTCCACCTGCTTGGCATCGTGACCATAGGTGCCCGCCATGCCGCAGCAACCGACCGAGACCGGTTGCAACCTGGCGCCGAAGCGGCTGAACAGGGTGCCCCAGTCGCCGTGAGTCGAGGGCTTGGCGGTTTTCTCGGTGCAGTGGGCAAACAGATACCAGGGCTCCGCAGCCTCCTCTTTGACCTCGGCCGCGGGCAGGCTCTCTACCGGCAAGGAGAGCAGCCACTCCTGGGGCAGCATCACCTGGAAGTCTCCACGGGCGGAGCCGAGTGCCTTCACATATTCGTCCCGGTAACAGAGCACCAGGGAGGGATCCACTCCCACCATGGGGATGCCGAGTCCCGCCACCTTGTTGAGGAACTGGGCACTGCTGGCCGCGGTACGGGCGAAGGCACGCAGGAAGCCCTTCACGTGCTGGGGCTTGCCGTTGGGTTTGAACGGCAGCAAATAGGGCTGAAGTCCAAGTTTGCTCGCGAGTTTCACCAGATCTCGCACCACGGGCGCGTCGTAATAACTGGTGAAGGGGTCTTGTACGATAAGAACCACTTTTTGACGCTGTTCGGGGCTCATGGCCTCGAGTCCCGCCAGATCGAAATAGCGGGCACGGTGATCGCGAAGGGACTCGGCCAGGGTAGGCACCGAGAGCAGGGGCACGTCCACCATGCCGATGCTCTTCTCGGTCGCCTTCTGGGCCCACTCTTTCTCCAGGAAGAAGTTGACCAGCTTGGGGGCCTTGGCGAGCAGGGGCGCATAGCTTTCGACGGTGCCGACGAAGTAATCCTTGGGGCCGCGCAGGTAGCGGCTGTGATAGAGCTGCATGAAGCGGGCGCGGAAGGTGGGCACATCCACCTTGATGGGACACTGGCTGGTGCAGGCCTTGCAAGCCAGACACCCCTCCATCGCCTCCATCACCTCGTGGGAGAAGTCATACTGGCCGCGGGCGCGGGCCACGGTGTTGCGCACCTTGTCGACGATGGATTTGATGCGCAGACCGCCGCTTTGCAGCTCAATCTCTTCGCTCAAGGGATCGAATCCCTGCTCTGCCAGCTGGCGCAGCCATTCGCGCATCAAGCCTGCCCGCCCCTTCGGCGAGTGGCGACGGTCGCGGCTTATCTTGACCGAGGGGCACATGGGGGAGTCGGTCTCGAAGGTGAAGCAGAGGCCGTTGCCGTTGCAATCGAGCGCCCGGGTGTAGCTCTCACGCACGGCGATGGGGATCTGGCGGTCGAACTTGCCGCGCTTGGGCCCGTCCACCGACACCAGCTCGGCACCGCTGCCATAGGGCACGCAGATCTTGCCCGGGTTGATGCGGTTCTGGGGATCGAAGGCCCCCTTCACTCGCTGCAGTTCCTCCCACAGCTCGCCGAAGAAGGCGGGACTGTATTCGGATCTGAACCCCTTGCCGTGCTCCCCCCACATCAGGCCGCCATATTTGGCGGTGAGCGCCACCACCTGATCCGAGATGCGCCGCAGCAGTACCTCCTGCTCGGGGTCGCACAAATCCAGCGCCGGGCGCACGTGCAGGACACCTGCGTCCACGTGGCCGAACATGCCGTAGTCGAGGCCGTGATCGTCCAGCAGGGCACGAAACTCCATGATGAAGTCGGCCAAGGATTCCGGTGGCACGGCGGTGTCTTCGGTGAAGGCCACCGGCTTCTTGCGCCCCTCGGCGTTGCCGAGCAGTCCCACCGACTTCTTGCGCATGGCGTAGATGGTCTCGATGCTCGGCAGGTGACTGCACACCTGATAACCGATGACTCCCGCCTCCCCGTTCGCCAGCAATCCGTCGATGCGGCGGCACAGCTCCGCCACCTTGGCCTGGTGCTCGGTTTCATCGGTGTCCGCAAACTCGACGATATTGAGCCCCTGCAGATCCTTGCCCGGCACCTCCTGGATGAACTCCTTGACCGAGTGCCAGATGATGTCGGCCCGGGCCAGCCCCAGCACCCGGGAGTCCACCGTCTCCACCGACAAGGCGTGCGCCTCCACCATGAAGGGGGCATTGCGAAGCGCGGACGGGAAGCTGTCGTACTTGACGTTCACCAGGGTGCGGTAGCGCGGAATGGGGGTGATGTTGAGGCGAGCCTCGGTGATGAAGCCCAGCGACCCTTCCGAGCCGCACAACACCCGGCTCACATCCAGGGTGTCGGTATCGGGCGTGTAGAGATGCTTGAGATCGTAACCGGTGAGGAAGCGGTTGAGTTTGGGGAAGGTCGCCTCGATGTCGGCGCGCCGCTCGCGGCCGATGCGATAGAGGGTGCGGTAGATCTCCCCTTCCCGGCTCTTTAGCGCCAGCTTGTCCGCGAGGCGCTCGCCATTGACCGGCTCCGTGCTCATGAGGTCGCCGTTCTCCAGCACCGCCTTGAGGCCCAGCACGTGATCCGAGGTCTTGCCGTAGACCAGCGACCCCTGACCGGATGCATCGGTATTGACCATGCCCCCTAAGGTGGCGCGGTTGGAGGTAGAGAGATCCGGCGAGAAGAAGTAGCCGTGAGGCTTGAGATAGGCGTTGAGCTGATCCTTCACCACCCCGGCCTGGGCACGCACCCAGCCCGCTTCCAGATTAATTTCCATGATCTGGTTCATATGGCGAGAGAGATCGACGATAATGCCGCCGCCCAGAGACTGGCCATTGGTGCCGGTGCCGCCGCCGCGAGGGAAGAAACTCAAGCAGGCGTAGGTGCTCTCCTGGGCCAACCTGAGCATCACCGCAATATCATCCGCACTGCGCGGATAGAGGACCGCCTCTGGAATAACCTGATAGACGCTGTTATCCGTCGCCATCGCCAACCGGCTTGCATAAGACTTTTCGATATCACCACGAAATGCGCTGCGTCCCAATACATCGAGGAACTGCAGAGTTGTGGATGACAAACTGTCCTGGTAATCGAGTCTCGGGATCATGAATCCTTGTTCCCTTCCTTTGCTTGATGCCGGAGTGCCGGCGACAACGACCGCCTGGCTCGCCTCTCTCGGGCTGCCTTGGCCGGTCCGCTCACATGTGAGCGGGCAGTATATCAGCTAGAAAACCGCTTGCGCGCTCAATCTTCACCATTTGAAAGGAGGACATTTATGGCTCATTACAGCCATGTTATCAGTACGCTTATCCGCACCGAAAAACAGGCGCTGACCCTGTCGCTGTTCGGCTGCATCGGCTTCGCCCTGTTCGGGATCGGCTACGGCCTGTTCGTCGGTTCCAACGCCATCATGCTCGATGGCATCTTCACCCTGTTCAGCATGGGCATGACGGGCCTTGGACTCATCACCGCCTACCTGGTCACCCGTCCCTCCGATGCCCGCTTCCAATATGGCTACGCCCATTTCGAGCCCATCACCAACGTCATCAACGGCACCATCATACTGCTGCTCTGTCTTGGCGCCCTGCACAGCGGCATCAGTTCCCTGATGAGCGGCGGGCGGGAGATAGACCTCGGTCACGCCCTCATCTATGCCGCCGTCTGCACCTTCTTCTGCGCCATCATCTACAAGGTCGAGTCTGCGGTGGCCGAACGGATCAATTCCGAACTGGTGCGGGTCGACTCCAAGGAGTGGCTGGTCGATACCCTGCTCAGCGTCACCCTGCTCATCGGTTTTCTGGTGGCCATCGGCCTCGATGCCATCGGCTATGGCCAGTACAACCGCTACATAGACCCCGTGCTGGTCACCCTGCTGGCCCTGTGCGCCACCCTGATCCCCATCAAGGTACTCGGCCGCAACCTGCGGGAAGTGCTGAAAATCGCCCCCAAGGGGGATGTCTCCCGGCTGGTGGCCAGCGAGATAGAGGCCCTGCGCCAGCGCCACGGGGTCGAGTGCTACAGCCATCTGGCGAAAAGCGGCCGCCGCTTCGATCTCGAACTCAACATCCTGGTGGCACCGGGCCAGGAGTGGCCCATCGAGCGTCAGGATGCCCTGCGCCAGGAGCTCTGGTCCCGCCTCGGCGACACCCTGGGGGACGCCTGGTTGTCGGTCTGCTTCACCCGCGAGAAACGCTGGCTGTAACAGCCCGCCGATACCAGCAGACAAACAGGGAGGCGGTCGCCGCCTCCCTTGCCCCTCTCCCCGGCCATTTGCTGTCATCACATCTTCATAACGCCGCTATTGCCAAATCAATGACAACCGTTATCATCAGGGCTCACTTTTAACCGAGGTTTTATTGCCCATCATGGACAACCCCCGAAGTCGCCCTTCGTATATACCCATCACGTCTTGTCTTTACCTGCTCAATCCGCGCCTCTGAACGACCACTGTGCCTAGCCTTGTCACGGTCCTTTGCCGTGTCTGATACCCACGCCGTTCGTTTTTATTGAGGTCAACATGGAATTCTTGCTGGATCCCGCCCTGCTGGTGGGTCTGTTTACCCTGATCATCCTGGAGATAGTCCTCGGGATCGACAACCTGGTCTTCATCGCCATCCTGGTGAAGAAGCTTCCCCCCGCCCAACGGGACAAGGCCCGCATCATCGGCCTCTCCCTGGCGCTGCTGATGCGCCTTGGGCTGCTCAGCATCATGTCCTGGCTGGTCACCCTCACCACCCCCTTGCTGCACCTTGGCGACTTCGCCTTCTCCGGTCGGGATCTCATCCTGATGGGGGGTGGCCTGTTCCTGCTGTTCAAGGCCACCACCGAACTGCACGAGCGCCTCGAGGCCAAACCCGAGGTTCAGGGCCAGGTCGGCGTCTACGCGGGCTTTGGCGTGGTGATCGCCCAGATCCTGGTGCTGGATGCCGTCTTCTCTCTGGACTCCATCATCACCGCCGTCGGCATGGTGGATCACCTGGGAGTCATGATGGCCGCCGTGACCATCGCCATGGTGGTGATGGTGCTCGCCTCCAAGCCGCTGACCCGCTTCGTCAACGCCCACCCGACCGTGGTGGTGCTCTGTCTGAGCTTCCTGCTGATGATAGGTTTCAGCCTGGTGGCGGAAGGCTTCGGCTTCCACATTCCCAAGGGCTACCTCTACGCCGCCATCGGCTTCTCGGTGCTCATCGAGTTCTTCAACCAGTTGGCCCAGCGCAGCGCCCGTCGCCACGCATCCCGGCTTCCCCTGCGTGAACGCACCACAGCCGCCATCTTCCAGATGATGGGAGGCAGCAAGCGCAGTGCGTCCCAGGAACTGGATGAAGACGAGGAGCAGGAACAGCCCCTGCCTCCCGGCTTTGGCGAGGAGGAGCGCAACATGGTGAGCGGCGTGCTGTCTCTCGCCGAGCGATCCATCCGCACCATCATGACGCCGCGATCCGAGATGGCCTGGATCGACGTCAATGACAGCCCGGACGAGATCCGCGCCCTGCTGCAACGGGAGCCTCACAGCCTGTTCCCGGTCTGTGACGGCGGGCTGGACGACCTCATCGGGGTGGTCAAGGCACGTGACCTGCTGTTCGCCCTGAACGAGGGTCAGTCCCTGCACGCACTCGCCAAGCAGAACGACCCCGTCATCGTGCCCCAGACCATCAACGTGATCCGATTGCTGGCGGAGCTGCGCCAGGCCAGGGGCAGTCTCATCCTGGTGACGGACGAATTCGGCGTCATCCAGGGGCTGGTGACCACCCACGATCTGCTGGAGGCCATCGTCGGCGAGCTGCCGGATGAGGACGAAACCCCGGACGTGGTCCGCGATGGGGAAGGCTGGCTTATCAACGGCAGCACCAACATCCATCAGGTGGAGCAGGCACTGGATTGTGACGGACTGGTGAGCGAGAGCGATGAGTACGTGACCCTGGCGGGCATGCTGCTCTCCCACTTCGGCAGCCTGCCGGAGCAGGGCCAGCAGTTGCAGCTGGGCGGGCATCACTTCGAGGTGCTGGCGGTGAACGAGCGACGCATCGAGCGAGTGCGGATCAGGGCGCTGCAGCCCTGACGCCAGCCCACGCCATGGGCGTGAATGGATGCCAATGAATCAAACAAGGGGGCCAGTCGGCCCTCTTTTTTTTGGCCTCCCATCGCCATTGCTGCACAAGTTGCAATTCTCTTCTGTGATTACCCCTCTTTTTCTCAATGCAGGCGGGGGATAGAGTCAGCACCATCACCCGATGAGGAATTCAAGATGAGCCACGACAACCTGTTCTGCCCCCTGCGCCTCGGCCAACTGCACCTGAACAACCGTATCGTCATGCCCCCCATGACCCGCTCCCGCGCCAGCCAGCCCGGGGACGTGGCCAACGCCATGATGGCCACCTACTACGGCCAGCGGGCCGACGCCGGTCTCATCGTGAGCGAAGGCACCCAGATCGATCCCCTCGGCAAAGGCTATGCCTGGACCCCGGGCATCCATAGCGCCGAGCAGGTCGCCGGCTGGAAGCTGGTAACGGACGCCGTCCATGCCAAGGGTGGCACCATCTTCTCCCAGCTCTGGCACGTGGGCCGGGTCACTCATCCGGACAACATCGGCGGCGCCCAGCCCATTTCGGCGTCAGCCATCAAGGCCGAAGGGGTCAAGGTCTTCGTGGACAACGGCAGCGACGCCCCGGGGTTTGTGGAAACCACCCTGCCCCGCGCCATGACCCAGGCCGACATCGACACCGTGGTAAGCCAGTTCCGCCGCGCCGCCCGCAACGCCATGGAGGCGGGGTTTGACGGCATCGAGCTGCACGCCGCCAACGGCTATCTCATCAACCAGTTCCTGGATTCCGAGTCCAATGCCCGTACCGACAACTACGGCGGCTCCCTCGAGAACCGGCTGCGCTTCTTGAAAGAGGTGGTCGAGGCGGTGAGCGCCGAGATCGGGGCGGATCGGGTCGGCGTGCGTCTGGCCCCCCTCACCACCCTGAATGGCACCGTGGATGCCAATCCGGAGCAGACCTATCTGGCCGCCGCCCGCCTGCTGGGGACGCTCGATGTCACCTATCTGCACATTGCCGAAGCGGACTGGGACGATGCTCCCCTGATGCCGGAGAACTTCAAGCAGGGGCTGCGGGATGCCTTCCCCAACACCCTCATTTACGCCGGCAAATACGATGGCGCGCGGGCGCGGGCCGCCCTCGCTGCGGGCTGGGCAGACATGATTGGCTTTGGCCGCCCCTTCGTGGCCAACCCCGATCTGCCAAACCGGCTGCGCCACGGCTACCCCTGGGCGCCCCATGATCCGGCCACCCTGTTTGGCGGCGCCGAGCACGGCCTCACCGACTACCCCGTCTATCAGGGGGAAAGCGCCCCGCAACCCGCCTGATCGATAGCGGCTCTCCCTTCTGTTTATTGGCCCCCGCCCTGCGGGGGCTGTTTATTTTGTTAACCCCCCTCTTGTATCAGCCACTCTCTGTATCGCCCCCTCCTCCCCGCGCCCAAAAACCGGGTGTCAATCATCACTTGTCTGATGAAGATCAAAACCTTGTCATGACAAGAGGCAGATAGTGCACCCATCTCACCCTTCAGGGAGTCATGGTTGTGAGCACCACACAGACCCGGCTGGTCGCCTCGGTAGCGGGACGACTTCGCATCAGACAGGGCAGCGCGGATCCTGCCCAATTGACCCGCTGGCAGACAGAAGTGGCCAGCTGGCCCGGGGTGCAGAGCGCCCGCCTCAACCGGGCGGCCCTCAGCCTCATCGTGCAATACGCCACGGCGCACTGTTCCCAGTCCGAGATGGAGTCCCGCATCCGGGCCCTCTGCCTTGAAGGCGAGGCTGAGCCGATGTCGACGCCGGCCCCGACTGTCGCACCACCACGGCGACGAACCTCACTGCGTCCCCACAAGGCGGCCTGGCGCAGACGCGCCAACCGGGGGGCCAAGATAACCGCCATGGTAGCCCTGCCGCTCTCCATTGCCCTGGTCTACGCCGGCCACAAGCGCCTGCACGCCACCACCGGCTGGCTGTTCGTCGCGGCCCTGTCGGTGCATCTGGCCATCCATCGTCGCAACGTTTTCCATTAAGCAGAGCAAAGGTACGGCATGACACGCCTTGAACAGCTGCGGGCCCTGACCCGCCACCTGACCATCGCCCACCACATCCCCGGCCGGGTTCGTTTCAAACTCAAGCTGGGGGCCCTCGGCAGTGCCGAAATGAGTCAGCTCGGCCAGATGGGACAGCTCAAGCAGATGATTGAGACCATGCCCGGCATTCGCGATCTGCGCGTCAACCCCGCCGCCCTCTCCTGCGTGGTGGAGTACGACCCGGCCCAGATAACCCCTCCCCTGTGGGAGTCCCTCGTCGAGGGGAAAGAGTGTAAACAGGTCCACCAGGCCCTGGATCGCATCGAGCACCATGTCCAGACCTTTTCCCATGGTTGATCCCGCCAAGCCGCGGCGATCCCATTCACAAGGAGCCATATCATGATCCCGTTGATCGTCGGCGCCATCGCCGGTGCCCTGGCCGTGCGCACATTGCAGCGCACCCGCCCCTCCATTTCCCTTCACAAGGCCAAAGACTCCCTGCGCCAGGTGTCCATCGCCGGACTCACCAGCCTGGAGCACTCCTCCGCCAGGTTGCGCCAGCAGTTGAGCGAGCCACAGGCCCCCGCACCGGATGCCGAGGGGGTGGCCGAGCAAGAAACGCCCGAGGAGCCCAAGGCATGACCCCCGACAATCGCGAGCTCGCCAATCACTTCGCCCGGGGTGCCGTGGCAGGGGGGCTGCTCAGCGCACTGCAAAGCGGCGCCAAACCGGGCAAGCGCTCCCGGCGCAAGGTGCTGCGCCATGCCCTGCAGGGGGGGATTGCCACCACCACCGGCCTCGGGGTCGCCAACGCCCTCGAGCAAGGCAACCTCTCGCGAGCCGGCCTGCTGCTGGCGGGCGGCATCCTCGGCATCGCCAGCGCAGAGCGGCTGCTGGCCCCCCGCGACTGACATATACAAACATTCCCCTCCATTGAACAAGCCAAAGGAATCATCTCATGGGTAAGAAGAGCAAGAAGGCCTACAAGAAGCTGTTGAAAGCACAGATGGCACAGGGCAACGGCGCTCAGGCTGGCATGGGGCAAGCCCAGGGCTGGCTCGGCAAGTTGCAGGGCAACAGCACCCAGCAACTGCTGCTGGGGGCCGCCATCGGGGCGGCGGCCGCCTATGTGCTCAGCAACGACGAGATGCGCGAGAAGATTGTGCGCTCCGCCGTGCGCCTCTACAGCGACATCAGCGGCGGCGTGGCCGAACTCAAGGAACAGATGGCGGACATGCAGGCCGAGCTGCAGGCTCAGGGCGGCGAGCAGGATGAGTAGCGAGAGCGCTCTCTCCTCCCTGCGCCTGGTTCACCAGTGCCGGGGACGGGCGCGCTGGCGCTATGGCTGCCACGGACGGCCGCCGCTGGATCAGCCGGGGCTTAGCTACGCCATCGCCGATCTGCCCGGGGTGCAGGCGGTCAGGTTCAACCCCAAGGCCAGCTCGCTTATCGTCACCTTTGACGCGCAGGTGACCGAGATCCCATCCCTGGCGGAGCAGATCCTCTCCCTCGCCCCGCCCCCGGGACGGTTAACCCCGCCGGCATCGCCCCCCGATACCGTCAGCCGCACCCGGCTCGCCACCAATCTGGCGGCCCTGCTCGGAGTCAACCTGCTGCCGGTGCCGCTGCGATTGCCCCTCTCCCTGCTGATGGCGCTGCCGGTGCTGCGCCACGGCGCCGGTGAGCTCTTCTCCCGCGGTCTCACCTCCCACGTGCTGGAAGGCATGGCGGTCTCCATCTCCCTTGGCAGCGGCGATTATCTCGCGGCCAACACCACCTCCTTCATGCTGGAGCTGGGGGAATATCTGGAAGAGTCCATCTCCCGGCGATCCGATGACATGCTGCGCGAATTGCTCAAGCCCGCCAGCGACGAGATCTGGGTCGAGCGGGACGGGGTGGAGATCCTGGTGCCGGCGGGCGAGGTGCAGGTGGGCGAGACGGTGATCGTCGCCACCGGCATGGTCATCCAGATAGACGGTACCGTGCTCGGCGGGGAGGCCTATGTCAACGAGGCCTCCATGACCGGTGAGAGCCGCTCCGTGGCCAAGGCGCGGGGCGATACCGTGATGTCCGGCACCGTGCTGGAGGATGGGCGACTGCGCATCTACGCCGAGCACGTGGGCCAGCGCACCGCCGCCGCCCGCATCGCCGACTATGTGCAGCAGTCCCTCACCGCCAAGAGCGAGGTGCAGTTGCAGGCCTCCCGACTGGCCGACAAGCTGGTGCCGAGGGTGCTCGGGCTCGCGGGCTCGGCCTACCTGCTCAGCGGAGACTGGCGCCGCGCCGCCGCCGTGCTGCAGGCGGACTACTCCTGCGCCCTCAAGCTCGCCACCCCGGTGGCCTTCAAGTCGGCCATGTACGCCGCGGGCAAGGGGGGCATCCTCATCAAGGGGGCCACGGCCCTCGAGCGCCTCGCCGAGGCCGACACCTTCATCTTCGACAAGACCGGCACCCTGACCAACGGGGATCTGGTGGTGACCGATTCCATCACCTTCGATTCCGCCTACACGGCGGACGATCTCATCTGGCTCGCCGCCTCGGTGGAGGAGCACTACTTCCACCCCCTGGCCATCGCCGTGGTGGAGGCGTCCCGCAACATCGAGGGGCGCCACTTCGATCACACCGAGGTGGAGTTCATCGTCGCCCACGGGGTGGCGAGCGAGATCGACGGCAAACGCATCGTGGTAGGCTCGCGCCACTTCGTGGAAGAAGATGAGGGGATCGATGTCAGCCCCTGGCAAGAGACCTTGCACGGCCTCTACCACGAGGGCAAGACCCTGCTCTACATCGGCTACGGCGGCAGTCTCATCGGGGTGCTGGCCTTGCGCGACACGGTGCGCGAGCAGAGCGCCGCCACCCTCGCGAGATTGCGCCAGTCCGGGGTGAAGCGGATCCTGATGCTGACCGGGGATCACCACGACAGGGCCCAGGATCTCGCCGATCGGCTCGGCATCGACGAGGTGTTTGCCCAGCTGCTGCCCGAGGAGAAGGCCAGCATCATAGAGCAGCTCACCGCAGAGGGGGCCCGCATCGCCTTCGTCGGGGATGGCATCAACGATGCGCCAGCGCTGGCGGGCGCCCACGTCGGGATCGCCATGCAGAAGGGGGCCGACATCGCCCGCATCTCCGCCGACATCGCCCTGCTGCAGGACGACATCGGCCGGGTGGCCGAGGCCCGCGAGCTGGCCTGCGCCGCCATGGGGCTCATTCACGACAACTACCGCATCACCATCGGCGCCAACACCGCCATCCTGGGGGCGGCGGCGGTCGGACTGTTGAGCCCCATCGTCGCCTCGGTGCTGCACAACGGCACCACCATCGGCATCCTGCTCAATGCCCTGCGAGGGCGGCACTGAGCCAACGTGCTTGCCCGCTCACACGGGGCCCGCTGCGACGGGCCCCGTGCTTTTTCCTCCCCCCTCCCCGCGTCATCCCTCTCGCAGCCTCGCCTGCGCCCGGCACCCTCACCGTCCATCAGAAGCCGGACAAGCATTCCTAAGCCACTCAATGTGACTCGAGGCAGTATTACTGACTATAAAATGACACTTTTACGATTCATTAAGCATGCATTTCTGCATTTAACAGCACGATAATTCATCCCTCAGGCCCCAAGACGCGGGGTCGACTGCCGGTATGCCGCCTTTTATTCCTTGAGGACGCCCATCTGGCGCGCCGGGGGAGACTTGTCATCAAAGCGCCTTATAATGGCGCCAGAAAAACCATAACTGATTGAAGACATGAGAGGTGGAGAACCACCTCCCCTACAAGGAGTCCCTATGAAGAAAAACGTCATCTGCGATATCGACGGCGTCATCCTGCACAACAACGATCTCATTCCGGGGGCTGATCGCTTCGTTCACCGCCTGCTGGAGCAGGGCAGCAAGCTGTTGTTCCTCACCAACTACCCGGCCCAGACCCAGAAAGATCTGCAAAACCGCTTCCGCTCCGCCGGCATCGAGGTGCCCGAGGAGTGCTTCTACACCTCCGCCATGGGCACCGCCGATTTTCTCAAGCGCCAGGATGGCAAGAAGGCCTATGTGATCGGCGAAGGGGCCCTGACCCACGAGCTCTACAAGGCCGGCTTCACCATCACCGACATCGACCCCGACTTCGTGGTGGTGGGGGAGACCCGCAACTACAACTGGAGCATGATGCAGCTCGGCGCCAAGTTCGTGGATCAGGGCGCCCGCTTCATCGCCACCAACCCGGACACCCATGGTCCCATGATGCACCCGGCCTGTGGTGCCCTCTGCGCCCCCATCGAGCGGATGACCGGCAAGAAGCCCTTCTACGTGGGCAAGCCGAGCGCCTGGATCATCCGCGCGGCCCTGAACCGGATGGAGGCTCACTCCGACGACACCATCATCATCGGCGACAACCTGCGCACCGATATCCTGGCGGGCTTCCAGGCCGGGCTCGAGACGGTGCTGGTGCTCTCCGGGGTGAGCAAGGTGGCGGACATCGACCGCATGCCGTTCAGACCGAACCACATCTTCGACTCAGTCGTCGACATCGATATCGTCTAAGCCCTTCCCCTGCGGCCCCCGAGTCCCCATCGCCGGATCTCTCCCCCCTTGGCAAGGGGGCCCTCTTCGTTTAACTTAATTGCAACATCGTTAAACAAACTAAACGGGAGCAGGACGCTCCCCTCATTGCAAGGAAGCCCCATGAAGAGCCTCAGCGACTGGATCCTGCTGGACGATCACTTCGTCTCCCCCACCCCGCTCACCCCACCGGCGGATCGCATCAAGTCCGGCAACCCGAGCCAGACCCTGTGGAACCACTACTCGGATCCGAGTCAGCAGTTCCACGTGGGCTTCTGGTCTTGCGAACCCGGCCGCTGGGCCGTGCGCTACACCGAGCACGAGTATTGCCAGCTGCTGGAGGGAGAGGCGCTGATCCACGACGGCCAGGGGGCCAAGCTGCACCTCACCCCGGGCAGCCAGTTCGTCATCCCGGCGGGTTTCGTCGGCGAGTGGGAGACGCTCGTCGCCTGCCGCAAGCTGTATGTGATCTTCGAACCCGCGGCGACTTGACGCGCCCGTCAATTCATTCCCTTCTCCCGACCCCCTTTCCATGCCGCCAGCTTGACGCTGGCGGCATGATTTTGTGCGGTTTTCCCGCTTGCAAAAGGGTTTTCCGCTAGGCATTGTGATTGGCGAGGAATGTAAATGGAATTTCGAGCCCAAACGTGGGGGGCTCATATAAAAATCAATGAGGATTACCGCCAATGTGTTCTATTTTCGGCATTCTGGACATCAAGTCCGACGCGACCACCCTGCGCAAATCGGCGCTGGAGATGTCCAAGCGACTGCGTCACCGCGGGCCCGACTGGTCCGGCGTCTACAGCTCCGACAAGGCCATCCTGGTGCACGAGCGCCTGGCCATCGTCGATCCGGGCAACGGCGCCCAGCCCCTCTACAACCCCGAGCGTACCCATGTGCTGGCCGTCAACGGCGAGATCTACAACCACAAAGAGCTGGAGAAGGGCCTCAAGGTCGACTTCCAGTTCCAGACCCACTCCGACTGCGAGGTGCTGCTGGCCCTCTACAAGGAGAAGGGCCCCGCCTTCCTGGACGATCTCAACGGCATCTTCGCCTTCATCCTCTATGACGCCGAGCAGGACGCCTACCTCATCGGTCGCGATCATATGGGGATCATCCCCCTATACACCGGCCGCGACGAGCACGGCAACTTCTATGTGGCCTCAGAGATGAAGGCCCTGGTACCCGTGTGCAAGAGCGTCGAAACCTTCCCGCCGGGACACTACCTGTGGAGCAAGGATGGCGAACTTAAAACTTGGTACAAGCGCGACTGGATGGAATATCAGGCGGTGGAGCAGAATGTCAGTAACAAGGCAGAGCTGAAGGCCGCGCTGGAAGCGGCGGTCAAGCGCCAGCTGATGTGCGACGTGCCCTACGGCGTGCTGCTCTCCGGCGGCCTGGACTCCTCCGTCATCTCCGCCATCACCAAGCTCTATGCGGCGCGCCGCATCGAGGATGACGGCAAGAGCGAGGCCTGGTGGCCCCAGCTGCACTCATTCGCCGTGGGCCTGGAAGGCTCGCCGGATCTCGCCGCCGCCCGCAAGGTGGCCGACCACCTCGGCACCATACACCACCAGATCCACTTCACCGTGCAGGAGGGGCTGGATGCCCTGCGCGACGTCATCTATCACCTCGAGACCTATGACGTCACCACCATCCGCGCCTCCACGCCCATGTACCTGATGGCCCGCTACATCAAGGCGATGGGCATCAAGATGGTGCTCTCGGGCGAGGGCTCGGATGAGCTATTCGGGGGCTATCTCTACTTCCACAAGGCGCCCAACGCCCGCGAGTTCCACGAGGAGAACGTGCGCAAGCTCGCCTCCCTGCACCTGTATGACTGCCTGCGGGCCAACAAGTCCATGGCCGCCTGGGGCGTGGAGGGCCGCGTGCCCTTCCTCGACAAGGAGTTCATGGACGTGGCCATGCGCCTGCAGCCTGCCGACAAGATGTGCGGCAAGGGCAAGATCGAGAAGCACATCCTGCGGGAAGCCTTCGAGGATCTGCTGCCCCACGAGGTGGCCTGGCGCCAGAAGGAGCAGTTCTCCGACGGCGTGGGCTACTCCTGGATTGACAGCCTCAAGGCCATGGTCGAAGAGGAAGTGACGGATCAGATGTTCGAGGCGGCGGCCTTCCGCTTCCCGGTCAACACCCCGCTCACCAAGGAGGCCTACTTCTACCGCGCCATCTTCGACGAGCACTTCCCGCTGGAAGCGGCCGCCCGTACCGTGCCCTACGGCAAGTCGGTCGCCTGCTCCACTCCGACTGCATTGGAGTGGGATGCCAAGTTCAAGGAGATGGCAGACCCGTCCGGCCGCGCCGTGATGGACGTCCACCAGCAGAGCTACTGAGCCCTCACGCGGTACCCGACTGCCCGATCATAAAGCCCCTCCAGCGAGGGGCTTTTTCATGTTCGTCCCGGTTTGGCTTAACAATGCCGTTTTTCGTCTATCTCATGCCGTTATCACCCTTGGCGACCGGATCCGTTCATGTCACATTGATGCGGCTTGGAAGCAAACAACACAAGGAAGAGACGATGAAACGACTGTTATTGCCCCTGATGCTGGGCACCGTACTGTTCAACGGCGCGGCTCAGGCTGCCGACTCGCAGGTGGCCGGGCATCTCTGGGCCAGAGGGCTGCCCGATTACAGCCAGGGCTATGATGAGCAGCGAGATCCTGCGAACGATCTTGCCGCCGCCAGCGCCAGAGCCAATGCAGAGGGCAAGAAAGTGTTGCTGCTGGTGGGGGGCGAGTGGTGCAGCTGGTGCCAGGAGATGAACCAATTCCTGGACAGGGAGCCGGCCCTTGCCAGCCAGTTCAACCAGACCTTCGTGGTGGTCAAGGTGAACGTCAGCAAGGCGAACAAGAACGAAGCCTTCTTGAAGCCCTATCCCGAGTATCTGGGGGTGCCCCACTTCTATGTGCTGAATGCAGACGGCAAGCTGCTGGAGTCCTTCAACACCGGGCTGCTGGAGAAGGGCAAGAGTTACGATGAAGGGAAGTTCGGCAAGTTTATCGCCTTCTTCCAGCCCTCGTCGGCAAGCAGTTAAGCAGCCACCCATGGTCCCGCCCCTTGCAACGGGCGGGGCCAGCACCATCATCCTCTCGAGGCTCGGTGGCGATCTGTACGCTACCCGCCGGCCACCCCTTTTCGCACTGGACGCACGAGGACAACACTATGTTACGGATCCTGGGCAAGGCCTCCTCCATCAATGTGCGCAAGGTGCTCTGGACCTGCGCCGAGCTGGGCCTTCCGTTTGAACTGGAGGAGTGGGGAGCGGGGTTCAAACCGACCAATACCCCCGAGTTCCTCGCACTCAACCCCAACGCCATGGTGCCGGTCATCCAGGACGGGGACTTCACCCTGTGGGAGTCGAACACCATCATCCGCTACCTGGTATCCCGCTATGGCGATGGCACTCTCTACCCCACGGATGCGCGCGAGAGGGCCATCGTCGATCAGTGGATCGACTGGCAAGCATCGGATCTGAACAGTGCCTGGCGTTACCCCTTCATGTCCCTGGTCCGGCACTCCCCTTTGCATCAGGACAGCGCTGCGCTCAAGGCAGGTTGCGCGGATTGGACCCGCTACATGCAACTGCTGGACAGGCATCTCCAGTCGACCGGCACCTATGTGGTGGGGAGTCACTTCTCGCTGGCCGACATTCCCATCGGGCTGTCGGTCAATCGCTGGCAGGAGACGCCCCTTGACCGTCCCCCGCTGCCCGCCGTCGAGGCGTACTACCGGCGATTGGGCACACGCCCCGGCTTTCGGCTGTATGGTGCCACCGGGACGCCATTGGGTGTCAGAAACAAATTTGCCAACGTGCCGAGGGGCACGCCGGGCCGGCTTGCCACTCTGCGTTCAGACCTGGGCGTCAGGCTGACTGGCGGGAGCCGCCTGGATGAAGGCCTGCAGCTGTTCGCAGTTGGCGACGATGCGCTCTATGGTGGGGTAGTCGCTCAGGGTCATGTTGAAGCGGCGGGCATTGTAGACCTGGGGCACCAGCATGCAGTCCGCCAGGGTCACCTCGTTGCCGACGCTGTAGACCCCGGCCGTGGTCATCAGCAGTTGCTCGAGGGCGGTGAAGGTCTCGTCAATCCAGTGGCAATACCACTGGTCACGGTGCGCCTTGCCCTGCCCCAGCTCCTGCTCCAGGTAGTTGAGTACCCTCAGGTTGTTCAGGGGGTGGATGTCGCAGGCGATCATGTTGACGATCTGGCGCACCCTGGCCCTGTCCTCGGCGGCGGAGGGCATCAGCGGGTAGGCAGGATAGGTCTCGTCGAGGTACTCCATGATGGCGACGGACTGGCCTATCTGCACCTCACCATCGACCAGAAAGGGCACCAATCCCTGGGGATTGACGCGGCGATAAGCCTTCTCTTTCTGTTCCCCCTTGCCCAGATGGACCGGGTGCTGCTCATAACTGAGGCCTTTCAGTTGCAGCACCAGACGCACGCGAAAGCTGGCCGATGAACGCCAATATCCAAACAACTGCAGCATATTCTGTCCCTGTGATGGCAGGTGCCTGGCACCTGCCTTGTCGCCTGCCGACCCGGTGATCGGCCAAGGCTCCTAGCTCGTCTGGCTGGCATCCCCTTGCGTGACACGCTGTGAAATGGTGCCAAACAGACTCATCCCGTTGCGATCCTGCATCGCGATGGACACTGTATCACCAAAGCGCAGGAAGGGTGTAGTGGCCTGACCTGACTCGATAATTTCCAGCATCCGCAGCTCGGCAAGGCAGGAGGAACCCGCGCTTCTGTCGTAGTTGGAGACGGTGCCGGAGCCGATGATGCAGCCGGCCCCGAGCGGCCTCGTCTTGGCGGCGTGGGCAATCAGCTCGAAGAAGTTGAAGGTCATGTCCACCCCCGCATTCGGAGCACCGAACAGGGCACCGTTCAGATGGGTCAAAAGCGGCAGGTGCACCTTGCCATCGTGCCAATCCTGGCCGAGCTCGTCCGGGGTGATGGCCACCGGCGAGAAGGTGCTGGAGGGCTTGGACTGGAAGAAGCCAAACCCCTTGGCAAGCTCCCCCGGGATGAGGTTGCGAAGGCTCACGTCGTTGACCAGCATCAGCAGCTTGACGTGGGCCGCGGCCGCCTCCTGGCTTACCCCCATGGGCACATCGTCGGTGATGATGGCCACCTCGGATTCAAAGTCGATGCCCCACTCCTCGGCCCCCATGACGATGGGGCCGCGCGGAGCCAGGAAGCTGTCGGAGCCCCCCTGATACATCAGGGGATCGTGCCAGAAGCTCTCCGGCATCTCGGCGCCGCGCGCCTTGCGTACCAGCTCCACGTGGTTGACATAGGCACTGCCATCCGCCCACTGGTAGGCACGGGGCAGCGGAGAGAGACAGGCTGCCTCATCGAAGGGGAAGGCATCGGCCAGGGCCCCATCGTTGAGCGCCTGATAGATGGCGGCAAGGCGGGGGGCGGTCTGCGGCCATTCATCCAGCGCTCCCTGCAGGGTCGGCGCTATGCCCGATACCAGAACGGCGCGGGAAAGATCCCGGCTCACCACCACCAGGGCGCCGTCACGCTTGCCGTTATTCAATGTTGCCAGTTTCATGAGAGATCCTTATTTGCCACTCGGGGCGAGTTCGGGGCGCAGCCAGCTGTTGACGTAACGGGGGTTCTCTACCCCCTCACACAGGCTGCCCACGTTCAGGGCATCGCGGGTATCCAGCATCACGGCCACCTCGTCGGTAAATTTCTTGGCATAGGCCTGGCCTGCCGCGAACGCCTTGGGATGGGGGCCATGGGTGAAACCGGCCGGATGGAAGGTGACCATGCCCCGCTCTATGTTGTCCCGGCTGAAGAAGTCACCGGCGTGGTAGAAGAGCACCTCATCGAAGTCGTCGTTGCTGTGGTAGAAAGGCACCCGCAGGGCTCCGGGATCGCTCTCGATGGGGCGCGGCACGAAGGTGCAGACCACGAAACGGCTCGCCACGAAGGTGGAATGGGCCGAGGGAGGCAGGTGGTAGCGATGGCTCATCAGCGGGCGAATGTCGCGCCAGTTGAGGCGCACCACGCACAAGTCCCCGTGCCAGCCCTGGGCATCCAGCGGATTGAACGGCCAGGTGACGACCGAGACCTGATTGTGACGCTTGATCTGCAAAGACCAGGGGTTCTCATCCTGCTGGGCGAGGAAGGCCTCGTCGATGGCGGGCACTTCCAGGGCCGCCGGATCGAAGATGGCATGATTGCCCACCAGCCCCTTGTCCGGCAGCTGATAACTGTCGTCCGTGGCCTCTATCATCAGAATAAACAGCGGCTCAGTCGGCTCGATGCGCCACATTGTGCCACGGGGTATTACCACATAGTCCCCGTCCCGCACGCTCAGGTGGCCGTAATCACAATAGAACTCCCCGCTCCCCTCGTGGATGAACAGCAGCTCGTCGCCATCGGCATTGCGCACCAGAAACGGCATGGATTCCGACAGGCGCCACACCCGGTAGCGGCAGTGGGCGTTGTGCAAGATGTCCGGCATCACCCAGGGGGAGAGGGAGCTTATCTCCTCGGTCAGGCCATTCAAGTCGAAAGCCCGTGGCCGCAGCGGCCCCTCCCAACCCACCCAGTCGGTGGGGGCATGCTTGTGGTGCATGTGGGTGGCCGGGCCGAAGAAGCCGGCGCGTCCGAGCTCGCGCTCGTAGATGGCCTGCTCCGGCAAATCGGCGTGGGCCTGGCGGGAGTGGGTCCCCTCCCGGTGGGGAAAGCTAATCCAGTTACGCATGGCAACCTCCTGCCCGGATGTGAACAAGGTGGCAATTACGCATCGTGCAACTCCCCGTCCTTCTCGCCGTGGAGCACCCCCCGGCGGATCTGATCCAGCTCGATGGATTCGAACAGTGCCTGGAAGTTCCCCTCACCAAACCCCTCGTTGCCCTTGCGCTGGATGATCTCGAAAAACACAGGGCCGATGACAGTGTCGGTGAAGATCTGCAGCAGTATGCCGTCCTTGGTCGGTGAACCGTCGATGAGGATGCGCAGCTCACTCAAGGCCGCCAGATCCTCCTGATGGCCGACGACCCGGCTGTTCACCCCTTCGTAATAAGTATCCGGGGTCGGCATGAAGCCGGTTCCCCGCCCTCTGAGCGTGCGGATGGTGTGGTAGATGTCGCTGGAGGCCATGGCAATGTGCTGGATCCCCTCCCCCTTGTACTGGCGCAGGTACTCCTCGATCTGGGACTTGTCGTCGGCGGACTCATTGATGGGAATGCGGATCTTGCCGCAAGGGGCAGTCATGGCGCGGGAATGCAGGCCGGTCAGCTTGCCCTCGATGTCGAAGTAGCGAATTTCGCGGAAGTTGCCGATCCGCTCGTAGAAGTTAGACCAGACGTCCATGTTGCCGCGTTGCACGTTGTGGGTCAGGTGATCGATCTCATAGAGGCCGGCGTCCACCTCCGCCATGCGCGCCTGCCAATCGGGGTAGAACACAAAGTCCACATCATAGATGGAGCCCCGCTCGCCGTAGCGGTCCACAAACGACAGGGTGCTCTCGCCGATGCCGTAGATGGCGGGGATATTGAGCTCCATGGGGCCTATCTTGCCCACAAACGGCTTGGCCCCCTTGGCGATGGCATACTGCTGGGCGCGGCCCGCATCGCCCACCCGAAACGCCATGCCGCAAACGCTCGGCCCGTGCAGGCTGGCAAACTGCTCCGCCTGGGAGTGGGGTTCGGCGTTGACCACGAAGTTGATGTCCCCCTGGCGATAGAGCCAGCATTGCTTGTGCTTGTGCTGCGCCACCTCAGCAAAGCCCAACGAGACAAACAGTGCCTTGAGGGCGGCGATGCCGTTGGCATCCGGCGCCGTGTATTCCACGAATTCGAAACCGTCGGTGCCGAGGGGGTTGATGGTCTGGGTGGGGGAGGAAGAGGTGGTCATGCTGCGCTCCTTGCGACGGCCCCATGGCCGTGTGCCGATGATGAATGAAACCCGATTGAGGCGGCTGGCATCAGGACGCCAGGTCCCTCAATCACGAATTGTTAATTCCTTGTTTCATTAGAGGCAGGAGCCGGGCAGAAGAGAAGAGGCGGTTTGCAGATAGTTTTCCGGGCAGACGCCGGCAAAGATGTAAACAAGTTGTGACATTGCACGCGCAACCTTGTGGATCCCCTCTCAGGAACCCACAGGGCTGTCAGCTTTGCCTTACAGGGACCAGGATTTGGGCTCTATTCGAGGAACCCTTGCCCGTGCAGCGTGCAATCGCGTCGGGGTCGGATTGATAAGCCAGGCCCGCTCCCCCAGCGCCAGCAGCGGCAGATCGTGCAGGCTGTCGCTCAAGGCGAGAGAGGGCTTGAGCGCCTGGATCTCGGGCAGGATCTTGTGCTGGCCGTGACAGTAAAAGCCGGGCACCAGACCACCCCGGCGATAACGCATGCGAGAACCCAGTATGCGGTGAGGTAAATGGCCGGGGAGCTGGCGATGGAGCTGCGCCCGCACCAGGGCCTGAGGGCTCGCCGAGATCACCCAGCAGCGATCCCCCTGTGCCATCAGCAGGGCCTTCGCCTCTTTGTAGAGGCCGGGCCGGGTACGGCAATAGTCACGCACCAGAGTGCGCCAGCCAAGGGGCGAGAGCCCGAGGGTGATGGCCCACCAGATGAGGGCGATCCCCATACGCCGCGGGTTTGACAACACTCGACCGGGCAACAGGTAGATGAGACCGCCAAGACCGATGACCGGCAGCAGCAACAGGGGCCAGCGGCGGCGATAGAGGATGTAGCGCAGCAGACCCGCGTGGCTGTCATCGGGTGCCAGGGTGTCGTCAAAATCCGCCAGGATCCACCCCGTTTGCGGCCACTCAGCCTCCACCCCGGACGCGTGGCTCATGGCGCCAGTCCAGCGAGGGTATCGTGCAGCTCTGACAGCATAAACCACTGCCCTTCATCCGGTTGGCAGACGAAATCATATGCCTCTTCCCCCAGAGAGAAGGAAAGACGCCAGGCGTGCAGATAACCGCGATCCGCGGCGGTACCGCCGTAGCGCTCGTCCCCGAGAATAGGGGCGCCGATGCTCTTCAGAGCGACCCGGATCTGGTGGGTCTTGCCGGTCTGGGGCTTGATGCGATAGAGCCGCAGCCCCTCCCGCACCGATGCAGAATCGAACCAGCTGATGGCGGGATTGTCCTGACTGCGGGCCAGCATCCAGCTGCCCCCGCGCCCTTTTTGCATGTCCCCCTTGACCCAGCCCTGTTTCTTCTTCGGTTTTCTGTCTGACAGCGCCAGATATTGCTTGCTCACCCGCCGCTCGGCGAAGGCCATGCTCAGCGCCCGATTCGCTTCCGGGGTCCGGGCCAGCAACAAGAGCCCCGAGGTCATCTTGTCGAGCCGATGCACCGGATAGAGTTCCAACCCGGTGTCGGCACGCACCCGGCTGACCAGCCCCTGATGGGTCAGACCCGCCTCCCCGGCTTCATCATGCATGCCAAGGCCCGGCCCTTTATTCACGACAATAAAATCTTTCTGCTGCGAGAGTATGCGGTACATTCAGAACCCTTTAGAATCAATCCATCAATAAGAAAAAAACGGCCCACAGGCCACACCCCATAGACCTTCAGCACAAGAATCGCACGGATGACGAGACACTTGCTTTGGCTGCTACTGCTCCTGGCTGGCCACGCAGCTCCTTTACGGGCCAGCGATCAGGCCGACAAACCTCCCGATCGGGTGGTGCTGCAACTGCGCTGGCTCCACCAACCCCAGTTTGTGGGTTATCACATGGCCAAGGCCAAGGGCTACTACGCCGACGCCGGCCTGGATGTAGAGATAAGACCGGGCGGCAAGGGTATCAGCCCGATGGAGGAGGTGTTGACCGGGCGTGCCGACTTCGGGGTGGGCAACACCGAAGTCTTCACCGGTTACGCCAAGGGGGAGCCCCTGCTGGCCCTCGCCTGCGTCTACCAACACTCCCCTTCCGTATTCCTGGCCCGCCGTGACAGCGGCATTCTCACCGTTGCCGACATGCGGGGCAAACGGATCATGATGTTTCCCGGTCATCAGGATGCCGAGCTGATGGCCACCCTTTACTACCAGGGGCTGCACGAGCGCGAACTCATCCCCGTTCCCACCTCGGTGAACATCGACGACCTCATCACCGGCAAGATAGATATCTTCAACGCCTATATCAGCAACGAGCCCTTCTATCTGGAGGAGCGCGGCATCCCGGTCTCTGTCATCAACCCGCGCAACTACGGCATCGACTTTTACAGCGATATCCTCTTCACCACCCAGGCCCAGGAGCGGGCCAATCCGGACCGGGTGGAGCGCTTCAGAGCCGCCAGCCTCAAGGGGTGGCGCTATGCCCTCTCCCACCCGCAGGAGGCCATCGCCCTGCTGCGTCATGAATACGGCGTTCACCGCAGTCAGGCCCACATGGAATTCGAGCTGCAGATGAGCAAGGAGATGATACAGCCGCTCTATGTGGAGATCGGGTATATGAACCCGGATCGCTTCACCCACATCATGAATCAGCTCGCGGAGATAGGCCTCATCAAGCAACCTCTGCCCCTGAATGGCTTCCTCTATCAGGTTCCTTCCCAGCAGTGGGCTTTCTGGCGCCCCTGGTTCTTGCTGAGCCTGGGGGTCGGCGTCATCATCATGCTGCTGGCCATCTACCTCTTCGTCAGCAACAAGCGTCTCAACCGGGAGGTGGCCCTGCGCAAGCAGCGGGAGCAGGAGATACTGCAGCTCGCCCGGCGCGATCCCCTGACCGGCCTGCCCAATCGCCTCTGTCTGATGGAGCAGCTGGAGCGGCAGATCCGCCACCCAGCCCCGGGCTGCCTGCTGTTTTGCGATCTCGACAACTTCAAGCAGGTCAATGACAGCTATGGCCACAGCTACGGGGATGCCCTGCTCTGCCAGCTGACGGAGCGGATCTCCCGCCACCTGATGCACACCCCTTTCTTCGCCAGGCTGGCGGGCGATGAGTTCGTCCTCCTGCTGCCGGACCATGACCCGACCCAGGCCGAAGCGGTGGCCGAGGGAATACGGCGGGTGATCCTCACTCCCTTCGAGGTCTATGG
This sequence comes from Aeromonas intestinalis, assembly GCF_054052485.1. Classification (NCBI taxonomy): domain Bacteria; kingdom Pseudomonadati; phylum Pseudomonadota; class Gammaproteobacteria; order Aeromonadales; family Aeromonadaceae; genus Aeromonas; species Aeromonas intestinalis. Next base: position 234,402 of record NZ_JBSTYK010000003.1, read on the forward strand.
TCAATCCCTCTCGGTCGGCATCAGCGTCGGCGTCAGCGCCTACGAGTGTGACTGGAGCGCGGAGCAGTGGCTGATCAACGCCGATCAGGCCATGTATGACGACAAGGGGACGATGCGGCGGCTGGGCGTCCTGGGTTGAGCGCCCTGATCCCGTCAATGCAGCGAGGCCACCCCGGGGTGGCCTCGCTCTCTATTGGCAATCGCGGATTCAACCGAAGGTTTGCCCCAGCGACTTGAGCTGACGCGCCTTGGTGAGCAGGATATCGCTCGAGGCGTCCATGTCCTGCATCTTGTTGCTGTTGGTGTGGGAGTGCTGGGAGATGAGGTTGACGTTCTGGCTGATGTCTTCGACCACCGCCTGCTGCTGCTCCGCCGCCGCCGAGATCTGGGTCGACAGATCCACCACCTGCTCAATCTCCGCCAGCACCTGATGCAGGCTCTGGGAGCCCTGACGGGTCAAAGTCACGCAGGACTGGGTCTGCGCCAGGTTCTGCTGCATCATCCCCTTCCAGCCGTTGAGGGTGCGCTGGATCTGGCCGATGCTGCCCTGGATCTGCTCGGTCGCCTTGTGGGTACGGGTAGAGAGGGTACGCACCTCATCGGCCACCACTGCAAAGCCCCGCCCCTGCTCGCCCGCTCGCGCCGCCTCGATGGCGGCGTTCAGGGCCAGCAGATTGGTCTGATCCGCGATGCCCTGAATTTCGCTCATCAGCACGCCGATGCGATCGGACTCCTCCGCCAGGGCCACCGCCGCCGTGAAGGCATGCTCGGCCTGGGTGGCCAGTTCGGTGACCCGCTGCTGGGTATCCTCCAGCTGCTTGTCCGTGTGCTGGCAATGCACCTTGGCCTGGGCAATCTGGTTGTCCGTCTCCTGAATGTTGCGGGCTATCTCGTGAGCGGTGGCCGCCATTTCGGTGATGGCGGTGGCCACCTGCTGGGTCTGGATGTCCTGCTCGGCGATGTCGGCACTCGCCTCGCTGGAGGCCGTCTTGAGGTGTGTCGCCAGATCCTGCAACGACAGGGTGGCATCGTCCACCCGGCCGAGCACGGTCCGGATCCTCGCCTGCAACAGCTTGATGTGAAAATCGGCGATGGCACTGGGATCCTTGCCCGAGTAGATGAGTCGGGTCAGGCTGTCATACTCCTCGGTCAACTGCTTGAGGTAGCGGGGAGTGGTGAACATCTCGTGGCGATAGAGGAGCCCGAACCACAGCAGTGGCAACAGCATGAACAGCGGCCCATAGCTCCCCATCCGGTAGGCCCCGGCCGCCAGCATCAGCAAGAGGCCGACGATGGCCACGCCGTGATGGGTCGCCCCCAGGGAGAGGCCCGCCTTGCGTCCCCCTCCTTCCACCGCCTTCAACCCTGCATAAGTGCGCGCCGCAATGCGCTTGAGCTCAGGGTCGGCCCGGTTGCGCACCGACTGATAGCCGTTGATCCGTCCCTGCTCGAAGATGGGGGTGACATAGGCATCCACCCAGTAGTAACGGCCATCCTTGCAGCGGTTCTTCACCATGCCCCGCCAGGGCTTGCCCTGCTTCAACTTCCCCCAGAGATCGGCAAAGGCTGCCTTGGGCATATCCGGATGCCGCACCATGTTGTGGTGCTGGCCGATCATCTCTCCCCGACTGTATCCCGCCACCCGGCAGAAATGATCATTGGCATAGGTGATCACCCCCTGCAGATCCGTGGTGGAAACCAGTTGTTCATTGGCGGGAAAATCCACTTCTTCGTCGACAAGATGAACCTGTTGCTTAGCCATGGGCACGCCTCTTATGTAATGACTCAATGAGCGTAGTCAAGCCCCTTTGAGTCAGACAATGGGGCACCTCAAACATTGGCGAGGCCTGAGGTGCTCTGTGGCAATTTTATGATGTGGTACTCATTTTGAGCTCAAATCATGACAGTGCAACTGCTCGCGGATGAGTTTTTTGTTCACCTTGCCGACGCTGGTCTTGGGGATCTCATGGACGATGCAGACCTGCTGCGGGATGGCCCACTTGTTGATCCGCCCCCGTTCAACAAACCCTTGCAGGTGAACTTTGATGGCTTCAGGCTCCAGGAAGCGGCCCTCCTTGCTCACCACCAATGCCAGGGGACGCTCTCCCCACTGCTCATCAGGCACTCCCACCACGGCCACCGCATGCACGTCGGGGTGGGCGCTGATGAGATTCTCCAGCGCCAGCGAGCTTATCCACTCCCCCCCTGTCTTTATCACATCCTTGATGCGGTCCTTGATCTCCACCGTTCCGCCCGGGGTAATGGAGGCCATGTCTCCGGTGTGCAGCCAGCCCCCTTCCCACAGCTCAGCCCCCTTGGCTGGTTCATTCAAATAGCCCTGGGTCAACCAGGGGGCACGCACCACTATCTCGCCCATGGTCACCCCGTCGTGTACCACCTCCTGGCCCTGCTCATCGACGATGCGCAGATCCACCAGGGGAATGGGGGTGCCGGTACGGGTCCGCAATCCGATCTGTTCCTCCATGGGCAGGGCCAGCTCTTCCTGCGTCAGATGCACCACACAGAGCAGCGGACAGGTCTCCGACATGCCGTAACCAGCCTGGATCCGGATCCCCTGCCGATGGGCCTGGGTGGCGAGCCCGAGGGGCAGAGCGCTGCCCCCCAGCAACATTTTCCACCCCTGCAGCGAGGTGTGCTTCGCCTCCTCGCAGTCGAGGATCATCTGCAAGATGGTGGGCACGCAGTGGGAGAAGGTCACCCCTTCGTCCCGGTAGAGGCGTACCAGCTTGTTCGGCTCATAGCGACCCGGGTAGACCTGCTTCACCCCCAGCATGGTGGCCGCATAGGGGAAGCCCCAGGCGTGCACGTGAAACATGGGGGTAATGGGCATGTAGACGTCGTCCGAGCAGAGGAGAGACTGGCCCGCATGGGCCGCCAAGGTCAGCTCGTTCAGGGTATGCAGTACCAGTTGGCGGTGACTGAAGTAGACCCCCTTGGGATCCCCCGTGGTGCCCGTGGTATAGAAGAGAGTCGCCACCGAGTGCTCATCAAAATCCGGGAAATCAAACCGGCTGTCCGCTTCGGCCAGCAGGGCCTCGTACTCCCCGAGCAGCGGCAGACTGCTTTGGACCTGTTCCCCATCGGTCAGCCGGATGTAACCCCGTACCGTGGGCAGTGAATGCTGGATATCGGCCAGCATGGGCAGGAAGTCGTCGTGCACCAACACCAGGTGATCTTCGGCATGGCCCATGGTGTAGGCGATCTGCGCGGGCGAGAGGCGCACGTTGACCGTGTGCAGCACGGCGCCAATCATGGGCACCGCAAAGAAGCACTCGAGGGAGCGATGACTGTCCCAGTCCAGCAGGGCCACCGTGTCGCCGGGCCCCACGCCCGCCGCCGTCAGCAGGTTGGCAAGGCGATGGATCCGCTGATTCAACGTGCGATAGTCATAACGCAGACGGTCTGCGTAGACGATCTCCTGCTCGGGGTAATAACGCACGCCCGACAGCAGCAGGCTCTTGATCAGCAGCGGATAGGCATGGGCTCCCTGCGCAGGGCTTATGATCCGGGTCTTCACCATCTTCACTCCTTGTAGATGCATGTTCACGTCCGGGTGGACGGGGAAACGCGGTTCCCTTGTCGATATGGATGATCAGGCGTCAAGACGCGCCAGCAACGTCCTGGCCAGGGGCCAGGGGCCGAAACCGCTGGCCGGATTGATATGCCCAACGGCCCCGGCATCCACAAGCTCGCTCCCCCACTCCCCGGCGAGGGCGCGAACAGCCGCCACACTCGCCAGCGGATCATTCTGGCTCATGACCATCAGACTCGGGAACGGCAACCGAGCCCGTGGCAGCGGCTGCCAGCCACCGGCCTCCATGGCCTTGGGGCTGGGGTATTGAGCGGGCCAGCTGGCATCCAGATCCGGTGGCGTCACCAGCAGGGCACCCACGATGGCATGGGCTTTATCAGCATATTTCGCTGCCCAGTGTGCCACCATCAGCACACCTGCGCTGTGAGCCACCAGGATCACGGGACCCTCTATGGCGGCCAGCGCCTGCGCTATGGCCTCGACCCTGGCCTGGCAGCTGAGTCGATCCTTTGTCAGGAGCGGCACGGTGGCCACCTTGTCCAGGCTGGCGGCGAGCCGCGTCTGCCAGTGATCCTCCACGTGATCCCGCAGGCCCGGCACGATCAGCACGGTCGCCTTGGGTTGCCATTGCTTCATCTCTGTCCCTTATACCGGCGCCCGGCGATGGCCGGGCAGTCATGAGAGCCACACTAAGTCTCCCGGTTGCAGGCTGCTTTACCTTGGATGCCATGGACTTGTCTTTTTACGACAGGGACAGGTTGGCAGCAGAAATGACAGATATCAGGGGGGACAGCTGAAACCTACGACTATTGATGACTAACAATACAGTTAATAGGGCTTCCCTCAATGTAAATGAAATGATAAAAAACAGTTAACAACCAGCAGATGAGCCGTCGCCATGGGAACTGCATCATGACCCTTCTAGCCAGAGCCGCTACCCTCACCAATTATCTCGACGTCGCCCGCCAATTGGGCCTCAACACCCCCAACCTGTTGTCACAAGCCGGCCTCAGCGCCTCCATACTGGATGTCCCCAATCAACGCATCCCGGTCGCGACTGTGGTCAATCTGCTTGAGCTGTCGGCACGCACCGGCGGTTGTCAGAGCCTGGGACTGCGCATGGCGGAGCATCGCCAACTGTCGGACTTTGGCGAGGTGAGCCTCTTGCTCAGCTACCAGCCCAACCTGCGCGAAGCCTTGCAGGTGATGGTGCAATACATCCACCTGTTCAATAACGCCCTGGCCATCTTCATCGAGGAGGCGGGCAAGACGGTCATCATTCGCGAAGAGATCATCACGGATGCCCCCATGCCCTCGCGCCAGGCCACCGAGCTCGCGGTCGGCGTCATGTTCCGCTTCTGCGCCTCCCAGGTCGGGGTTGGGGCGAACTGGCACCCCATCAGCGTCAACTTCACTCACGCGGCGCCGGCGGATCTCTCCATCCACAAACGCCTGTTCGGCTGCAAGCTGGAGTTTGGCAGCGAGTTCAACGGCATCGTCTGCCAGTCTACGGATCTGGATATCCCCAACCCCCTGGCGAACCAGGCCATGGCCCGCCACGCGCGCCAGTACCTCGATACCCTCATGGTGGAAACCCAGCAATCCCTGCTGACCGACGTGCGCAAGGCCATCTACCTGCTGCTGCCCATGGGGCGTGCCACCATAGAGCAAATCGCCCGCACCCTCGGCATGAACGTGCGCACCCTGCAGCGCCATCTGGAAGAGAGCGGCGCTACCTTCAGCGAGCTCATCAACGACGTGCGCCGCGATCTGGTAATGCGCTACCTGCAAAACTCGGGATATTCCCTCGGCCACATCGCCGACATGCTGGGGTACTCCATGCCAAGCTCCTTCACCCGCTGGTTCAATGCCCAGTTCGGCATGCCCCCCGCCACCTGGCGATCGCGCAACAAGATAGTGCCCAAGCTGTCCCAAAGCGCCCATACCAGCCTGGCTTACGGCTAGGCCACCATTCTCCTTTGCCAGACGCAGAGAGGGAGGCATCAAGCCTCCCTCTCTGCCTTTCGCTTTTCAAGGCTCGCCACTCGTCATCGACCCCACACGAAGGGGAGACGATGAAGGCCGTATCGCGAACCCGCGTGCATCCCCTTTTCCACCCGACCTGATTTCCATCCGGCCTGGCCCCTTGGGCTGCACCCGAAAAAAGAGGGAGGCATCAGCCTCCCTCTTGGTACTCAGCTTGCCGCCCGTCAGCGGGCATCGGCTGGCAACGGCTCCACCGCCATCCTCCCCTGGGGCGCGCTGGCATCGGCGCTCGCACGGGGCGAGGCCAGCTCCCCAACCTCTGCCAGGGCAGGACCAGTGCCACGCAGCAGGAAGTAGGAGAGCGCCGGCACCCCGATCAGGGCCCCCAGCATGTTCCACAGGAACATGAAGGTAAGCAGGATCCCCATGTCCGCCTGGAACTTGATCGGCGACCAGGCCCAGCCCACCACGCCGGCGGCGAGCGTGATCCCCACCAGCCCCACCACTCGGCCGGTGAAGGCCACGGCGTTGCGGTAAGACTCCACCAGGGAGAGGCCCTGGCGCTGGTAGTGCAACTGCACGCTCAGCAGGTAGAGCGCATAGTCCACGCCGATGCCGACCCCGAGCGCAATCACCGGCAGGGTCGCCACCTTGACGCCTATCCCCATGGCCACCATCAGCGCCTCGCACAGTACCGAGGTGAGCATCAGGGGTACCAGGGCCACCACGGTTGCCCGCCAGCTGCGGAAGGTGATTAGGCAGAAGACAGTCACCGCCAGATAGACATAGAGCAGCATGGTACGGCTCGCGGCGTGCACCACCTCATTGGTGGCGGCCTCGATGCCGGCACTGCCCGCGGCGAGCAGGAACTGGCGATCCGCCGTGCTGTTGTCGCGGGCAAACTGGTCGGCGATGGCCACCACGCCGCTCAGGGTCTCGGCCTTGTGATCTTTCAGGTAAGCTATCACCGGCATCAGGGAGCAGTCGGTGTTGAACAGCTCTGGGCTGTTGACCGAGGCCTGCTGGGCGGCATAGTTCAGCACGTTCTGGTTGCGCTGTATGCTGGCGAGCTTGGGGTTGCCCTCATAGGTGCCGGCGGTGATCTGGCGTACCGCGTTGACCAGCGAGGTGGTGGCCTGCACCCCGGGATGCTGCTGCAGCTCCCAGCCCAGGCGATCCGCCAGGATCAGGGTCTTGTAGTCGAGGCACCCCTCCGGCGCCGTCTTGACCATGACAGCGAACAGGTCGCTCGAGAGCGCGTAGTGGCCTGTGATATAGCCATTGTCCTTGTTGTAGCGCGAATCGGCGCGCAGCTCGGGGGCCCCGCTGTCCAGATCGCCGACTTTCAGGTTCAGGCTCACCAGATAGCCGCCTATCCCCATGGCCAGTCCCAGCACCACCACGACGGTGGCCCAGTTGCGCTCGGTGCAGCGGTCCAGCAGATCCCAGAGCCTGCCGAAGCCCTTGTGGGCGGCGGCGTTGTTCTCCATCCGCAGGGCCCGCTCGGCCGCCTTGTGTCCCACTCCCACATAGGAGAGGGCCACCGGCATCAGCAAGAGGGAGGTGAAGATGAGCACCGCCACCCCGATGCTGGCGGTGATGGCGAGATCCTGGATGACGGGGATGTCGATGAGCATCAGCACGGCGAAACCCACCGCATCGGCGAGCAGCGCCGTGACCCCGGCCAGGAACAGGCGGCGGAAGGTGTAACGGGCGGCAACCTGGCGATGGGTGCCACGGGCGATGTCCTGCATGATGCCGTTCATCTTCTGGGCCGCGTGGGAGACCCCGATGGCGAAGATGAGGAAGGGCACCAGCACGGAATAGGGATCGATGGCGTAGCCGAGCCAGGCGACGAGGCCGAGCTGCCACACCACGGCGATCAGGGAGCATCCAACCACGAGTAACGTGCTGCGCACGCAGCGGGTGTAGAGGAAGATGATGGCGAGCGAGGTCGCCACCGCCAGGGCGAAGAACATGATCACCTGGATGAGGCCATCGATGAGATCCCCCACCAGCTTGGCAAAACCGATGACCCGGATCTTGTACTTGCCCGTCCCCTCCTCTCCCGCCTGATGAGGCTTGCCATCGAACTCAATCTGGTCGCGCAACTGCTCGATGCGCTGGGAGAACTCTTGATAGTTGAGGGGCTGGCCTGTGGCCGATGCCTTGTCCAGCAGGGGCACGATAAGCATGCTGGACTTGAAATCACTCGCCACCAGGCTGCCGACGATACCGGCCCGGTTGATGTTCTGGCGCAACTGCTCTATGTCCGCAGGCTTGCCCTGATAGGCGTCCGGCATCACGGGGCCTCCCTGGAAGCCCTCCTCTGTCACCTCGGTCCAGCGCACCGCCGGACTCCAGAGGGACTTCATCCAGGCCCGGTCGACCCCTTCGGTGAGGAACAGCTCGTCGTTGACCCGCTTGAGCACGCCAAGATAATCGGGATCGAAGATGTCTCCTTGGGTGTTCTCCACCACCACCCGCACCGAGTTGCCGAGGCCGCGCAGGGACTGGCGGTTTTCCAGGAAGTTTTTGATGTAGGGCTGGCTCTTGGGGATCATCTTCTCGAAGCTGGGCCGAAGCTCCAGCCTCGTCGTCGCCATATAGCCCAGCACCAGGGTCGCCAGCGTCATCAGCAGCATGAACAGGGGTCTGTGATTGAACACCAGCCGCTCCAGCAGATTGCCGGAGCGCCGATCGAAATCCGCCAGATCGCGGATCACCGGCATCGCATCTTGCTTCACATGGCTCATATCTGGGTACTCTCTCGTTATTGTTATCCGGCCCCCTTTGGGCAGCCGTCCATCATTTGATAGCCAGGGTACGCACGCCACGACTGCCCACCAGCGCCAGGGCGCCATCTTGCGTCAGGGCGGCCCCCGCCACGGGTGAAGGATCGCTCTGGGGAACCAGCTGCAGCGGCTGATTGCCGTCGACCCGCAGCAGATGCCCGGCCTGGGTGAACAGGCGCACCTGACCACCTCCGTCTTGCACCGCCGCGCTGATGCTGATGAGCAAGGGGCTCGCGAGCCGGGTCCAGCTCGTCCCCTCATCCGTGCTGCGATAGACGTGGCCGCGCAGGCCGTAGACGATCACCTGGTTGTCCTGGCCGATGAGACCAAAGAAGCTGCCCGCGTAGGGGGATGACAGGGCCAGGAAACGCTGCTGCCCCTCATCCCACTTGCGCAGCAAACCCTGCTCACCGGCGAGATAGAGGCCGCTGCCCGCCCGGGCGATGGCATTGAGGTGCAACCCCTGCGGGTTGTCGGTGCGATCCTGCATCGGCGTCCAGTGCTCACCGCCATCGTCGGTGCGCAGGATCAGGTTGAACACCCCGACCACGTAGCCCACCCGCTCGTTCTGGAACCAGACGCCGAGCAATGGCTTGTCGGCCCCCTCCTCCACCAGCCGTTGCCCCTCCTCCACCAGCTGGGGCCAGAGCTCGCTCCGGGGTTCTGCCTTGGCGAGTACCAAGTAATGATTGAGCACCAGCTCGCCTATCTGGCGGCCATCCAGCTGTTTTTGCCAGCTGGCGCCGCCGTCCTGGCTGTGCAGCACCACCCCATCCCCCCCCACGGCCCAACCTTGCAGTTGGGTGGGAAAGACGACGGCGGTCAGATCTACGCTCACCGGCACGCTAGCCTGCTGCCAGCGTTCCCCCTCGTCGTCGGAGTAGAGGATGTGACCGCGTTGCCCCACCGCCACCAACCGGTTGCCGGCCCTGGCCAGACTCAGCAGGGGGCTGTGCTCGGCCAGGGGGCTGGCTTTCGCCGGCAAGTCCAGTACGTCCACATAGTCGGCCGCCTGCCCCGCTTGCACGCCGGCGCTCTGCATCAGCAGGGCGCAGCACATCAGTGGTGCCAACGTCTTGAATGAACCCATACCACGTCCTTGTCTTGAGCTGCGTCCGGGCACATGAGCCCAGGCGCCAACACCGGGGAGGCCCCGGGGGCCCAGAAGCGCCCCGGGGCCCGGGCAGCGCTTGGGCCCCCCGGGCCCCCCACCCCCCCCCGGCCCCCCCGTGACTGCTTAGCGGATCCCGGCGCCAGCCAGAGACTCCGGCGACCACTTCGCCTTGGACAGCGAAGCGCCGTAATGGATACCGCCATACGGCCCTACCACGCCGTTGATGTTGTAGGTGCCCGCCACCAGGTCATAGATCATGAAGGGGGTGGCGTCCGGGGTCTGCTTGTCATAGCTCTGGCTCAGGAACGCGAAGGAGCCGCGATAGAGCTGACCACGGGCATCGTACTGATCCGAGGCCAGGGCCACCCAGCTGTCTTCATCCAGATAGAAGCGGCGCTTGGCGTAGATGTGGCGCTCGCCCGCCTTGAGGCTTCCCTCCACCACCCAGACCCGGTGTTTCTCCCAGCGCACCTGATCCGGCGAGAGGAAGTTCGGGGTGGTCAGGGCCTTGGCGTCGGGCTGATAGGTGAGCTTGTAGGTGTTGTAGGGAACGATCATCTCCTGCTTGCCTACCAGCTTCCAATCGAAGCGGTCCAGGGCCCCGTTGAAGACGAAGACGTCGTCATAGGTGCCGGCCCCCGAGGTGCCCGGGTTCGGGGTATCGTAAGCCAGATTCGGCGCCAGCTTGACCCGGCGCTGCCCCGGCAGGTATTGCCAGGCCTTGCGCGGCTGCTCAAGGGGGTTGGCGGCATCGCGCAACATGATGGCCTCACCGGCGCGGCGCGCCGGCCCCGTGTAGTAGAGCTTCATCTGGTAGTAGGTATCCTTGGCCGAGATGGGCTTGCTCATGTCCTCGTAGATGGCGTAGTTGATGAACGCCTGCCCCGTGGTGGAAAGGGCCGCCACCCCGGCGGAGTCCACGTTCCAGGAGTCATATTTGGTGGCGATGTTCACCCCCTGGTAGCGCAGCAGGAAGTTCCACATGGCCTCTGCCCCCGTCTTGGGGATGGGGAAGGGGATACCCGGCAGCACCTTGTCCACCGCCATTCCCCCTTCCAGGGTCTTGGCATTCAGGGCGTTTTGCCTGGTGTTGTCCAGCACAGCCTGGGGCAGCGCCACGCTGCGGTGGGTCGGGTAGACATCGACGCGAAAATCCGGGAAGCGCTTGAGCAGCTCCGCCGTGGTGGCGGTCAACAGCCCCTTGTACTGCCCCTCGTTCTTGCCGTTGATCACCAGCAGGGGTTTGTCGCCGGCGTAAGGGTCCGGGCGCATGCTGTCACCGGCCTTGAACCCGGCAGGGGGCGTGGTCAGGCCGCCGCTGTAGGCGGGGATGCTGCCATCGGCATTGGCCCCTGCCTCGGCGCCTATCTGGGTCAGATTGCTGCCAAGCTGCTGGGCTTCGCTGGTCGAGACGGCAGCCAGGGCCTGGCCCGCGAGGGCCAGGGTCAAAGAGGCGGCCAACATAGTCTTGTTCTGGTTCATATCACGTTCTCCGATGCACTCGCGTGACTCAATAAGTGGTCTTGAGGGTCAGGTAGACGGCGCCCCTGTCTTCCGTGGTGGCACCGCCTCCCGAGAAGGAGGCGTAACCACCGGCGTAACAGGTGTTGCGCTGGGTGGCATCCAGGGCGTTGGGGATGGAGCCGTCGGTGGCGCCGTCGTTGCACTCGGCGGATTTGCCGAAGGAGTCCACGTACTTCAGGTCGACGAAGTACTGGTTGTAAATGGTGGCACCGAGGCCGACTGCGTAGTTGCCGGTGTCTTCCGCCCCGCCCCCCTGCACGGGGGAGATCCCGCTCAGGCCGAGGTTGATGGAGAGCGGCATGCTCATGTCGACACCGGGGAAGACCTGATACCAGGTCGGGGTGAAGTTGAGGGCCAGGCCCCAGTTGTCCCGGGTCGACTTGTCGAGCCCCTGATAGCTGTCTTCCCCCTTGTAGAGCGCCTTGTTGTGCTCATCGAGGTGCAGGAGGTTGCTGTAGTAGAGCTCCGAGAGCAGCACGGCGGAGTCGAACAATGGGGTGTCGGCGATGGTCATCAGGCCGTTGATGGTCCAGTGCAGGGTGTCACCGGTGGCGCTGTAGCCATCGCTGCCATCCACCAGGGTCCCCGTGTTGGCATTGCGCGGTGGCAAGGCACCGAAACCGCTGGCCAGGCTGTCCGCACCGGCGGCGCTCAGCAGCGCCGGGATGCTGGAGAGTGGCATGTTGTGGCGATAGTTCAAATCACTGCCCACACTCACTCCCGCAACATCTTTTGACAGGCTAAGGCCAACAATGTCGATGTTTTCACCGTAAGCGAAGCTGTAGCTCGCCGTATCCACTGAGTTGCGCAGGATCGGTATGCCTCTGAGCCCCTGCCCGCCGGTGTTCAGACCCCTGGCATCCAGCACCGCCTGGGGCAGGATGTCGGCGGTGCGGCGATAGTAGGCTCCCAGGGTAGCGTCCAGCGCCTCGGGGGACCATTTGGTCATGATGCCCCAGTCACCGTGCTTGCCGGGCTCTATGTCTTCGCCGCGGCGGATGTTGCTCAGGGTGCCGTTCGGTCCGGCCAGACCCGGTCCGCCGGTGTGACCCAGCAGGAAGGACTGGGCACCGAAGCCCACCAGATCGGAGCCGCCGTAATAGGTGCCGGCTTCCGGCAATCGGGCTGCGTTCCAGTCCAGAAAATACTGGGCGGCGAAGGTCCACTCGGGATTGAGCGTGAAGGAGGCGGAGATCTGGTTGCGGGGCACAAACAGCTCTTTCGCCTCCGTGCCGGGGGATGCCGCCAGCTTGGCGAGATCCAGACCGGACTGGCCATAGCTGACCGAGTGCACAGGGTTCAGCAGTGTCTCCCCCCAGAAGATGTTGTGCTGACCTATCTTGACCCCGAGCAGGGACTCGTCGCCTAGCTCCATGTTGTGAAACACGAAGGCATCGAGGATCTCGCCGGAGGGACCGTGGTAGTAGCGGTCGGCGTAGTCGCTCAGGTGCGCGCTGCCGAACATGGCGGGCGCCGCGGGTCTGCCCGCCCAGCCGGCGATGCCGGAACGCTCGTCGTTGCCATTGATGAAGGGGTTCTCATCGGCGCCCACACCGCTATAGGCGTAGTCATACCAGCTGGCGGCGCTGATGCGAAAACCGGTGTTGCCCTTGTTCACCACGTCGAGCTCGGTCAGCAGATCGAAGCGGGTGGTGACGGTGTCGCCGGCGTCCTTGAAGTTGTAATCCCCGTCGTTGTTGTTCGGGGTGGCGAGCATGCGGGAATCCGCACTCTCGGTGCGCATGCCGTAGTTGAATTTGCCGGTGTTGTCGAAGCGCACGGACCACTCTTCGCTGCCCGTGTCGATCTCCACCGCCTGAACGCCTGGCATGAGGACGGCCGCGATGGCCGTCGCCAGCAGGCTGACGCGCAGTGCGCCAGCACCATGACTCGTGTGCTTGTAATCCATTACAGTCTCTCCGAGTGTCATCTTTTGTTATTTGTTGTTGGTCTTGCTCTGTTTAATCGCCGTTTCCGTTGGCTTGATGGTGTTGCTCGGCTGCTTGCCTGGCGGTTGTGCCAGTGTCGGCGCTTCCCTTGGGGATGAGGGGGCGCTCTGTTTGCCTCCTCCCCTTGCGGGTGATTCCCCCGGGTGCGCTCTGTGTTGTTGCTACCGACTCTACGGCCAGCCCGGCCCCCCTGCTTGCCATTGAACGTCAGTCACTTTTCATTTGATGACAGGCGTGGGCGGCGCCGAAAAACGGGGAAGAAAGGGGTGCCGGATGGCCTCCTGCTGGGGGATAAACCGGCTTGGTGAAAGACAATAACGGGGATCTCAGGTGAGTGACCCATCACCAGCGCAAAGGCGTGGCGCGGATTGTCAGCGCCTCTGGGGCCAAGACCCGACAAGGAGCCGAACCAGGCAAGATGGCTGGGCGGAATAAATAAAAGCGGCGAAGCAGGCCCAGGCGCCTTCACTTCGCCGTGAAAATGGCCGACGAGTCAGCCTACACGCGATTTAGCGGCAGATGCGGCAGCCGGTAGCGGCCTGCAACTGCTCGAAGTCGATGCCGGGGGCCAGCTCCACCAGTTTGAGGCCATTTGGGGTCACATCCAGCACGGCGAGATCGCTGATGATGCGAGCCACCACCCCGACTCCGGTCAGGGGCAGATTGCACCACGAAAGGATCTTGTGCTCCCCGTTCCTGGCGCAGTGCTCCATCAGCACCACCACCCGCTTGACCCCGGCCACCAGATCCATGGCCCCCCCCATCCCCTTGACCAGCTTGCCCGGGATCATCCAGTTCGCGAGATCCCCGCGCTCGGACACCTGCATGGCGCCGAGCAGCGCCAGATTGATGTGACCGCCGCGGATCATGGCGAAACTCTCGGCGCTGTCGAAGAAGCTGCTGCCGGGCAAGGTGGTGATGGTCTGCTTGCCGGCGTTGATGAGATCAGGATCCAGTTCCTCTTCGCTCGGGAAGGGGCCGATGCCGAGCAGGCCGTTCTCGCTTTGCAGCCACACCTCCATGCCCTCGGGAATATAGTTGGCCACCAGGGTTGGCAAGCCGATGCCCAGATTCACGTAGAAGCCGTCCTGCAACTCCTCTGCGGCGCGCTGCGCCATCTCTTCACGGGTCCATGCCATCTCAATTTTTCTCCATGACGGTGCGCACTTCGATGCGTTTCTCAGGGTTGGGATTGAGCACCAGCCGCTGCACATAGATGCCGGGCAGGTGGATGTCGTCCGGGGCCAGATCGCCCACCTCGACTATCTCCTCCACCTCGGCGACGCAGATCCGCCCCGCCTTGGCGCAGAGCGGGTTGAAGTTGCGGGCCGTCTTGTTGAACATCAGGTTGCCCGCCTTGTCGGCCCTGGCGCCCTTGATGATGGCGAGATCCGCGGTGAGCGAGCGCTCCATCACATACCAGTCCCCATCGAACTGACGGGTCTCCTTGCCCTCGGCAATCAGGGTCCCGTAGCCGGTGCGGGTGAAGAAGGCCGGGATGCCGGCGCCGCCCGCTCTGAGCTTCTCGGCCAGCGTCCCCTGGGGGGTGAACTCCAGCTCCAGCTCCCCGGCGAGATACTGGCGTTCGAACTCCTTGTTGCCCCCCACGTAGGAGGAGATCATCTTCTTGATCTGGCGGCTGTGGAGCAGGGGCCCCAAGCCGAACTCATCCACCCCGCAGTTGTTGCTGATGATGGTGAAGCCGCGCTTGCCGCTCTCCTGCAGTGCTCCTATGAGCTGCTCCGGGATGCCGCACAGGCCAAAGCCCCCCGATGCGATGGTGATGTCGTCCTGCACCAGATCGCCGAGGGCGGCCCGGGCGCTGGGATATAACTTGTTCATAGATTCCTCTCTGGCTAATCCGTTGGCCATTCAGCGTCGATGCCTCAGGGGTGTCATCGCGCACTCGTCACCGTCCTAAGGCTTGATCCCCCAGTGCATCAACAGCAGCACCAGGGCGGCGAGAAACACCGTCTCCCCCACCATCAGCAGGATGGGTTTGATGCCCACCGCCGCCAGCTCCCTGAGTTGGGTCTTCATGCCGATGGCGGCGATGGCGATCACCAGACACCAGCGCGACAGATCATTGACCCCGCTCTGGACCATGGCGGGTACCCAGCCCGTGCTGTTGAAGCAGGCCAGCACCAGGAAACCCACCGCAAACAGGGGCAGCAGGGGTGGCCGTTTGCCGGAGGCGGGATCCGCCCCCTGCATCCGGGTGATCATGGCGGCCACCAGGATCACCGGCAGCAGCATGGCGACCCGCATCAGCTTGACCACGGTGGCCACGTCCCCGGTCTCGGTGGACATGCTGTAGCCCGCCCCCACCACCTGGGCCACGTCGTGGATGGTGGCGCCGAGGAAGACCCCCGACTCCACCGGGGTCAGCTCGAAGAAGCGGGCGATCATGGGATAGGTGATCATCGCCAGCGTCGAGAGTACAGAGACCCCGATGACGGTGAACAGGGTGGCCCGCTCTTTTTGCGGGTGATGGGGCAGGGAGGCGGCCAGGGCCAGGGCGGCGGAGGCACCGCAGATCGCCGTGGCGCCGCCGGTCAGCATGCCGAACAGGCGCTGGAAGCCCATCAGCCTGGCGGCGACGACGGAGAGACTGATGGTGACCACCACTAGCGTCACTACCAGGATCACCGGCATCCAGCCGAGCTCGGCTATCTGTCCCAGGGTGATGCGCATGCCGAGCAGGGCGACGCCGATGCGCAAGACGCTGCGCGCCGTGAACTCGATGCCTGCCTTGCAGCTCCCCTCGCCGCTGAGGAAGTTCAGCGCCATGCCGAGCAACAGGGCAAACAGCAGCACGGGGGCACCGTAGTGCTCGGCCAGGAAGGTGGCGGCCGCGGCCACCACCAGGCTGATGGTCATGCCGGGGGCCAGCTCGCGCACCCGGGCGAAGCGATCCGTCAGGGCTAGGGCGTGCATGAGAGGCGCTCCTCGGGTGTCAGGACGATGAAGAGGCGATCCTCTTCCCGCTCCACCGGGTAACGACCGACCCTGAGCTGGGTCGAACCCTGCAGGTAACCGGTGCGCAGGTTGAAGCGCAGGCCATGGGCGCGGCACTGGACTGTCTCCCCCTCCAGCTTGCCGCCGCACAGGGAGGCGCCCTGATGGGGGCAGCTGTCATCGATGGCATGAAACTCGCCGTCGATGTTGAACAGCACCAGGCTCTTGCCCTCCCCTTCGATGAGAGCGCGCTGACCGGGAGCAGGCACCCGGTCGGCGGGCACTTCGAGACGTGCTTTTTCCTTCCCCCGGCACTCCTCGGCCGCCACCGCCAGGCGCAGGCTGGCGAGCAGTTTCTCCACCGGCTGGGCGCCGGAGAGGGTCAGCCCCCCTCCCATCACGAAGCTGGGGACCCCCTGACTGGCGGGCCCCTCGGCTACCCCTGAGAAGGGGCTGCCATCCCCGTGCAGGCAGCTGACCAGGGCCTCCAGCGCGAAACCGGCCTGCTCGGCCAAATCCAGCAGCAGATTCCCATCCCCCAGATCCCCCCCTTGCAGGAAGTGACTGGCGAACAACGATTCGAGCAGTGTTTCCTGCTGCTGCGGGGTGCCCAGTTGGCAGGCCCGTTGCCACAGACGATGGACATCGGCGGTGTTTGACATGCGGGGGATCTTGTCAAAGTCCAGGCCTACACCCACGGTCGCCGCAGCCTGCTGTACCTGGGCCTGGCGCAGCCGCACCGCGGGCTCGCTACCGAGGCGTCGCAGGTAAAACGCGTGGAAATCCTCCCCCTGCAGTGGCAGATAGGGCAGCAGTTGCACCCCGTGCCAGCGCAGCTCCACCCGCAACTCGGGTCGCTCGGCCCGCAGCCGGGCCAGAGCCTCATCCAGCTGACGCTTGCCGATCAGGCACCAGGGACAGATGAAATCGAAATAGACATCGACTCTCAGGGTTTGCAGGGAACGGCTCATGCCCTGACCTCCGTGTGGCTTTCGTTGATGGCGGGATCGGAGACGATGGACGGGGAGGACTCCCCTTCCAGCCTTGCCACGTCCTTGTGGTAGTGGCGCCTGGCGTAGAGAAAGACCATGGCCGCCGCGATGCTGATGAGGGGCACCAGCCGGAAGGCATTGTCCAGACCGATGTGATCGGACACCTTGCCGGTAATGAAGGGGCCAGGCGCGAGGCCGAGCAAGTTGTTGGCGAGCGTCAAGGTCGCAAAGGCGGTACCGTGCACGCTGGCGTGGGTGAGGTTCGCCACCATGGCGCCGGCGGGGCCCGAAGTGCCGGTGGCGATGAACATGCCAAGGCAGATCAGCACCAGCTGGGGCAAGCCGAACGGCAGGGCGAACGCCAGGGACAAGAGGGCGCAGCTGCCGATGCAGTAACCGATGGCGAGGCTGATTTTGCGATCCGGCCGCGCCTTGCAGAGCCGGTCGCTCAGCATGCCGCAGAGGATCATGCCGGCGCCGCTGCACAGCACTATGATGGCCGCCGCCGCCCCTGCCCTGTCCGTCTCCATGCCGTAGTAGCGATTGAGGTAGCTCGGCATCCAGACGATGACGGTGCCACCGACGAACAGCTGCAAGCCGCTGCCCACATAGGCCGAGATCACCGAGCGGCTGGAATAGAGGCTGCGCAAGGGATTGCGCCCCCCGGCCGCCCCCTTGCCGCCGCGGCAAGGAGTCGAGATCCGCGACTCTTTCACCACCAGAGGGTAGAGCGCCGCCAGCAGCAGGCCGAACAGGGCCATGCCGGCGAAGGCCCAGCGCCAGCCGAGCCAGTGGGCCAGCAAACCCCCGCTGGCCATGCCGAGCACTGAGCCAAACAGGCCGCCGGAGATGAAGGCGCCGGAGAGGGTGGCCCGCATCTCCCGCGGGAAGACGGAGACCACCACGGCGATGCCGACGCTGCCGTAGGCGGCCTCCCCCACCCCCACCAGGAAGCGGGCGATGAACATCTGCTCGTAGTTCTGGGCCAGGGCGCAGCCCAGGGTCGCCAGACTCCAGAGTGCGGCCATCAGGGCCAGGCTCTTCACCCGGCCGAAACGGTCTGCCAGCAAGGAGAGCGGAAAGGTGAGCAGCCCGACCATGAGCGCGACTATGCCGCTCAGCAGGCCAAGCTGGGTATCCGAGAGCACCCACTCCCCCTTGAGCATGGGGAAGACGGCGTTGAGCACCTGGCGCGACATGTAGTCGGAGATGAGCAGGCCGAAGGTCAGTGCAAACACTATCCAGGCGTAGCGACGGGGCACGGCAACCTCGCCGGCCGGGGCGCCCTCATCGATATGATACGTAGCCATACAATCCCTCGCGCTACAACAGATTGGGTTGGAACCCGGTCGAGGTACCGACGGCCGGAGCCGCCGGAAACCCGCTACTGACACATCACTCAACTTGCCAGGTGCTGCATATTGCAAGGGCTGCGGCCCTTTGGCAAACAGAGTTGACGGGGCGCGGCGCTTATTTTTCACACCGCGACCCAACTGGCTCAGGAGCGCTGGGGCACCCCTTTCTGGCCCTGGGAGCGGTTCGGCGCCATGCCGTTGGCACGCAAGGTCTCCTCGACGCTGTCGTACTGCACCCCGATGCGATAGATGGCGCGCGCCTCCTTGCCGTTGGCCACCTCGCGGCCGAGCTCGTGGGCCACCCGCACGCACTGGCGGATCTGCTCCACCGAGCTCATGCGCTGGCCGTGCTGGCCAATGATGGTGTCCTCAATGCCGCAACGCGGGTGCAGCCCCATGGACATGGCCATCATGTTGAACGGCAGCACGTTTTTGAGCAGGGACTCGGCGGTCAGGGTGCAGCCATCCGGCGCACGGTGGACGAAGTTGAAGAAGTTGAACGGGTTGGGGCCATCGAAGCCACCGCCGATGCCAATCCAGGTCAGGTTCAGCGGCCCCATGTAGACGCCCTTGCGCACCAGCCGCTCCAGGGTCTCCATGGCGTGCATGCCGGTCAGCTGGAAGTGGGGCTGGATGCCGTTGGCCATCAGGCGCTTCAAGTGCTCCGCCACCCAGGCCGGGCCGGCCGGGACCGTCATCTCGCTGTAAGCAGCCTGATAGGCCGGATGGGCCAGGGAGGTGCCTGCCAGGTATTCCGGGTAGAGCAGCTCCATGATGTTCATCTGGGTGGTGTTGATGGCGACCGTGACCTGATCCGGTTTCGGGGTCAGCTCAGCCAGCATGTGGCGGGTGTCGTCGGAGAGCCACTTGGCCGCCTCCCCCTCCCCTTCCGGCGCAAAAGAGATGGAGCCGCCGACCTGGATGATCATGTCCGGCACCGCCTTGCGCACCCCGGCGATCAGCTCGTTGAACTTGGACAGTCGCTTGGAGCCGGTGCCATCGAGCTCACGCACGTGCAGATGCAGCACGGTCGCGCCCGCCTCGTAGCACTCCACCGCCTTCTGGATCTGCTCCTCCATGGTCACGGGGATGTCTTCCGGGAAGTCCTCAGGCGCCCACTCGGGGCCATAGGGCGCGACCGTGATGACTACCTTTTCCATGTTTTCCGGGTGCAGGGAATCGTCAAAAAATTGCATCTGTTTCTCTCCTTGAGGTGAAGCTCTGCCCGGGCGTTCCACTCATCCTGGGCAGCGTAATGGTTTGGCACTTTTCCACGTACCTAGAAGGGCTTGTCGCCCATGATCCCGGCCCGCTCCATCTTGCGATGACAGGGGGCATAATCCATGGCGGCATAGTGCTGGGTGCTGCGGTTGTCCCAGATGGCTATGCTTCCCGGCTGCCAGCGCCAGCGCACCTGGAACTCGGGGATATAGGCCTGGCTGATGAGGTAGCGCAGCAGATCGCTGCCCCCCATGCTGTAGTCCTGGCCGACCCGCACATGGGCCGGGGTGTGGTAGTTGGTGAAGTGGGTGGCGAAGGCGTTGACGAACAGGATCTTCTCGTCCGTTTCAGGATGGGTACGCACCACGGGGTGCTCGGCATCCGGGAATTGGGCCTTCAGGGCGAGCCGCTTCTCGATGGGCATGGCGGCGCCAAAACTCGCCTCTATGCTGTGACGGGCACGTAGCCCCGCGATCTTCTGTTTGATCTCCTCAGGCAGCGCATCGTAGGCCGCCGCCATATTGGCCCAGAGGGTGTCGCCCCCCACCGGCGGACATTCCACGCAGCGCAGTACGCAGCCCATGGGGGGTTGCTCGCGCCAGGTGGCGTCCGTGTGCCAGGCGTTCTCGTAGCGATCGTTTGGCACCTCCGGCGACTTGTAGATGCGCACCAGACCGGGGTGGTCCGGATCGCTGCCCGCCACCGGGTGATCCTCCAGCTCGCCAAAGCGGCGGGCGAAGGCCACGTGATCGGCCCGGCTGAGCTCCTGATTGCGCAGGAACAGCACCTTGTGCCTGAGCAGCTGGGCGCGGATCTGTGCAAACAGATCCCCGTCGTGGACGGCATCCGCCAGCGTGACGCCAGAGAGCTCGGCGCCGATATGGCAGGTCAGTTGTTCTACACGCATGTCTCTCTCCCTAGATGACAAGTCAGGCGACCGGACAAGTTCCCCGCCCTATGGGACGGGAAACTCGCACCCTAGATAACGAAGATGGAGGAGCCTGTGGTCTTGCGAGACTCCAGATCCCGGTGCGCCTGCGCCGCGTCCTGCAGCGCGTACTTCTGGTTGATCTCTATCTTGATCCGGCCGCTGGCCACGTGATCGAACAGCTCCCCCGCCAGGGCTTCCTTCTCGGCGGGATCGGCGATGTAGTCGGCAAGCGCCGGCCGGGTCAGGTAGAGGGAACCCTTCATGGCCAGCAACTGGGGGTTGAAACCGTCGATGGGGCCGGAGGCGGTGCCGACGCAAACCATGAGGCCGCGGCGTTTCAGCGAATCAAGCGAACCCATGAAGGTGCTCTTGCCGACGCTGTCGAACACCACATCAACCCCCGCCCCTTCGGTCAGGGTGCGCACCCGCTGGGCCACGTCCTCACGGCTGTAGTCGATGATGTAGTCGCAGCCATGGGCCCGGGCCAGTTCCCCCTTGGCCTCGCTCGACACTGTACCGATCACCGTCAGCCCCAGCAGCTTGGCCCACTGGGCGACGATGAGACCCACACCACCGGCCGCCGCGTGCAGCAAGATGCGGTCACCGGGTTTGAAATCGTGAATGCGGCGCATCAGGTAGGCGGACGTCAGGCCGCGCATGGTCATGGCGGCGGCGGTCTCGCAGGAGATGCTGTCCGGCAGCTTGATAAGCGGCGCGGCCGGGATCAGCCGTTCGGTCGAGTAAGCGCCCAGGGTATTGATAAAGCCGGTATAGGTGACGCGATCGCCGACGGCGACGTTGGTGACGCCCTCGCCCACCGCGTCGACCACACCGGCCGCCTCGACTCCCAGGCCATTGGGCAGCGGGATCGGGTAGGTGCCGTTACGAAAATAGGTGTCGGCATAGTTGAGACCGACTGCGGCGTGGCGCAGACGTACCTGGCCAGGCCCGGGTTCCCCGACACCAACCTCTTCATAACGCAGGACCTCGGGGCCCCCTGTTTCATAAAAGCGTATGGCGTTGGCCATGGCTGCTCTCCAATCCATTCGTGAGTGAAAATCTTCGTCCGGATTGAATCTAGGGGGTTACGTAAACGTCCGCTTTGCATCGGGCGACAGCCACTTTTCATCTCATGACAGTCCTTTCGAATCCGTTGAAGCCCGGTAGTGAAGAGGACAGAATCCCCCTGAACCCCCATGGCGACGGCGCCATGACCAGGTCTTGCCTGGAAGCAAAGAGCCTATCTGGTTGACTCAAAAGACGTTATTGCAATGCCGCCGAAGGCGGCGCCCCAGGGGCTCAACCTTCGACCTAAGGCGCATTGACGTTAACGTAAACGTGGTGTCAGATAGTGCTATCCGCAGCAGACAAGAAGCCCATGAAAGGAGTCACAATGTCCAAGCTATCCCCCTCGGCCGGAACCCGTTTTCGCACTGCCCTGGCCAATGAGAAACCCCTGCAGATCGTCGGTACCATCAATGCCTACATGGCGCTGATGGCCGAGCGCAGCGGTTTCAAGGCCCTCTATCTGTCCGGTGCCGGGGTGGCCAACGCCTCCTTCGGCCTGCCGGATCTGGGCATGACCTCCATGAATGACGTGCTGATCGATGCAGAGCGCATCACGGCCGCCACCCAGGTTCCCCTGCTGGTGGACATAGACACGGGCTGGGGCGGCGCCTTCAACATCGCCCGCACCGTCCGTGCCTTCGAGCGCGGTGGCGTGGCCGCCGTCCACATGGAAGATCAGGTTGCCCAGAAGCGCTGCGGTCACAGGCCAAACAAGGCGGTGGTCTCCATCGCCGAGATGGTGGACAGGATCAAGGCCGCGGTGGACGCCCGCCAGGACGAGAGTTTCGTCATCATGGCCCGCACCGATGCCCTCGCGGTGGAAGGGCTGGGCTCGGCGCTGGAGCGCGCCGCCGCCTACGTGGAGGCGGGTGCCGACATGATCTTCGCCGAGGCGGTCACCGAGCTGGACCAGTACGATCGCTTCAAGCAGGCCGCCGGAGTGCCCATCCTCGCCAACATGACCGAATTTGGCAAAACCGAGCTGTTTGACAAGGAGGCCCTGGCCGCCCATGGCGTCGACATGGTGCTCTACCCCTTGAGCGCCGCCCGCGCCGCCAATCAGGCCGCCCTCAATGTCTATCAGCAGCTGCGCCGCGATGGTCACCAGCGCGCCGTGGTCGACACCATGCAGACCCGGGAGTCCCTCTACGACTTCCTCGGTTATCACCACTACGAGCAGACTCTGGACAGACTGTTCACCAAGGAATAAGCCGCGACCAGCCGCCTCATGCTGGCGGCTGGCGCTTCAACGGACTGAATGAGGAAACATGTGATGAGCGCCATTCCCGAAACGACCACCGGCTTCAAGCCCAAGAAATCCGTCGCCCTCTCCGGCACCGCCGCCGGCAACACGGCCCTGTGTACCGTCGGCCTCTCCGGCAACGATCTGCACTACCGTGGCTACGACATCCTGGACGTGGCCACCAGCTGCGAGTTCGAGGAAATTGCCCACCTGCTGGTGCACGGGCATCTTCCCAATGTGGCTGAGCTCGCCGCCTACAAGGCCAAGCTCAAGGCCCTGCGCGGCCTGCCCACCGGGGTCAAGACCGCCCTGGAGCAACTGCCACCGAGCGCCCATCCCATGGATGTGATGCGCACCGCCGTCTCCGTGCTCGGCTGCCTCTCCCCGGAGAAGGACGATCACAACCACCCGGGCGCCCGCGACATCGCCGACAAGCTGATGGCCTGCCTGGGGTCCGTGCTGCTCTACTGGTATCACTTCAGCCACAACGGCAAACGCATCTTCGTCGAAACCGATGATGACTCCATCGGCGGCCACTTCCTGCACCTGTTGCATGGCGAAAAGCCCCGAGCCTCCTGGGTGCGCGCCATGCACACCTCCCTCATCCTCTATGCCGAGCATGAGTTCAACGCCTCCACCTTCACCGGCCGGGTCATCGCCGGCACCGGCTCCGACATGTACTCCTGCATCACGGGGGCCATCGGCGCCCTGCGTGGGCCCAAGCACGGCGGCGCCAACGAGGTGGCGTTCGAGATCCAGAAGCGTTACGAGAACCCGGATGACGCCGAGGCCGACATTCGCGCCCGGGTCGAGAGAAAAGAAGTGGTCATCGGCTTCGGCCACCCCGTCTACACCGTCTCCGACCCGCGCAACCACGTGATCAAGCAGGTGGCGAGCGATCTCAGCCAGGAACAGCACAACACCAAGATGTTCGACATCGCCGCGCGCCTCGAAGAAGTGATGTGGGACGCCAAGAAGATGTTCCCGAACCTCGACTGGTTCAGCGCCGTCAGCTATCACATGATGGGGGTGCCCACCGCCATGTTCACTCCGCTGTTCGTCATCGCCCGCACCTCCGGCTGGTCCGCCCATGTCATCGAGCAGCGCATCGACGGCAAGATCATCCGCCCGAGCGCCAACTACGTCGGCCCGGAAGATCTGCGCTTCGTGCCGCTCAAGGAGCGCCCATGAGCCAGCTCAACAGCCAATATCGCAAGCCCCTGCCCGGCACGGCGCTTGACTACTTCGACACCCGCGCGGCGGTCGAGGCCATCGCGCCCGGCGCCTGGGACAGGCTCTCCTACACGGCGCGCGTCCATGCGGAGAACCTGGTGCGCAAGTGCGATCCGGCCATCCTCACCGAGTGCCTGACCCAGATCGCCCTGAACAAGCGTGATCGCGACTTCCCCTGGTTCCCGGCTCGGGTGGTCTGCCACGACATCCTGGGCCAGACCGCCCTGGTGGATTTGGCAGGGCTGCGCGACGCCATCGCCGATCAGGGGGGCGATCCTGCCAAGGTCAACCCGGTGGTGCCGGTGCAGCTCATCGTCGATCATTCGCTCGCCGTGGAGTGTGGCGGCTTTGACCCCGATGCGTTTGCCAAGAACCGCGCCATCGAGGATCGCCGCAACGAGGATCGCTTCCACTTCATCAACTGGACCAAGCAGGCGTTCAAGAACATCGAGGTGATCCCGCCCGGCAACGGCATCATGCACCAGATCAACCTGGAAAAGATGTCCCCGGTCATTCACGCCGATCGCGGCCTCGCCTACCCGGACACCTGCGTCGGCACCGACAGCCACACTCCCCACGTTGACGCCCTCGGCGTCATCGCCGTGGGCGTGGGCGGACTGGAAGCCGAGAACGTCATGCTGGGGCGCGCCTCCTGGATGCGGCTGCCGGAGATAGTCGGCGTAGAACTCAGTGGCAAGCCGCAACCCGGCATCACGGCCACCGATGTGGTGCTCTCCTTGACCGAGTTCCTGCGCCAGCAGAAGGTGGTTGGCGCCTACCTGGAGTTCCGTGGGGAAGGCGCCGCCGCCCTGACCCTCGGCGATCGAGCCACCATCTCCAACATGGCGCCGGAATACGGCGCCACCGCGGCCATGTTCTTCATCGACCAGCAGACCCTCGACTACCTGCGCCTGACCGGTCGCGACGACAGCCAGGTGAAACTGGTGGAGACCTATGCCAAGGAAGCTGGCCTCTGGGCCGATGCCCTCGCGAGCGCCCAGTACGAGCGCGTGCTGCACTTCGATTTGTCGAGCGTGGTGCGCACCCTGGCCGGCCCCTCCAACCCCCATCGCCGCCTGCCGGTCTCCGCCCTGGCGGAGCGTGGCATCGCGGTGGATCTGGACAAGGCCCGCACCCAGGAGGCCGACGGTCTGCTGCCCGATGGCGCCGTCATCATCGCGGCCATCACCAGTTGCACCAACACCAGCAACCCGCGCAACGTGATTGCCGCAGGCCTGCTGGCCCGCAACGCCAACCGGCTCGGGCTGGTGCGCAAACCCTGGGTCAAATCGTCCCTGGCGCCCGGCTCCAAGACAGTCGCCTTGTATCTGAAAGAAGCGGGGCTGGACGAGGAGCTGGAGCAACTCGGCTTCGGCGTGGTGGCATTTGCCTGCACCACCTGCAACGGCATGTCCGGCGCGCTCGATCCCGCCATCCAGCAGGAAATCGTCGAGCGGGATCTCTATGCCACCGCTGTGCTGTCCGGCAACCGCAACTTCGATGGCCGCATCCACCCCTATGCCAGGCAGGCGTTTCTCGCCTCCCCTCCCCTGGTGGTGGCCTACGCCATCGCCGGTACCATCCGCTTCGATATCGAGAAGGATGTGTTGGGAGTGGTGAACGGCAAGGAAATCCGCCTCAAAGACATCTGGCCGTCGGATGAAGAGATCGACGCCGTGGTACGCGGGGCGGTCAAACCGTCCCAGTTCCGCCAGGTCTATATCCCCATGTTCACCATCGAGGAAGACCAGAGTCCCAAGGTGGCACCGCTCTATGACTGGCGTCCCCAGAGCACCTATATCCGTCGCCCCCCCTACTGGGAAGGGGCATTGGCGGGTGAGCGCCCCCTGCGCGGCATGCGGCCGCTGGCGGTGCTGCCGGACAACATCACCACCGACCACCTCTCGCCTTCCAACGCCATACTGCGCAGCAGCGCGGCGGGGGAATACCTGCACAAGATGGGCCTGCCGGAGGAGGACTTCAACTCCTACGCCACCCACCGCGGCGATCACCTGACCGCCCAGCGCGCAACCTTCGCCAACCCCCAGTTGGTGAACGAGATGGCGGTGGTCAACGGCGCCGTGAAGAAGGGCTCCCTGGCCCGGGTCGAGCCGGAAGGCCGGGTGATGCGGATGTGGGAGGCAATAGAGACCTACATGGAGCGCAAGCAGCCGCTCATCATCGTCGCCGGCGCCGACTACGGACAGGGCTCGTCCCGGGACTGGGCGGCCAAGGGGGTACGGCTGGCGGGGGTGGAGGTGATCGCGGCGGAAGGCTTCGAGCGCATTCACCGCACCAACCTCATCGGCATGGGGGTACTGCCCCTGGAGTTCAAACCGGGCACCACCCGTTTGACCCTTGGGCTGGACGGCACCGAGACCTATGACGTGGTGGGGATGCGCAAACCGCGCGCCGATCTCACCCTGGTGATCCGCCGTCGCAGTGGCGAGGTAGTCGAGGTGCCCATGACCTGTCGCCTCGACACCGCCGAAGAGGTCTCGGTCTACGAGGCGGGCGGCGTGCTGCAGCGCTTCGCTCAGGACTTCCTGGAGTCGACGGCCCACAAGGCCGCCAGCTAATATCCAGCCAGGCCTGTCTCCCTTTGGGAGAGGGTTGGGTGAGGGAACATACGTCTCCCTCACCCGACTCTCCTTCGGGCACCTTCTCCCCAGCAGAGAAGCTTCTATCACCCTTTTTTGGACGATTTCTATGGCCCACCAACCACAAATCAAAATCCCGGCCACCTATCTGCGCGGCGGCACCAGCAAGGGGGTCTTCTTCCGCCTGCAGGACTTGCCCGAGCCATGCCAGGTGCCGGGACCGGCCCGGGATGCGCTCTTCCTGCGCGTCATCGGCAGCCCCGACCCCTACAGCGCCCATATCGACGGTATGGGGGGCGCCACCTCTTCCACCTCCAAGTGCGTAATCCTCTCCAAGAGCAACCAGCCCGATCACGACGTGGACTATCTCTACGGCCAGATCGCCATCGACAAGGCGTTCGTGGACTGGAGCGGCAACTGCGGCAACCTCTCCACCGGCGCCGGCGCCTTCGCCATCCACGCGGGCCTGGTGGACCCGGCCCGTATCCCGGACAACGGCACCTGCATGGTGCGAGTCTGGCAGGCCAACATAGGCAAGACCATCATCGCCCACGTGCCGGTGACGAACGGTCAAGTGCAGGAGACCGGCGACTTCGAACTGGACGGGGTCACCTTCCCGTCCGCCGAAATCGTGCTGGAGTTTATCGACCCCTCGGATGATGGCGAGGAGGGCGGCGCCCTCTTCCCCACCGGCAATCTGATAGACAAGCTGGAAGTACCAGGCATAGGCACCCTGCAGGCGACCATGATTACTGCCGGCATCCCCACCGTCTTCGTCAACGCCGAGGAAATTGGCTACACAGGTGCAGAGCTGCGGGAAGCGATCAACACGGATCCGGAGGTCCTCGCCCGCTTCGAGGCGATCCGCATCGCCGGCGCCCTGCGCATGGGGCTCATCAAGACTCCTGAAGAAGCAGCGACCCGCCAACACACGCCGAAGATCGCCTTCGTCGCGCCGGCGAAGGACTACAGCACCGCCAGCGGCAAGGAGGTTAAAGGTGGCGACATCGATCTGCTGGTGCGGGCCCTCTCCATGGGCAAGCTGCACCACGCCATGATGGGCACCTGCGCGGTGGCCATCGGTACGGCGGCGGCCATCCCGGGCACCCTGGTCAACCTGGCCGCAGGGGGCGGCGAGCGGGAAGCGGTGCGCTTCGGCCACCCCTCCGGCACCCTGCGGGTGGGGGCACAGGCGCGTCAGGTGAACGGGGAGTGGACCGTCACCAAGGCGGTGATGTCCCGCTCAGCCCGCATCCTGATGGAGGGCTGGGTACGGGTACCGGGAGACGCCTTCTAACTCGGCCATCCTCCTTTGACCCATAAAAAAAGAGCCAAGGCAGCTGCCTTGGCTCTTTTTTTCAGCATTTTTCGCTACCACAAACCCATTCTCATTGTGGTCTGGGCACACACTCCACCTGGCGCGGAATATTCCGCTTGGCATCGCCGCCGATCAGCTGCTTCACCTGACTGGCCGGACACTGGCCATCGTCCACATAGACCTTCTTCCCGTACGCGAGGCCACCGGGCGGGGGATCCTGCGGCAGATACTCGACGGGCTCGGGCACCAGGGTCGCACATCCCGCCATCAAGGCGGCCGCACATCCCATCGCCAGCAACCCTCCACGCTTCCATGTCACCGCCATAGGCACTCCCACTCATGGTTCCGATGCGGGCAGAGCCATCCCCTGCCCCACATTGACCCAGCCAGTGTAGCCAGCGCCGCCGCCCCCTCGAAAGTGCCTCCCGGCGCCGCTGTGACGAGATCAGACACAAAAAAGCCCAAACGACATGATCGCTTGGGCTATCTAGATGGCGGAGGAGGTGGGATTTGAACCCACGGATGGTCGCCCATCGCCGGTTTTCAAGACCGGTGCATTCAGCCGCTCTGCCACCCCTCCGAACGGCGTGCATACTACGTCAGGCGCTTGTTCATATGCAATACATATTTACTCTGGGATAGTGGGGAGAACGAGGCTGGCGGGCCACTTGAAATCAGGGCTCGTCATCCACACATTCAGTGCATACAATGCGTTAACGAAGCGGAATTCTCCGCCTCAACCCGGAAATCAAGAGGACATCAAGATGGATACCCGTTCTATCTACACTGGCACCCAGGGTGCCGTGCGCGATACCAACAAGGTGCTGCGCAATACCTATATGCTGCTATCCCTCACTCTTGGCTTCTCTGCCGTGGTGGCCGGGATTGCCACCGTGATGAACATGCCGCCCCTGCACTGGGCCATCTTCCTCGTCGGTGTCTATGGTCTGATGTTCCTGACCCAGAAGAACCGCGACAACGGCATGGGGCTGGTGTTCACCTTCGCCCTGACCGGGCTGATGGGCTATAGCCTGGGCCCCATCATCAACATGTACATGAACAACGGTGGCGGCGAGATCGTGATGACCGCCCTCGGTGGCACCGCGCTGACCTTCTTCGGTCTGTCGGCCTATGCCCTGACCACCAAGCGGGATCTCTCCTTCATCGGCGGCATGCTGTTCGTCGGTTTCTGGGTGCTGCTGGTGGCGATGATCGCCAACATCTTCCTGCAGATGAGTGCCCTGAGCCTGGCCCTGTCCGCCATGTTCATGCTGTTCTCCTCCGGCGCCATCCTGCTGACGACCCAGCAGATCGTGCGTGGCGGCGAGACCAACTACATCTCCGCGACCGTGACTCTGTACGTGTCCATCTACAACATCTTCCTGAGCCTGCTGAGCCTGCTCGGCGGCAACCGCAACTAATCAGGTCCCCTGATACAGAAAACCCCGCTTCGGCGGGGTTTTTATTGTCTGCCTCCCCTGTTAGGGTGAAGGCAAAGAGACCGAGCCGCATGAAGAACCCGGCCCTGATTTGGATCAGGGCTCTTTTGTGGCCGAGCGGCTATTCTCTCGCTTTCGATTCGCTCAAGGGTTGCACCTGTCCCATGTCCATGGATTTTGCCAGTCTGGCGCACCACTCATTGCTTGCTCACCCTGTCGATAACACGGCGCTCAAGGACGACCTTCCCCATGCCCATTGATCTCGCTGGCCTGTTGCGCCGCCTGCTGTCTGACAGCCATATCTACTTCGCCCTCAAGGTGCTGCTGGCCATCCTGGGGCTGCTCGCCTTCGCCCTGGTACAGGGGGACATCCAGCTCACCGTGTTGCTCTCCCTCGGGGTGGTGGCCGGTGCCATCGCCGAAACCGACGACAGCCTCTGGGGCCGGGTGAAAAACCTCGCCATGACGTTGGTCTGCTTCCTGTTCGCCTCCCTGTGCGTGCAATATCTCTTCCCCACCCCCTGGCTGTTTGCCATCGGGCTGGCCGGCTCGACCTTTATCTTCGTGATGGTGGGGGCGCTTGGCCAGCGCTATGCCACCATCAGCTTCGGCTCGCTGCTGATTGCCATCTACACCATGCTGGGGGCCGCCAAGGCGCCGGATCTCTTCTATCAACCCCTGGCGCTCGGTGCCGGCGCCCTCTGGTACGGGCTGGTGTCGCTGCTCTGGCTCTGGCTGCTGCCCTACAAGACCCTGCACGAACAGCTTGCCCAGAGCTACTTCGCCCTCGCCCGCTATCTGCTGGAGAAATCCCGCTTCTTCCCGGCGGACGAACACGGCGCCCAGGCCATTCGCCACAACCTGGCCCAGCTCAACATCAACCTGGTCAATGCCCTGAACCTGACCAAGACGGCCCTCAATGCGCGGCTGAACGCCCGCTCCGGCCACCGTCATCAGGTCGCCCCCGAGCTCGCCAGCCTGCTGCGCCTCTATCTGCTGGCGCTGGAAATTCAGGAGCGCGCCACCTCCAGCCACTACCCCTACAGCCGACTCGAAGCCGAGCTCAAGCAAGGCATAGTGCTGGACGGCTTTCAGGAGGTGTTTCTGCAACTCTCCGAGGCGTGCCAGCAGCTCGGCTACGCCATCCTGGTGCACAAGCCCTATGTCCACCACAAGCGCATCCACTGGACCCTCGAGGCCCTCGGCGATCAGCTGGAGTTCACCCATCTCAAGCAGCACTATCCCAAGACCTTGCTGACGCCGATGAAGTTTTTGCGCCGCAACCTCGCCAGCATCAACCAACTGCTGACCAATGCCGAGGATCTGCAAAACCCGGCCCTGCCCCCCGCGGATCTGCCCGTCCTCGCCAACCCGGCGCCCCTGCCGCTGCTGGCCATGCTCAGGCAGCACCTGACCCCGAATTCCATGGTGTTTCGCCACGCCTTGCGCCTGTCGCTCGGCCTGGTGGTAGGCTATGGCATCCTGCAGGCCTTCCAGCTCGACAAGGGCTACTGGATCCTGCTGACCGTCTTGTTTGTCTGCCAGCCGAGTTACAGCGCCACCCGCCGCCGGCTGGTGCAGCGCATGCTCGGCACCTTCGCCGGCATCCTCATCGGGGTACCCGTGCTCTGGCTCTTCCCCGAACTGCACCTGCAACTCGGCATCATGGGGCTGGCCGCCTTCCTGTTCTTCACCCAGGTGCGCAGCAACTACAGCGCCGCGGTCTGCTTCATCACCCTCTATGTGCTGATGGCGTTCAACCTGCTGGACGGCATCGGCTTCGTCATCCTGGGGCCACGCCTGCTCGACACCCTGCTCGGCTGTTTGCTCTCCTACGCCCTGGTGGCCTGGCTCTGGCCGGACTGGCAATACAAGCGGCTGCCAAGCCTCATCGCCAACTCCCTGTCCGCCAATGCCCGCTACCTGTCGGCGGTACTTACCAGCCTGCACCGTCAGCGGGACGAATCCCTCGACTACCGGGTTGCCCGCAAATGCGCTCACCTCGCCGACAGCGAGCTGGCCATGGCCTGGCAGAGCATGCTGGTGGAGCCGAGCAAGCGCCGCCGCTTCCTCGATCTCTGCTTCACCCTTACCTGGCGCAACCATGCCCTGCTCTCCTACATCTCGGCCCTCGGTGCCCATCGCGACAAGCTGGAGGCCTTGGACGGGCTCGACGAGATCGGCCGCCACATCAGCCACACCCTGGAGCAGGCCGCCGGCCATCTGGGCGGCGAGATCCCGTCGAGGCTCGAGGGGCAGTGCCCGGAACTCTCCCCGGACAGCAGCGAGGAGCAGCTGATGCTGACCCAGCAGCTCAGCCTCATCAGCGAGCTGGCGGACGAGCTGCTGGATTTGGCCAACCAGAGCCGGTTGCTCACACAGAGGCAAGGCGCTACCATGCCCGCCCAATCCTGATCACCCCTTTGCGAGGAGCCCCTTATGTCTGAGCCTCATCCGCTGGAATTCAACGGCCAAACCATCGAGACCGATGCCAAGGGCTATCTGCGCCATAGCGAACAATGGAGCGAGGCGCTGGCCCTGGTGCTGGCCGAACGGGAAGGCATAGTGCTAGAGGAGCCTCACTGGGAGGTGGTGCGTTTCGTGCGGGCGTTTTATCTGGAGTTCAACACCTCCCCCGCCATCCGCGCTCTGGTCAAGGCGATGGAGAAGCAGTACGGCCCCGAAAAGGGCAACAGCCGCTATCTCTACAAGCTGTTCCCGGAGGGGCCCGCCAAGCAGGCGACCAAGATAGCCGGCCTGCCCAAACCGGTGAAATGCATCTAATAAAAAACCGCGCCAAGGCGCGGTTTTTTATTGCAGGCGAAGGGGTCAGCCTCAGGGGTTGTAGGCCACCACAGAGCCACCGAGTCCCGTCATCTGGCTTATCTTGCTCTGCATGCCCTGCAGCTTCGCCTTGGAGACATCCGGCCCGATGAAGACCCGGGTGATCTGGCCCTGTACCGGCGTTCTCGGCGAGGTCTGGGCCGAGTAGCCGGCGGCCCGCAGCTTGCTCACCAGGGCATTGACACTGTCTGCGTTCTTGAAGGCGCCGAGCTGCAGGATCCAGCTGCCCTGTGCCGGGGCGGCGGCCGGTGCCGGCGTGGCGGTCGTCATCTTGCTCGCGATGAGATCGTCCATGGTCTTGATCTGGCCAACCTGCGGTTTGCTCGGCTCGGGCTTTTTCACCTCCACCGGCTTGGGAGAAACCGGTTTGGGCTTGGGTTGCTCCACCGGTTTCTGGGCCACTACCACGGGTTTGGGCTGGGCGACCGGCGCCGTGGCCGGTTGCTGTACCGGCTGGGCTGCGGGCTGCTGGCCGTTGTCGGCCAGCGTCACGGTATTGCCAATCTCCTCAACCTGCCACTGCTGGGCCGCAGCGGCCTGCTGCTGGCTCGCCGCATGTTCCGCCGGCAGGGTGCTGGCGGCCGAGACCTGCAACTCGGGCTTGGCGGGCTCCAGCTCGGGGCGCAGGGGGATATTGGCAAAGGCCTCGTCCTTTTGTTCCAGCTTGTTGCCATCCATCAGATCCGGCAGAAAGATGACCACCAGGGCGACCAGGATGACGGTCCCCACCAATCTGTTTTGAAACTTAGAAGCCAAGTTAATTCCCACCCATGTTACTTAGAATGCACTGCTATTTCTGAAAATCTCAGTGATAACTGACCACCCAGTGGCATCGAGACCAGATGAACTGCTACCCATGCGATCTTGTTAGGCATCTGATGCCAAAAGTCCAGGCTCGCGACCAGCCCATCAGGCCTTCGTCGCCAACACCTCGGCGACAGTGTAAAACGAGCCGAACACAATGACCATATCATCAGGACTCGATGCGGCCAGCGCGGCCCCATAAGCCTCGGTCACTGACGCAAATTGTGCGGCCGGTCCCTGCTCATGCAGGGCGGCCGCCAACTGGGCCGAGGAGGCGGCGCGGGGGCCATGGAGGCTCGTGAGATACCACTCGTCGATGAGCCCCGTCAGCTCGGCCAGGGAGCCCGCCATGTCTTTGTCCTTGAGCATGCCGACCACGGCGCGTCGTTTCCCCGAGCAGGGGATCTGGCGCAGCTGGCTGGCAAGATAGGCCGCCGAATGGGGATTGTGGGCCACATCGACGATGACCAGGGGATCCTGTTGCAGGCGCTGCATGCGCCCCGCGAGGCGCGCATCCGCCAGCCCCTGGCGAATGGCAGCCTCCGGCAACGGCAAGCCGAGGGATTCGAGCGCCGCCAGCACGGTCACCGCGTTCATCAGCGGCAGGGCGGGCTTGGGCAAACCGAGCCAGTGGTGCAGGCCATGGTAATCCCAGTGATCGCCCTGCTCATCCCCATGAAAATCCACCCCGACCTGGCGCAGACAGGCCCCCAGACGGTGCGCTTCGCTGGCGATGGTGGCGGGCGGGTTGGGCTCGCCGCTGATGGCGGGCTTGTCCTTGCGATAGACGCCGGCCTTCTCCACCGCCACCGCCTCCCG
The DNA here is from genome assembly GCF_054052485.1 of Aeromonas intestinalis. Classification (NCBI taxonomy): domain Bacteria; kingdom Pseudomonadati; phylum Pseudomonadota; class Gammaproteobacteria; order Aeromonadales; family Aeromonadaceae; genus Aeromonas; species Aeromonas intestinalis. Next base: position 268,148 of record NZ_JBSTYK010000003.1, read on the forward strand.
GGTATCCCCGAGCCAGTCGCAGTGATCCAGCGCGATGGAGGTGATCATGGCCACATCGGATTCCACCACATTGGTGGCATCGAGCCGACCGCCCAGCCCCACTTCCAGCAGGAGCACGTCCGGTGCGGCACGGCGGAACAGCCAGAGCCCGGCCAGGGTCGCAAACTCGAAGAAGGTGAGCGCTATCTCGGCGCGGGCGGCCTCCACGGCGGCAAACGCCGCGCAGTGCTCCTCGTCGGGCAGCTCGGCACCATCGAGTCGCACCCGCTCGGTGAAACGCAGCAGGTGCGGCGAGGAGTAGACGCCGACCTTGTAACCGGCCGCCATCAGTATGCTGGCAGCCATGGCGCAGGAGGAACCCTTGCCGTTGGTACCCGCCACCGTCACGACCTTGAACGGCAGTTCGGTGAGCCCCATGCGGCGCGCGACGACACCGACCCTATCCAGCCCCATGTCGATATTGACCGGGTGGATCTGCTCCAAATAAGAAAGCCAGTCGCTGAGCGACCGGCTTTGGGAAGATTGCATCTGTGAACTCATCTTACGGCTCGATTCACTCTTCGATGACGTGAGTGTTCATCAGCTTGGCCAGCAGGCCAGCCAGGCGATCGCGCATCTCGCGCCGGTCGATGATGAGATCGATGGCGCCCTTCTCCAGCAGGAACTCGGAGCGCTGGAAGCCTTCCGGCAGCTTCTCGCGCACGGTCTGCTCGATGACGCGCGGGCCAGCGAAGCCGATCAACGCCTTGGGCTCGCCCACGTTGATGTCACCCAGCATGGCGAGACTGGCGGAGACGCCACCCATGGTGGGGTCGGTCAGCACGGAGATGAAGGGCAGACCGGCCTTGGTGAGTCGGTCCAGCGCCGCACTGGTCTTGGCCATCTGCATCAGGGAGAACAATGCCTCCTGCATGCGCGCCCCACCGGAGGTGGAGAAGCAGACCAGGCCACGACCTTCCTTGATGCTCTCCTCGACGGCGCGCACGAAGCGGGCACCGACCACGGAGGACATGGAGCCACCGATGAAGGAGAACTCGAACGAACAGGCAACGACCGGTACCCCCTTGAGGGTTCCTTTCATCACCACCAGCGCATCTTTTTCTCCCGTCTCTTTCTGGGCGGCAGACAAACGATCCTTGTAGCGCTTGGAATCCTTGAATTTCAAGATGTCCTGCGGCTCCAGCTCGGCAGCAACCTCGCTGCGGCCTTCTACGTCGAGGAAGCTCTCGAGACGGGCGCGGGCACTGATCCGCATATGATGATCGCACTTGGGGCACACTTCGAGATTGCGCTCCAGTTCTGCCCGGTAGAGTACCTGTTCGCAAGACGTGCACTTGGTCCACACCCCTTCCGGGATGTTGTGACGACGCGGTGTAGTGATCTTGCTCTTGGGAAGGATCTTCTCAAGCCAGCTCATGGAATTCCTTAATGCTTTTGTGCCTGACAAAACACATCGGGCCTTGGTTGTTCAATGACTTAAGGGCTCGATGGCAATAAATAACGGGTCATTAAACCACAAATTTTCGGGCCCAGTTACTAAAAACTGGTCGTACCCGGTGCCGAGTCCGGCAGCCAGAGCGGACCGAGCGGCAACTGCGGCAGGCCGAACTCGGCCGGGTAATCCACGTCCACCAGATAGAGGCCCCCCGCCTTGGCGGTGGGGCCGGCCAGGTTGCGATCCTTCTGGGCCAGCACCTCGGCAATCCACTCCACCGGTTTCTGCCCCTGCCCCACCAGCAACAGGGAGCCGGTGATGTTGCGCACCATGTGGTGCAGGAAGGCGTTGGCCTTGATGTCGAGCACGATATAGGGGCCGGAGCGGCTGACGCACAGGTGGGTCACGTTGCGCCAGGGGGTGTTGGACTGGCAGGCGATGGCCCGGAAGGTACTGAAGTCATGCTCCCCGAGCAGGCTCTGGCCCGCCTGATGCATCAGCGCCGCATCGATGGTCTCGTGATAGTGGCTGACGCCGCTACCCAGGATCGCCGGGCGGTAGTTGTGGTTGTAGATGATGTAGCGATAGCGGCGGGCGGTGGCGCTGAAGCGGGCATGGAAGTTTTCATCCACCTCCTTGACCCAGCGCACCCCGATATCCGGCGGCAGATTGGAATTCAGGCCCAGCGTCCAGGCGGACTCGGCACGATTGGACTCGGTATCGAAGTGGATCACCTGACCGGTGCCGTGGACCCCGGCGTCGGTCCGCCCGGCGCACTGGATGGAGACCGGATGGTTGGCGATGCGGCTGATGGCTTTTTCAAGCTCTTCCTGGACGCTGATCACTTCTCGCTGACGCTGCCAGCCGAAATACCGGCTGCCGTCATATTCAATACCTAGGGCAATTCGCATGGATGAAACTTGTCTTGTGGGGAAAGGATGAAAGAAACGGGGCGGATTATACCCGCTCGGGGCAAAAGTCCCAAACCTGTGGCCTCAAGCGGGCGGGTGCCCACGGCCGGGCGCTCTCCCCTTGGCGGCCCCATCCTTGACAGACGAGCAGGCCGCTACTGAAACGAAAAGGCAGCCCGCAGGCTGCCTTGCAATCGATGGTCGGGCTTATCCCAGCCGTTTGAGCAGCTTTTCAGCCTCGTTGCGCTGGTGCTCGCTGCCCTGGGCCGCCGCCTCTTGCAGCAGCTCGCGGGCGCTCTCCTTGTCGTCGATCTCGAGGTAGGCGCGGGCCAGATCCAGCTTGGCCCCCACACCGCCATCGTCCGCATCCACGTCAAAACCGGTGGACTCCGGCAATACCTCGGGGAAACCATCCAGCCCCACATCCAGGGAGAAGCCCTGATACGGCTCCTGCTCGGCGTTGCTGGCATTGGCCTCCGCCAATAACTTGTCTATCTCCACAAAGTCGTTCGCCTGAGCCTGTTCGCGGGGCTTAACCTCATGTGGCTGCTCCGCGTGGGGCTCCACCTCGGTGAAGGCATCCTCGAAATCGGCGAGGGCCAATTCGTTGGGATCCCAGGCGTCCTGCGGCATTGGCTTCGCGGCCGGCTTCGGCTCGGGCTCGAGACCGAGCTCCGCCAGCATGTCGTCCACGTCGCTCTTGCCATAGGCTGCGGCATCCTTGGGTGCCGCCTTGTCATCGACAGGCTCGTCGAAGGCCGACTCGAAATCGCTCAGGTCGAAATTGGCCAGATCGTCGTCCCGGCTGCGCTGGGCCCCGTCAGACACAGTGGCCGCATCGGCGTCGAGGTCCGCATCCAGATCGGCAAAGAGCGCCGCTTGCAGCTCCTCTTCGCTCATGACCTCATCGGCCGCCCGCTTGGGAGCATCGAACTCCCGGGAGAGATCGAGATCCGGCTCGGACTCCATGTCGAAGTCACCCTCGTGGGCCAGATCCAGTTCGGGTACCAGATCCGGGTCACGATTCGCCGTGGTGACCGCAGGTTCAACGTCGAAAGCGGAGAGGGCCAGCTCACCGTCATCGCTGAAGATGACATCATTCTTGCCCTGGCCTTCATCCAGCGCCCGCTCGGCCTCCGGACCGTTCAGATCCGGCATGGGGCGCATGGGTTCGTCATCGGCGATACCCACCGTCATCAGCTGATCGAACTCACTGCTCTCGTCCCCCATCACCATGGAGGTGGATTCGGAGAGGCTCTTCTCCTGCTCTTCCAGCTCGCGCCGGGCACGGGCCCGCAGCCAGAGCGTCACCAGCGCCAGCACCAGCAGCACGGGCAGCAGGATGATCATGGCGAGGTTCAGCGGTGAAGCGAGCAGCTCCATCACCCAGTTCTGCTTGGGTTCTGGGACCACCACGGGGGGCACCGGCTTGGCCTTGAGCTCGGCCACCTCTTTTTGCAGTGCGGTCTGATCCTGCAGCTGGGCCTTGAGGGTCTCCACCTCTTCGGTCAGGGACTGCAGGCGCAGCTTGAGCCTGTGGTTCATCTCGGTGACCTGACCGAGCTGGGCGTTGGCATCTTCCAGCGCCAGCGCCATCTCGGTGGAGGGCTTGCCGACCGGTGCCGCCACATCGGCGGGCAGCGGGGCCGGCGCCGTGGCGGCGGCCGCACTCACCGGCGTAACAACGGGCTCGGCGGCCTTGGCAATCGCCGTCACCTCGCTCGCCGGTTGCGGCGACGTCACCTTGGGCGCCGCCGGAATGGGGGCGGCCTTGGCCACCGGTGCCTTGGCGGGCGCGGCGACGACCTTGGTCTGAGGCCTGGCGGCCTCGGCCTGCTTGCTGGCCAGGTATTTGGGGCTCAGCCCCTTCCAGCTGGCGTTGTCGCTGTTGAAGCGGCGACGGGCCTCGGCATCCGTGATGCGGTTTGCCTCGGCCGCCGTGGGCAGCAGGATGCGGGAACCCACCAGGATGTGGTTGATGTTGCCATCGGCGAAACTGCGGGGATTCTTGTCGTAGATCGCCACCATGGTCTGGTAGACGGTCACCCGGTTGGAGGGTCTGTGCTTGCTCGCCAGGCTCCAGAGGGTATCGGTGGAACGGACAGGGCCATAGCTGCCGGCCTGGGTGCCCGGCACCTGACGGACGATGGGCTGCACCTTGGGCAAGGTGACGGGGGCGACCGGCTGGGCCTGGGGCTGTGGTTGCACCGCGGGGGGCGGCGTACCATCCGGGCCCTTGAGCTCGACGAAGAAAGGCTCGCGTCCCCCTTCGTCGGCCTGAACCGTGCCCAGAAGACCCAATGCCAGTAGCGTTGCCAGCGTTATGCGGGAGTGTCCCATGTTCGTTCCTTCGTATGACGGCCCTATCACATTGAAAAATCTGGATAGTTACCCCAAAACAATCGGCTCAATATAAATCAGGCGCGGGCCTCAGGCCAGCGATCCGACACATTTAGCGCTCAACTCGTGCCAGTGCACTGGCATCCGGCTAGAAAAAAGCTTAATCCACTGATCTCACGCCACATTATCAAATTTCTCGTCGGCACCGTCAGCCCCGGTCGGGGCCCAGATGCCGACAGGCCCGCGGGGTGAGACGCCTTCCCCACCCCAGGTCATTCAGGGGCTCAGAGGTAGTCGCGCACCAGCAGTTCGGCAATCTGCACGCTGTTGGTCGCCGCCCCCTTACGAACGTTATCGGCCACGATCCACATATTGATACCGCTGGGATGAGAAATATCCTGGCGCACCCGGCCCACCAGCACCTCATCCTTGCCGGTGGCGTCGCGCACCGGGGTCGGGTAGTCGGCGTCATCATCGAACAGGGTCACGCCCGGCGCGTTGCGCAGCAGATCCTTGACCTGCTCGGCGTCCAGGGGCTGGTGCAGTTCGACGTGGACCGCCTCGGCGTGGCCATAGAAGACGGGCACCCGCACGCAGGTGGGGTTCACGGCGATGCTGGCATCCCCCAGGATCTTCTGGGTCTCCCACACCATCTTCATCTCTTCCCGGGTGTAGCCGTTGTCGGTGAAGGCGTCGATCTGCGGGATCAGGTTGAAGGCGATCTGCTGGGGGTAGAGGCTGGGCTCCACCGGGCGGCCGTTGAGCAGGTGGGCGGTCTGGCCCGCCAGCTCGCTCACCCCCTCCTTGCCGGAGCCGGAGACGGACTGGTAGGTCGCCACGTTGATGCGGGCGATCCCCACCTCATCTTGCAGGGGCTTCAGGGCCACCAGCATCTGTATGGTGGAGCAGTTCGGGTTGGCGATGATGTTGCGGTTGCGAAAATCTGCCAAGGCATCCGGGTTCACCTCGGGGATCACCAGGGGGATCTCTTCGTCGTAACGGAAGCAGGAGGTGTTGTCGATGACGATGCAGCCGTGCTCGGCGGCGATCGGTGCCCACTTGGCGGAGACCTCGGCACCGGCGGAGAAGAGCGCTATCTGCACCTGGCTCCAGTCAAACGCCTCCACGTCCAGGATCTCAACGTTCTTGCCACCGAAGCGCACGGTATCGCCGGCGCTGCGGCTGGAGGCCAGCGGGTAGAGGGTCGCCACCGGGAAGGCGCGCTCCTCCAGGATCTCGATCATGGCTTCACCCACGGCGCCGCTCGCGCCCAATACCGCTACGTTGAATTGCTGACTCATGTTCTCTCCTCTAAATGGTCCGGTGACGCGCTGGCATCACCCTGTGGCAGACGGGTCTGCCCGATAACGAGTTTGGCATGGCGCCGAACCCAGCGAGGGCGGGCCCCGCAAAGAGGCCCGCCCGCATGTATTCATGACGCCCGAACTAGTCGGGCTGGATGACGAAACCGAGGCGGGCCAGGGCCTCGCCGGCGAAGGGCCCCTTGAGGCGCAGGGACGAGAACTCCCGCCGCTCCGGGTATTGCTTGCGCTGCTCATCGAAGCTGCCGGCCTGGTGGAGGCGATTGCGAAAACGGGCATCGTCCCGGCGCACGTCATAGATGAGGTGAACCAGCTGCTTGATCAAGGCCTGATCCGTCGCCACACCGGGCGTCAGTTCACGCACCTCGGGGGCGGGCAGCAAGGCTTGCAGATCCTGGCGTGGCACGCGCCCCAGTTGCTGGCAGAGCGCCTGATAGAGCATCCAGGTGCCGCGGGCCTTGCCCTCCAGGCTGTAACCCGCGATATGCGGGGTCGCGATCTCGGTATGGGGCACCAGGGCGGCGAGCGGATGGGGCTCCCCTTCCCACACGTCCATCACCAGCCGCAGCGGCTTGTCGCTTTGCTGGCGGGCGAGCAGGGCCTGGTTGTCCCACACCTCGCCACGGGCGGCGTTGATGAGGAACTTGCCCGCAGGCAGGGTCGCGATCTCCTTCTCCCCCAGCAGGTGGAAGGTAGCGTCCGGGCCACTGTGGGTGATGGGCACGTGGAAGCTGACGATGTCGGCCCCCAGGGCCGTCTGGTAGTCGACGAAATGGGCCGCCTCGTCCGCACTGGCTGCGCGAGCACGGGGAGGATCGCAGCGCAGCACTCGCATGCCGAGCACCTCGGCCTTGCCCGCCACGCACTCGCCGGTGTTGCCGGCGCCGATGACGGCGAGGCTCATCCCGCTCAAATTCAGCTCATGGCGCTCCGTCAGCACCAGCAGGGCGGAGATCACATAGTCCCCCACCGAGTACTTGTTGCAGCCGGGGGCGCTGAAGAAGGGAATGCCCCTGGCGGCCAGCAGGGCGCTGTCCACGTGATCCCGACCTATGGTGGCGGTGCCGACGAAGCCGAGTCTGGGGCAATTGGCGAGCAAGGCGGCATCCACCCGGGTCACAGAGCGCACCAGCAGCACGTCCGCATCCTGCAGATCCGCCGCCGAGATCTGTCGTCCGGGCAGGGGGATCACCTCGCCAAACTCCGCAAACAGCTCCCTTGCATGGGGCATATTTTCATCAACAACGATTTTCATCAGTTTCTCTTATGAGCACGATGGCCCACGACCGGCCACAGGGGCGCCATTCTAGCGCAAAGCGCCCCGAGTTTCAGAGGCTTATTCAGGCTCGCCCGCCACCGTGGCCCCTTCTCCGTCCACCGCCTGGCTCATCCCCAGACTCCAGGCCCGCATTCACTTTCGGGAACGCAACCTGCGCCACGCAATTGTAACCGCATGTTGTTGACCGGCCCTGACGCCTTGACCTCGGGGGTCTGGCTGGCACAATGACGCCTCTTTTCCGGTGGCTGCCAAGCCGCCCCCCATATGAGCCCGATGATGCCGACATCCTCCTCTTCGCTACCGCGCAATCAGGTATTGATATTCAGCGCCGCCCTGATCCTGCCACTGACGCTGCTGGCCTGCCTGCCCTGGCATCCCTTCCTGAGCGATGCCCTGCAGTCCGCCTGGCTCTGGTGGCCCTATGCCCTCTCCCGCATGGTGGACGTCCCTGGCCTCGCCATCAGCATACTGGGGCTGGTGCTGCTGACCCGACACAAGCTGACGCTAAGCCTGCCCGCCCTCTTGGCCCTGTGCGCCGCCCTGTTCGCCGTGCTGGCAGGAGACTGGCTCATCAAGAGCCTCATCAAACAGCTCACCGAGGAGCCACGCCCTTATCTGCTCTGGCTGGCGGGTCAGCACCTCATCCCCGACATCCACCAGTTCTACGAGGGCAGCAGCGCCCTTCGCACCGAACAGGTCCACGCCGCCAGCCAGTTGCTGGCGCTGCCCGCCTGGCTCGGCAACCACTGGCAGGGGGGGGTGAACTACGCCTTCCCCTCAGGCCACAGCATCGCCGCCATCAGCCTCGCCCAGTTCTTCGGCCTGATCTGGCTGGCGCGGGCTCCGGCCGGCGTCTGGTTGCTGCCCCTCTGGGCGGTGGCCATCGGCCTGTCGCGCACCCTGATCGGCATGCACTGGCCGCTGGATGTGCTGGCCAGCGCCCTGCTCGGCAGCCTCACCGCCCTGCTGGGGGCCCGCTGGTGGCTGCATCGCTACTGACAAGCGAACTGAACGCCGCGCACCAATGAAAACGGGCACCCCAGGGTGCCCGTTTTCTTATCCACAGTGCGGGCTATCAGCCCTTGCTCTGCCAGCCTTCCGGGTATTTGTAACCCTTGAAGCGCTGCTCCGCATAGGTCTTGAACGCCGGGGAGTTGTAGGCGTCGATCACGTCCTTGGTAAACGGCTTGCCCGCATCGGCGCTCTTCACCACCACCCAGTTGATGAAGTCGTAGCTGCGCTCGAGGAAGAGCCCCTCGCTGAACGGAATGCCGCTGGAGGCGGCGAAGTTGCCGTTGATGACGGAGAAATCCACGTCTTCCCGGGAGCGGGGCAGCTGCGCCGCCTCCAGCAGTACCAGCTTGATCTCGTGGGGGTTCTTCACCACGTCGAACTCGCTCGCCTTGAGGGGATTGATGCCTTCTTTCAAGGTCAGCCAACCGAGATCCTGCAGCATCAGCAGGGCCCGCGCCTGGTTGGTAGGGTCATTCGGGATGGCCACCGTGCTACCCTCGCCCACCTCGGCGAGCTTGCCCTTCTTGCCGGAATAGAGCCCCATGGGACCGGTCGGTACCTGGGTGATGGGGCTAAGCGACAGGCCCCTGTCCTTGGCGAAGCTCTCCAGATAGGGCTTGTGCTGGAAGCAGTTCACATCGAGGGAACCGTCTGCCAAGGCGATGTTGGGGGTCACGTAGTCGGTGAACTCCACCAGTTTCACCTTGTAGCCCTTGGCTTCGAGCTGCGGCTTGATGGAATCGGTCACCATGTCGGCAAAGTCCCCGACCGTGGTGCCGATGACGATCTCCTTCTTCGCCTCATCGATGGCAAAGGCGGACAACGGCAGAGTGCTGGCGAGCAGCGCAAGGGCGGAAAGGGTGAAGAAGGAACGACGCTGCATGGGGACTCCCTGTCAAAATAATCATCGAAACGGTGGCCAGGCTGGGTAAATCGCCGCTGAAGGCAAACCACCACAACCATCTAGCCATCCAAATGGCTAAGTGAAATCACCATAGCAGAGCTTTTCTCCTTCGCCAAGCAACAAAACCGGATGAGCTTGCCCGAATGATGGAGAAGCCTATCCCTTCTCTTGGGCATGGGTCAGGAAAATAGATGGCAAGAGACACTGTGGTGCTGTTTGCCCTCCCTATCGGCAGCGAAACTGTCCATCGTGGCCTACCTGTAAATGAAAAGCCCCGCACTCATGGAGTGCGGGGCCTGGAAACGGCATGACGGCTTGTCTTGCGCGGTTATTTGACCGCCTTGCTGGCGTTCTCCATCGCCTGCTTCTCGGCAGCGTTCGTGATGGCGGCCTGGCGATTTTGCTCCGCCATATAACAGGCGTCCTTGCTGATCCCCTGGGCCTGGCAATCTGCCATGCGCTGGGCAGGGCTGGAACAACCGGCCATCAGGACAGTCACCGACAACAACAGCATTATTTTCTTCATAACCACTTTCACCTGAAACAATGAATTGAAAAAACCACAAATGGCGAAATTAAAAAAATAAAATCAGCCATTAACCCACATATAAAGCACTTTCAATAACGTAATACGTCATCCTCATGCGACGACCCTGGGCGACGGCACAATCAGCTGACAAAAATCCGTTCCGGACATGGGGCGGTGGAAGAAGAATTCCTGACACAGAGAAATACCAGCGGCTTCCACTTGTTTTAATTCCGCCTCGGTTTCCACCCCTTCAATCAACAAGGCTCTGCGATTGAGCTCGCAGAGCTTGACCACCTGGCGCAAAAACTTGAACCCTTCGGGACGCACCAGTCCCAGCACCAGTGAGCGATCAAGTTTGATCTTGTCGAGGGGATATCGGGTCAGGTAATTGAGGGTCGAGTAGCCGGAGCCGAAATCATCCAGCGCCAGCCTGATGCCGCGTTTTGACAGCTCATGCAGAACCCGGGTCACCTTCTCATGATCCGTCACCTTTTGGGATTCGGTGATCTCGAACTCCAGCTTGCACCCCTTGGGCAAGGGACGGTTCAGGATACGGTCAATCACCAGGAACAACCGCTTGTCGACCAGCGTTTGCGGAGAGACATTGACCGAAATGGTCAGGGACTTCGCCTCGCTCAGCGAGTCGTGAATGTAATTGACTGTACTCTGCATCACCCAAAAGTCGACCTCGCTCATCAGACCCAGGCGCTCATAGTGTTTGAGGAAGGTCGGCGGCTGTATGTTTCCGCCATTGGTGCGAAAACGCAGCAAGGCTTCTGCCCCCTTGATCTTGCCGCTGTGAACGCAGACCTGGGGCTGGAAGAAGAGGACGAAGGTACCGCTTGCATTGAGCCTGTCGATACTGCTGTTTGCATCTCGCCAGGCCTGCTCCTCCTCGAGGTTCTTGTAATTGGGCATCATGTCCCTGGAGACGGGGCAGAAGTTTTCAAGCGGAGCAATGATGCTGTTGTTATCCACCGAACCGAGCGTGGAGACCTTGTGCTGACCAGCCGTCAGGAAGGGGTAGTAGATGATCCCTCCGAGTGCGACCATCATCAGTTGAAACAGCACGGCGGCATAGGAGTGACCGCTCGCAATCCAGCTGTTCAGCACTACCGGCACAGACCAGCCAACGGTCGACGACAGATGGGGGATCCAGCCCAGACTGGTGGCGAGATAAGCCAGGCTATAAGTCGTCACGGGAGTCAGGATGAAGGGTATGAGCATCAGCGGGTTGAGCACGATGGGCAGACCGAAGATCAGGGGCTCATTGATATTGAGCATGGCCAGCGGCAGGCTGACTGGCAGCAGCGTGCGGCTGCGGTGATCCCCCTTGAGCATCACGGCAATCGCCAGGCTCAAGGTGTTGCCGGTACCGCCCACGTTGCACCAGACATCGAAAAACTGGAGGCTGAGGATATTCAACTCGGCCTTGCCCGCAGCCCAGGCCGCGAGATTGGCATGGGTCATGACGCTCAGCGAGTGCTCGGCACCGATAAACACGATGCTGCCGTGCAGGCCGAAAAACCAGGGCAGGGTGTAGTTCAACAGGTGGACGAGCCCATGGCCATAAGTCGGTGAGAGGCTGAGATCCATGTCGGCCAGTTGAAGCGCATCGAACCAGGCAAAGAAGCTTCGCCCCGCAACCCCTGCCAGCCCACCCACCATCAGGACGATAGTGAAATAGATGGAGATCGAGATGAGGAAGCGATAGCTGCTTTCGACCCAGCTCGTTCTGCTGTTGAGCTCGCGACTGATCAGCTCATACAAACGGCAGCTCGCCAGGGCTGACAACACTGTGACGGGGATGGTGAAATGCCTGAGAGGGTCATCGGTGTTGTTTATCAGACAGCTCATGATCAATAGCGTACCGACGCCGATTGTGAGCGAATGAGTAAATGAGAGCCGATTCTTCGCCGCCCAATGCAGACAGATAAAGGCATTGATCAACGCGGGAATAACAACAACCAGCCCCTTTTGAATATTATCCAGCGCAGCATTTGGATAAATGAGAGAGGCTGCCACCGTGAGACCGCGAATGATTTGCAATGGCACTACCGCTATGGCGGCGGCAATAATGGCATTCAGGTATCGATTTGCAAAAAGCCTCTCTCTCCAGGCTGCCAGCAGATCCAGTAATGAAAATGTTGTCTTCATAAGAGGCTTTCTATTTATGTGGCTGATACGCCCGACTTTCTCGTCTGGGCGGGTTATTTAAATATTGATGTCGGTCAAACAATTCATGTTCCACATGGCGGGGCAAAACACTGTTCTACATACGCTGGCACGCAGTAGACAGGACGCCATCAAGCCATGTCTGGCTGGCTTGCCTGACCTGAAATCTGGACACAGTTGTCATAAACGCAGGCCATAAACGCCCACGCTGATAATAATGAGTAATGATTATTTAAATTTAATTCACCCGTTTGATTTCGGGTGAGATTTTAAAAGTGTGAAATAAATATCATTGAAAATCCAAACTAATTACATCATTGCAATATTTTTTTGATAATGGGTAATCGCAGCAGTCATTGATAGCATACCCATCAGAAACAGGCACAGATAAATAATTAAAAAGGAGTGATGATAAATAAACCCATGGCATCCTAGCATCCAGCTCCGCCCACGTCTTCGCCAGTTTTGTATCAAACTGTATGCTTCTAAAGGTTCATATGGCAATGTTTCGCAATGTTCATTCCGGGAGGATAAATGATGAAAGAACGTGATGGGTATGGCCTGCTGGTGGTCGATATTCAGGGCAAACTGGCGCGGCTGGTGGATGAGAGCGATCGGCTCATCGCCAACACGGCCCGACTGGTGAAAGGGGCAAAGGCGCTGGGACTGCCGGTAGTATGGCTGGAACAGAACCCAGACAAGCTTGGCGCCACCGTGCCCGAGCTGCAACCCCTGCAAACCGGCAGCCCCGTGCTCCCCAAGTTCAGCTTCGGCGCTCTGGGGGAGCCCCAGGTGGCGGCGGTGCTCACCGAAACCGGCGTCCACCACTGGCTGGTGTGCGGCATCGAGGCCCATATCTGCGTCTATCAGAGCGTGCTGGGGCTGCTCGGCAGTGGCGCACGGGTATCCTTGGTGACCGATGCGGTCTCATCCCGTGCCCCCGCCAACCGGGCGCTCGCCATCGGCCAGCTGGCGGCGCGGGGCGTGGCCCTCACCTCGGTGGAGATGTGCCTCTACGAGCTGCTGGGGGATTGCCGCGATCCGGCGTTTCGCGAGATCCTGGCCCTCGTCAGATAGCCTCCCCAACCGCTCCTGCAGATAGTCATAGCCCCCTTCGCCATCGGGGACGAAGCTCAGCCGGTGAGTGAGGCCGGGAGGCGCATCCTCGGCGTGATGGGAGACGAACAGCAGCTGAGTCCCCTCGCCGAGCAGGCGTCCCACCATGGCCCTGACCAGGTGGCGATTGAGGGGATCCAATCCCTGCAGCGGTTCGTCCAGGATGAGCAGGGGCGGATGCTTGACCAGGGCGCGGGCGATGAGCACCAGCCGCTGCTGGCCAAAGGAGAGACTGTGAAATGGCTGCGCTCCCTGCTGCGCCAGCCCGAGCAGCGTCAACCACTGGTCGGCCAGTGCCAGCTGGCGATCTCCGGGCCGGGCATAGAGGCCGATGGAGTCGTAAAAACCCGACAATATCACCGTCTGCACTGAGCCGCTGACGCGATAATCCAGATGCAGAGCCGGGCTCACCATCCCGATGTGGCGCTTGATCTCCCAGATGCTCTCACCGCTGCCCCGCCGCCTGCCAAACAGTTGGAGATCATTGCTGTAGCCCTGGGGATGATCCCCGGTGATGAGGGAGAGCAGGGTCGATTTGCCGGCGCCATTGGGCCCGACCAGTTGCCAGTGCTGCCCCGCCTCTATGGTCCAGTCGAGCCCGTCGATCACCACCTGCTCCCCATAGGCGATCCGCAGCTGGCGCATCTGCACCCGGGGGCCTGGGGGGAGTGGTTCCGGGGCCGTGGGCGGCGGGGGCAGATCGGGGTGGATCGCCTCGGCTCGCGCCAGCTGGGCCACTTCCGGGCTCGCCAGCACCGCCTCTCGCGTGCCCGACAGCAGCAGATTGCGATCCCCGAGCAGACCAAGGTGGCTCGCAAACGGGGGGATTTCATCGAAGCGGTTGACGATCACCACCAGTCGTTGCCCCTGTGAGACCAGCTCTGCCAGCAGCCTCATCAGCTCCTGGCGCGACCCCTGATCCAGCCAGTCGAACGGCTCGTCCAGTACCAGCAGCTCGGGCCCGGACAAGAGGGCTCGAGCCAGCAACAACTTGCGCCCCTCGCCGCTTGAGAGGTATCGGTAGGGCCTCTCCCAGAGCGCGGCTATGCCAAAGCGTGCCAGCAGGGCCCGCGCCGCGTGCTCGTCCTCCCCCTCCTCCATCATCAGGCTGGCGACGCTGTAGCCTGCCTCCTCATCCTCCCCCAACATGTCGGTGTTGCGCCGCTGGAAGTCTCGCTCCCCCAGTTGTTGCTGCGACTCGAACGACAGCCGCACTGCCGCCAGCGTGCCGGATGTCTGGCCGGCGCGCACGCCGAGCTCTCCGCACAAGGCAGAGGCCAGCGCCGTCTTGCCGCTGCCATTGCTGCCCACGAAGGCCCAGCACTCGCCGGGGGAGAGGGTCAGGTCGGGAATGAAGAGGGTTTGGTCATTGCGAAGGGCCAGCCTGGCCGAGTGCCACTGCAATAGGGTCATGAGTCCATCCTGTTGATCCGTCTGCCGTTACCTTAACAGGAATCGCAGCCGCTCACAGCCGTGGAACACACCTCGACGACCTCTCTCTACCGAGTATTAAAAACAGAGGAATTTATAAACAAAATGATCATTAGCGTCTAATGCGAATAGCTCGCAATAAAACATGATCTCCATCCCATTTATACCCCCATATGGGGCCAAATGAGATTTATATGAAGCCATTCACAACTCTGCATTGAGAGTCTTTTGAATCGGTCATTCTCATGTATAGATGCCAGCGCACCTCGGACGGTGCGCCCTTAAGATGGAGTTTATCAATGAGAAAAACAACGTTAGCATTGGCAATCACAGGGCTGCTCTCGGCCCTGCCGATAGCCTCGGTACAAGCCAGCGAGCACTGCCTGCCCCTTGGCGGCAACGAAACCGGACTCGACACCGGTCGCAGCAGCGCAGAGCGCTGCCTGCCCGGCATCAATCCCTTGCAGGATCAGCAATGGTACCTGCTCAACAGCGGTCAGGATTCCTTCAGCGCCCGTGGTGGCGTGGCGGGCAATGACCTCAACCTCTGGTGGGCCCATCGCACCGCCGTGCTGGGCCAGGGGATCAACGTGGCCGTGGTGGACGATGGCCTGGCCATCGCTCACCCGGATCTGGCGGACAACATTCGTCCCGGCTCCAAGAACGTGGTGACCGGCAGCAATGACCCCACTCCCACGGATCCGGACAGTGCCCACGGCACCTCGGTGGCCGGCATCGTCGCTGCGGTGGACAACGCCATCGGCAGCCGGGGCGTGGCACCGGCGGCCCAACTACAGGGCTTCAACCTGCTGGATGACAACAGCCGGCAGTTGCAGCGGGACTGGCTCTATGCCCTGGGTGACAGCCAGGCCAGCCGTGACAACCGGGTCTTCAACCAGAGCTACGGCATGAGCCTCGTCACCCCTCGTGGCAGCGATGACCTCAATCGTCGTCAGCTCGACACCCTGATGGAGCAGATGACCCAGAAAGCCGAAGGCGCTGCCTACATCAAGGCGGCGGGTAACGGCTTCAACCGGATTGCCTCCGGCGACTATGTGTTCAATCGCAACGGCAACAACCCCGCCCTGCCGTTTGAAAACAGCAACCTGGATCCCTCCAACAGCAATTTCTGGAACCTGGTCGTGAGTGCCAGCAACGCCGATGGCGTGCGATCCTCCTACTCCAGCGTCGGCAGCAACGTCTTCCTGAGCGCCCCCGGCGGGGAATACGGCACCGACGCCCCCGCCATGGTGACCACGGATCTGCCTGGCTGTGACATGGGCTACAACCGGGTAGACGATCCCAGCGCCAACCGCTTGCACAATAACCCGGCGCTGGATGTCGGCTGCGACTACAACGGCACCATGAACGGTACCTCCTCGGCCACCCCCAACACGGCGGGCGCCATGGCGTTGCTGATGTCCGCTTACCCGGATCTGTCGGTGCGGGATCTGCGGGATCTGCTGGCCAGAAATGCCACCCGCATCGAAGCCGCCCAGGCACCGGTGCGCGTCAACTACACCACTGCCAACGGCCAGCTACGCCAGGTCACCGGACTGGAAGGCTGGGAGCGCAACGCCGCCGGTCTCTGGTTCAGCCCGACCTATGGCTTCGGCCTCATCGATGTGAACAAGGCACTGGTCAGTGCCGCCACCCATGACCCTCTGCCGGCGCTGATCCAGTCACCCTGGCAGAAAGTGACGGTGCGTGGCGCCGCAGGCGCCATCCCGGATGTGGGCAACGCACCGACCACCTCGAACATCCAGCTGGCTCAAGCCCTCACCGTGGAGGCGGTACAGGTGAAAGTCAGCCTGGATCACCAGCGTCTGCCCGACCTGCTGATCGAGCTCGTCTCCCCGTCCGGGACCCGCAGCGTGCTGCTGAACCCCTACAACAGCCTGGTTGGCCAGTCCCTCGAACGTCAGCAAACAGGCACGATACGCACCGCCGGGATGCGCGACATGCGCCTGCTCTCCCACAAATTCTACGGGGAGACTGCGGCAGGGGAATGGCGACTGGAAGTCACCGACGTGGCCGATGGCACGCGCCAGGTCTCGCTGTTCAATCCTGACACCAGGGCGCGCAGCACCTTGACCGAACGCAACAACAGTCAACCGGGCCAGCTCATCGACTGGTCTTTGCGGGTGCTCGGCCACGAGCCGACCCGTACCTAACAGCACAGGAGTCATAGCATGAAACAGATCCTCTTTGGCCTCACCCTGGCAGGCTTGCTGACCGCCCTGCCAGCTCTGGCGGACGAGTCCGTCACCATAGATGGCAAGCAATACCGCGCCATTGAAGTCAATGGTCAGACCTACTTCACCCCGGACAACGGCAGCAAGAAACGGGTTGCCCGCAGCCTGGATGGCAAGGCATCCCAACCGGGACTGCGCAGTGGCGACATCCTCTTGCACGGGGTGGCCAGCCCCGAGCTGGTGGTGAGCGGCACCCTGCTGGTGGCGGCTGACGATACGCAAGCCAAATCCCTGGCAAGCCGCCACGGCCTGCACTTCAAGCAGAGCAGTGGCGGCATCGCCCTGCTGACGGCCAAGCCGGGCGCCGATCTTAACGCCATCGCCAGCCAGCTCAAGCAGGAGGGTGTCGAGGTGCAGATCGAACTGGGTGGCCCCGAGCAGCAACCTAAATAAGCGCGTTCTCGCACCGGAATACGCCAAAACAACAAGGGGGCCCATGGCCCCCTTGTTTTTCCTTTCTCCTCTTCTTTTCACTCCATGCCATCCCCCTATCAACCAGTCCTGCAAACAGAGAGACAAGGAACGCAAGCCTTGAACCCCTGCTCCGGGGTATTGGGGCAGCCACTCACCGTTCAGAGCGCAATAAAAAAGGCGCCCATTGGGCGCCTTGTCATTCTCGAAGCGTCGTGAGCGCGCTTAGCCGGCCTTGTGTTGCTCGGCCAGATAGAGCCAGGTGTCGACGACCGTATCCGGGTTGAGGGATACAGAGTCGATGCCCTGTTCGACCAGCCAGGCGGCGAAGTCCGGGTGATCGGACGGGCCCTGGCCGCAGATCCCCACATACTTGCCGGCCTTGCGGGCAGCCTGGATGGCCATGGACAACAGTGCCTTGACCGCCTCGTTGCGCTCATCGAACAGGTGGGCGATGAGGCCGGAATCCCGGTCCAGACCCAGGGTCAACTGGGTCATGTCGTTTGAGCCGATGGAGAAGCCGTCGAAGTGCTCGAGGAACTTGTCCGCCAACAGCGCATTGGAGGGCAGTTCACACATCATGATGACCTTGAGGCCCCGCTCGCCACGGCGCAGACCGTTCTCCGCCAGGATCTCCACCACCTGCTCCGCTTCACCGACTGTGCGCACGAAGGGGATCATCACCTCGACGTTGGTCAGGCCCATCACATCCCGTACCCGCTTCATCGCCTCGCACTCCAGGGCGAAGCAGGGGCGGAAGCTGTCGGCGATGTAGCGGGAGGCGCCACGGAAACCGATCATCGGGTTCTCCTCGTGAGGCTCGTAACCTCGACCCCCCACCAGGTTGGCGTACTCGTTGGACTTGAAGTCCGACATCCGCACGATGACCCGCTCCGGCCAGAAGGCGGCCGCCAGGGTGGCGATGCCTTCGGTCAGCTTGGCGACGTAGAACTCCCGGGGGCTGTCGTAGCCCGCGATCATCTTGCTGATGGTGGCCTTGAGCTCAGGAGTCTGCTTGTCAAACTCCAGCAGCGCCTTGGGGTGGACCCCTATCATGCGGTTGATGATGAACTCGAGGCGAGCCAGACCCACACCGGCGTTGGGCAACTGCGCGAAGTCAAAGGCGCGGTCCGGGTTGCCGACGTTCATCATCACCTTGATGGGCAGGCGCGGCATGTTGCCCACCTCGGTCACCGCCACGTCGAAGTCGAGCTCGCCGTCATAGATGAAGCCGGTGTCCCCTTCGGCGCAAGAGACGGTGATGAGGCGACCATCCTCGATGTGGTCGGTGGCGTTGCCGCAACCCACCACGGCCGGGATCCCCAGTTCACGGGCGATGATGGCGGCGTGACAGGTGCGGCCACCACGGTTGGTGACGATGGCGGAGGCCCGCTTCATGATGGGTTCCCAGTCCGGATCCGTCATGTCGGTGACCAGCACATCACCGGGCTGTACTTCATCCATCTGGCTGATGGAGGAGATGACCCGCGCCGGGCCCGAGCCAATCTTGTGGCCGATGGCGCGCCCTTCGATCAGCACCTTGCCGGATTGTTTGAGGGCAAAACGCTCAAGCGTGTTCGCCTCCTGGCGGCTGCGCACCGTCTCTGGACGGGCCTGGACGATGTAGAGCTGACCGTCCTGACCGTCTTTGGCCCACTCGATGTCCATCGGGCGGCCATAGTGTCGCTCGATGATGAGGGCCTGCTTGGCCAGCGCCATCACCTCTTCATCGGTGATGCAGAAGCGGTTGCGCTCGGCATCCAGGGTGTCGACGATCTTCACCTGGCGGCCGTGACCGGCATCATCCGAGTAGGTCATCTTGATGAGCTTGGAACCGAGCGTCTTGCGCACCACCGCAGGGCGGCCGGCCTTGAGGGTCGGTTTGTGGACGTAGAATTCATCCGGGTTCACTGCCCCCTGCACCACCATTTCGCCCAGTCCCTGGGCACCGGTGATGAAGACCACGTCATTGAAGCCGGATTCGGTATCCAGGGTGAACATGACGCCGGAGGCGGCGAGATCCGAGCGCACCATGCGCTGTACCCCGGCCGAGAGCGCCACCCCCTTGTGATCGTACCCCTGATGCACCCGGTAGGAGATGGCGCGATCGTTGAACAGGGAGGCAAACACATGCTTGATGGCAACCATGACGGCGTCGATGCCGCGCACGTTGAGGAAGGTCTCCTGCTGGCCGGCGAAGGAGGCATCCGGCATGTCCTCGGCGGTGGCGGAAGAGCGCACCGCAAAGGAAGCCTCGAGACCCGCGCTCAGCTTGTCGTAGGCTGCACGCACGGCCTGTTCCAGCGCGGGCTGGAACGGCGCTTCCACGACCCAGTCACGGATCTGTTGACCGGCCTTGTTGAGGGCGGCGATGTCGTCCACGTCCAGGCTGTCGAGCAAGTCGTGGATCTTGCCGTTGAGACCGCTTAACTCCAGAAACTCGTTAAACGCAAAGGCGGTGGTCGCAAACCCGCCGGGCACGGACACGCCGGCACCGGCGAGGTTGCTGATCATCTCGCCAAGGGACGCATTCTTGCCGCCAACGCGCTCTACATCCTGCATTCCGAGCTGTTCGTACCAGAGTACGTACTGTTGCATTTGCATGTCTCCAGGTTGGTGGGCCAGGGTGCCAAGCACCTGCTGTGCCAAATCATGTGTTTTTGTATGTGTGTGTTGCCAACGACCATGAAAACGTTTTCTACTTATTGTCAAAAAAATCCCCACGCAAGATTTGGGGATGGTCGTTTGACACAGACATTCTACAATGGCGACACAAAAAGGTAACGACTCAGGTTTGCAAGCGAGTTCACAACTTGGCAACGGCAGACCGGTTGACAAAACGGGTATGGTTTCGAGAGATACTTAAATCATCCTCCCCTGCCCTCGCACTTCACAGGAGTTCCCAGTGCACACCGTATTCTATGTATCCGACGGCACCGCCATCACCGCCGAAGTGTTCGGTCATGCCGTGCTGAGCCAGTTTCCCCTGGCGTTCGAGCAGGTCACCATTCCCTTCGTGGAGACCCAGGAGAAGGCCCGCCAGGTGCGGATGCGCATCGACGAGCAGTTTCGCCAGACCGGGGTGCGTCCCATCCTGTTTCACACCATCGTCGATCAGCAGGTGCGCGACGAAGTGCTCAAGGCCCAGGCCAGCAGCCACGACTTTCTCAACACCTTCGTGAGTCCGTTGGAGCAGGAGCTCGGGATCAAGGCCGAGCCCAGGCTGCACCGCACCCATGGCATGGAAAACCGCAAGCTGTATGACGATCGCATCGAGGCGGTAAACTTCGCCCTCACCAACGACGATGGCATCACCACCCGGGAGTATGACGAGGCAGACATCATCCTCATCGGGGTGTCGCGCTGCGGCAAGACGCCGACCAGCCTCTATCTGGCGCTGCAGTTTGGCATCCGCGCCGCCAACTACCCCTTCATCGAACAGGACATGGGCTCACTCGATCTGCCCACCCCCCTCAAGGCCAATCGCCACAAGCTGTTCGGCCTCACCATCGCGCCCCAGCGGCTGCACGAGATCCGCAACCAGCGCCGGGCCAACAGCCGCTATTCATCCCTTGAGCAGTGCGAGCAGGAGCTGGCGAGCGTGGAGCGGCTGTTCCGCCAGGAGGCGATCCGCTTCCTCGATACCAGTTCTCACTCGGTGGAGGAGATCAGCGCCAAGATCCTGGAGGCAACCGGATTACGCCGCCAACTGTGCTGACGCATCAATCAATTGCGGAATAAAATGCCAACCACCATGTTGGTGGCAATATAAATGAACAGAAAAATGAGAGAGACACAGTGTCCACAGCGCGGGTCAGCACTGTGCCGCGTCAAAAAATCCCTTATGGCAGGGGATCCGCACCCGGCTTGTTGAGCTCCTTGTTGTTCATCAACCAGCCGTGGAGGGTCAGCAACCCCGTCCCCTTGCGTACCCGCTCACTCAACCAGCAGGCGGGGAGCAACCCGGCCCCGGCGGCCAGCGTCAGTACCATGGCGATGTTGGCCACCAGATAGTCCGCCCCCTGCCAGCCCCATACCATGAGGCAGGCCGCCGCCATGGTCAGCAACATGGGGGAGAGCCAGATCCCGAACCAGAGTGCGGCCATGACGAGCCCGCCGACAACTTTCTCTATCATATGAGTCCCTTTTATAGAAAAGAGACAATTGCTCACAAACATCAAAATCCGTCAATACCGCCACGCCCAACTGCTCACCAAACCATCAATCACTTCAAAAACCCCATTCCAGATCATAAAAACCCTGCGTAAAGCCGGAATTGGCAGCCGAAACCAAGGAAAACAGGTGCATGAACGGGTGTTTATCATTATTCTGCTCGGGTTGATAGCCGCTACAAAAAACCGAAGGCGGCAATACGTAACGAAATTAATACGGTTTTTGTCATGTTTTCGGCACGACGTGCTGATCCGGCCCACAGGATGCGGGCCGTCTGGCACGATGAAAACCGCGTGACCTCAGCGACCTAAGGAAGGAAGAATGAATCTTCAGCAAGACGGTGAAGAGCTCAAGCGCGGCCTGAAAAACCGCCATATCCAGCTCATCGCATTGGGCGGTGCCATCGGTACCGGCCTGTTTCTCGGCATTGCCGACACCATCAAGATGGCGGGCCCCGCCGTGTTGCTGGGCTACGCCATCGGTGGCTTCATCGCCTTCCTCATCATGCGCCAGCTCGGCGAGATGGTGGTGGAAGAGCCGGTCGCCGGCTCCTTCAGCCACTTCGCCTACAAGTATTGGGGTGACTTCGCCGGGTTCGCCTCCGGCTGGAACTACTGGGTGCTCTATGTGCTGGTGAGCATGGCCGAGCTGACCGCGGTCGGTATCTATGTGCAGTACTGGTGGCCCGAGATCCCGACCTGGATGTCGGCGGCCTTCTTCTTCGTGCTGATCAACGCCATCAACCTCTCCAACGTCAAGGCGTTCGGCGAGATGGAGTTCTGGTTCGCCATCATCAAGGTCGTGGCCATCCTCGGCATGATAGGGTTCGGCGGCTACCTGCTGTTCTCCGGCGCCGGTGGCCCCGAAGCCACCGTCAGCAACCTCTGGGCCCAGGGCGGTTTCTTCCCGCACGGCGTCGGTGGTCTGGTGATGGCCATGGCCTTCATCATGTTCTCCTTCGGCGGCCTTGAACTGGTCGGTATCACGGCGGCGGAAGCGGACAACCCCGAGAAGAGCATCCCCAAGGCCACCAACCAGGTGATCTACCGCATCCTCATCTTCTATATCGGTGCCCTGACCGTGCTGCTCTCCCTCTACCCCTGGGGCAAGGTGGTCGAAGGTGGCAGTCCGTTCGTGATGATCTTCCACGCCCTGGACAGCAACCTGGTGGCCAACGTGCTGAACCTGGTGGTGCTGACCGCCGCGCTGTCCGTCTACAACAGCTGTGTCTACTGCAACAGCCGCATGCTGTTTGGCCTCGCCAAGCAAGGCAACGCCCCCAAGACGCTGCTCAAGACCAACAAGCGCGGGGTGCCGCTGACCGCCATCACCATCTCCGCCGCCGCCACCCTGCTGTGCGTGCTGATCAACTACCTGATCCCGGGCAAGGCCTTTGGCCTGCTGATGTCCCTGGTGGTCTCGGCGCTGGTCATCAACTGGGCCATGATAAGCTTGGCGCACCTGAAGTTCCGCAAGGTCAAGGCCGCCGAGGGGGTCACTCCCAAGTTCAAGGCACTGTGGAGCCCGTTTGGCAACTATCTCTGCCTCGCCTTCATGGCCGCCATTCTGGTGATCATGTACATGAACGACGGCACCCGCATCTCGGTCGAACTGATCCCGGCCTGGGTGCTGCTACTCGGTATCGGCTACCTGCTCAAGCAGAAGAGCCAGCGCAGAGTGGCCGCCAACCTCGGTTGAGCTCCCCCCTCCCCATGAAAAATGCCGGTCGATGACCGGCATTTTTTTCATCGGTGGCGCCCCGCCACCTCATCGGGACAGCTCTTGGTACGCCGCATCGGAGACAGGCTCCAGCCACTCGTTGCTCGCCCCTTCGGCCGGCACTTCGATGGCCAGGTGTGCAAACCAGCTGTCGGCACTGGCCCCGTGCCAGTGCTTGGCACCCGCCGCGATATGGACCACATCCCCCGCCGCCAGCGCACGGGGAGCCTGGCCCCACTCCTGGTACCACCCTCGCCCACCGGTCACGATCAGGATCTGCCCGCCTTGGTGGTGAACATGCCAGTGGTTGCGACAGCCCGGCTCAAACACCACGTTGCCGATGGTGACGCCCTGGGTGGAGAGCATCGCCAGATAACTGGTGCCGGTGAAATACTGGGCATAGGCCTCGTTCCTGGCCCCTTTGGGGAAGAGCCCGTTCCCGTCAAATTCAGTGTTCATCGTTTTTCCTCGCCAGACTCTGCGTCTCCCGTCTGCTGACTCGCCAGCAGCTCATTGAGCACCGCCTCGGCATTGCGACCCATCTCATCCCCGCAGCTTGCCTTCAGGGTACTCACGTATCCCCGCAGCTGTGCCACGGTCCACCCAGTGTTCAGACTCATCGCAAGATGGCTCTTCAGCTGGCTGTTGACCCCTGTCATGGCGGCGAGCGCCCCTATGGTTGCCAGCTCCCGGGTCTGCCAGTCGAGCACATCTCGCTGGAAGATATCCCCGAAGAGATGGGACTTGAGAAAGCCGTCGATGGCCGGGGCAAACGCGAACAGTGCCCCCGTCACGGGCTGACCCACCAGTCGAGTCTGGTTGCGGGTCCCTTCCACCAGAGCGTCCCACGCTTCGGGATGAGGGGTGGCTTCTCTGCCCACCTCGTCTGTCAGGCCTTGTTGCTGGCGCTGCGCCAGGACAGCCATGAAAGTCGAGAGCGCGTTCAGACTCCGGGGGAATCCGGCATAGGCATAGAGCTGCACCAGGATTTCCTTGATGCCGTTGATGGTCATGCCCACATCCAGCCCATGGTGTAGCGCCGTGTCGAGCGCAGCCATGTCACCCTTTGCGGTGAATGCCGCGATGGGGATCATCGCCTGTTGTTGCTCACTCAAGGGATTGCTCATCATCTCACCTCCAGACAGGGTTCAACGCTGGGCGGCGCGCTGCAGCCATCCCAACAACGGCAGTGTAGAGAAAGGCAGATTGGATGATAATATGGGCAAATCAACACACACCTGTGCAGATAACTCACCAATCATGACCAAAGAGAAACTCGGCGATCTCCAGGCTTTCGTGACGGTGGCGAGAGAGCGCAGCTTCACCCGGGCGGCCACCCTGCTTGGTGTCTCCCGCTCGGCCCTCAGCCATACCTTGCTCTCCCTCGAGGATCGCCTCGGCGTACGCTTGCTGACCCGCACGACACGCAGCGTCTCCCCGACCGACGCGGGTCACCGTCTGATGAGCGTGCTGGCCCCCCGGCTGGACGAAATTGAATCCGAACTGGCTACCTTGCGCGCCGCCAGTGACAAACCCGCCGGCTCGGTACGCATCACCGCCAACGATCACGCCATCTCGACCGTGCTATTGCCCCGTCTGCAGCCGCTGTTGAGGGAGCACCCGGATATCCGGGTGGAGTTCAGCATGGATTACGAGCTGACGGATATCGCGGCCAGGCAGTTCGATGCGGGGGTACGGATGGGGGATCAGGTCGACAAGGACATGATTGCCGTGCGCATGACACCGGATATCCGGATGGCGGTGGTGGCAACCCCTGCCTATCTCTTCGGCAAGGATCCCATCATCGAGCCCCGGGACCTCATGGCACATAACTGCATCAACCTGCGGCTGCCGACCCGGGGTTCTCTCTATGGGTGGGAGTTTGAGCAGGATAATCACCCTCTTTGCGTGCAAGTGGCGGGACAAACGGTGTTCAACAATACCTTCTTGATGATCCAGGCGGCCCGGGAGGGTTGTGGCATTGCCTATGTCCCAAGCGATCTGGTCGCAAAGGAGGTGGCATCCGGCGAGCTGGTTTCGCTGCTGACCGACTGGTGCCCGCTATTTCCGGGCTATTACCTCTATTATCCCAGCCGTAAACACCTTCCCGTGGCGTTTGAACTCGTCATCGATGCCCTGCGCTGGCACAAGCGGGGCTGATCCCCAGATTTGCGGACTCGGCATCAGATAGCATCGCGCCCTCGGCCCTCTCCTCCCCGCCTGAGTGTTTATCCGCTGACATGGCCCGCCAGAAACAACAAGCCCGAGGGATGAGCCTCGGGCTTGGTATAGGAAGAACAGGCATTCAGGCTGGGTCATCACTCCAGCAGGAAGACGGCTTCCACGTTGTCCGTGATGCTGATCTGCTGCTGTTGGTAGCTGTTCTCCACCATATCGGCGGACGGCGCAGCGGCGGCCTTCATGGCCCGGCTGTACACCGGTACCGGCGAGCTGTTGCGATACTCGACGCTGTAGACCTTGCCCAGCTTCATGCCAAAGGCTTTTGCCAAGGATTCCGCCTTGCTGGTGGCATCGGCCACGGCGCCAAGGCGGGCCTGCTCCTTGATGATCTGCGGGGACTTGAGACCGTATTCAATCTGGGAGACGGATTCCAGACCGGCCTTGAGCGCGGTATCCATCAGCTGGCTCAGCTTGTCGAGCTGATAGAGCTTGACCGAGAGCTGGCGCTGGGCACGATAACCCACCATCTCCGGCTGCTTGTTCTGGGGGTATTGATACTCGGGGGAGATCACCAGATTGCCGGCCTCCACGTCGCTGCGCTTGATGCCAAGGCTCTCCAGCTGGCCAAAGAAGGCGGCCACCTTGGTATCCACCTGCTGCTTGGCCTTGATGCCCTGCTTCTCCAGCGCGGTCACGGCGACATTGAGGGTCAGCATGTCGGGCTCGGCCTTCTGCTCGGCATAACCGCTGACTACCAGATGCGGCGCCTGGGGCACTTCAATGGCAAACAGGGGGGCACTGACAACCAGGGCAGACAGGGTAAGAAGGGGACGCCACATAGAAAAAAACCTCAATCGATTGGATTGAGGTCATTATGCCCATCGCCGAATGAGATTCAAATATCGTGCAAGGGGGGGAGCTGCTCCAACACCTGATTGGTCATGTCGATATTGATGCTGATCTCGCCATTCAGGGAACCATGCGGGCTCACCGCGACCACAGATGCCGGTGCACCAAGCAGTTCATCTTCTTCGAAGTGGAAGGCGTCCCACGACAGAACGTGACCTTGCGGTGGAGACATGGGTTCGGAAGCCGTCACTACCGCCAGCGAATGCCAGTCGAGTTCATCCTCCTGGCCGAGCAAGCCGTGCAAGGCATTGTCACTCAAGCTCGAGAGGGCATACTCCTGTTGCCCCCACT
The DNA here is from genome assembly GCF_054052485.1 of Aeromonas intestinalis. Classification (NCBI taxonomy): domain Bacteria; kingdom Pseudomonadati; phylum Pseudomonadota; class Gammaproteobacteria; order Aeromonadales; family Aeromonadaceae; genus Aeromonas; species Aeromonas intestinalis. The sequence continues at coordinate 294,543 of NZ_JBSTYK010000003.1, forward strand.
CATGACCAACCAGCACCACCATGTGAGGCATGGGAACACTCTCCACCGGGCTGAAGCTGATGCTGGACGCGGCAAAATCCACGTTGAGGGACCCTGCCACCTCACCGTCTTCCGTCTCCAGCTCCAGGCCATTGAGCCTGTCACCCGTCATCGACGCCTGATAGCCAAAGCGGCCGGAGCAGACGATGTTGTCCTGCCCATCCCAGCTATAGCGAATGCCATCGATGTCGACCCAATTGAATGACTGCATGGTGACTCTCTCCCGATATTGCCGCTATCTTATCCGCCCTCGCCATCAAATAACAGGGACCGGGCAAGCCCGGCCCCCACGGTTTGATTATGGATCAACCTTGAGATTGCCCTGGGTCAGCAAGTCCTGGATGATCTGCTGATCCGTTCTGGTCGAGTTGACAGTGAAATCCACGTTATCAAAGAAGATGGTATGGGTCGTGCTGCCACTCCCCGAGCCATCCAGATCGATCGTCAGAGTCGACTTGTTGCTGCCCGGGCCAGATGCAAAGGTCAGGTACTGATCCAGGTTCGCTGCGTTGGAGTGTTCCCCGCTCAGCAGTTCACTCAAGTCCAGTACATCCCCATTAGCCCCAGTGGTGAAGTCCTTGATGGTGTCTGTACCGCCAGCATCTCCCGCCATCCACTTGAAGGTATCCTTGCCAGTGCCGCCGGTCAGGGTGTCACTGCCAGTACCACCGATCAGCAGATCATCACCTCCGCCACCAATCAAGATGTCGTCACCCGCCAGACCACTGAGGATGTTGGCATTGCCATCCCCGGTCAGGCTGTCGTTGAACATGGAGCCCACCAGGTTTTCCATGTTGCTCAGACTGTCGGTCCCAGCCCCGCCAGTAACCTGATTGTTGCCATTGACAGTGACCGTAACGCCTACGCCCCCCGTGATATCGATGTAGCTGGCAGTGTCGTTGCCCGCGCCACCATCCAGAGTATCGTTACCCGCACCACCAACCAGGATGTCATTACCCTCACCTCCATTCAGGGTGTCGTTGCCGGCACCACCGAGCAAGATGTCGTTGCCGGCATTGCCGTTGATGGTGTCGTTGCCACTCCCGCCAATCAGGATCTCGTCGAGGTAACCCCCGGTGAGCGTCGAGCCACTCTGCACATCCACGAATACCTTGGCTGTATCCGAGGTCGTGCTGTTGGTGTAGTTGAACGACCCATCGTAGAGGCTGGGTGTGGCATTACCCGTACCATCATCGAACGTCACCGAGCCCGCATTGTCGGTGATTGTGCCACCGACCGCGCCTGAGACCCCCGTGAGCGTCTGGGTCGCGGCAAGTGGTCCCGTATCGTTGGCAAGCAGCGCCCAATCCGGGATGGTCGATGGATCCTGATTGGTGACGATGAAGTCGTCGCGCACCACTGTAGGACCGATCGCGGGGTTCACGATGAGGGACAAGGTGCTGGACGCAGTGTCTCCATCGTTATCGATCACACTGTAACCGATGACTTGGTTGATCCCTCCCACCGGAATGGATGACGGTGGCGTATAGGTATACAGACCGTTATCCATGTCAATTTTGAAGGTGCCACCGGCCAGCGTGATTGACCATTCGTTGGTGCTTGTATCGAAGGTACCGGCCGACGTCCCGCCAGTCACACCCGAAACATCGGTCTTCTGGTTGTAGGTATAAGTGACACCCCCAACTGTAATCGCATTGATCCAGCCGCCATCTGCCCCCGTGCTCGCCGTCACACCATCGATCAGTTGCCCGGACAGTGGCGGAGCCACCACTGTGCTGAGCAATGTAGCCGCCAGCTGGCTGAAGTCGGTCACCACCACGGCGGAGGTGTTGGCAGAGCTTGCACCGGTCACACCGTTGTAAGCAATGGGATCCAGTGCCGACTGGGTAGCCCCTGATCCCATCCCGAGAGCAAACGAGTTGATGTTGTTCGCCTTCAGGAAATCGGTCCAGTCCTTCTCGTTGGCTGTACTGATGCCATTCCCATCACCGAAGCTGTTCGAACCATCGGGAACAGTCGCGGAGTTGCTGACGTTGTTTGCATTGGGCAAGCCATCCGACATGAAGTAGGAGACGTTTTGTGCCCCGACAATCTTGTTGTTTGCCGCGAAGGCATTGATGGCATCGTTCAGCGCATCATCGTAGTTGGTCGAGTCTGTCGGTGACAGCCCAAGAATGATGGCTTTGGCTGCATCGACAGTGACCCAGGTACCTGTCGGGTTGGCGGCCATGGTGGCGAAGGTGATGATGTTGACCATCACATTACCGTAGGCATCATATTTGTCGAGCAGCTCCAGTGCCGACTTCTGCATGACCTGCATTCTGCTCATGCCTTGATATCCCGATGGATCGCCCATACTGCCGGAGATATCGAGGATCAGCATCAGGTTCGTGTTCTGGACCTGAGTCGCCTGGCCAGCATTAATAGTCCCAGTGGCGATCGGTGCATCATCGCTGATGACTACCTGCAGGGAACCAGTGCCTGTATCGCCACTGGCATCCGTGGCGGACACCACATAGCTCAGACCATTGGCCGTGTCAGCATTGCCCTGCACATTGTGGGTGAGGATGTTGTCTTTCAGGGTATAGGTGTAATTCACCGTGAACACACCCGAGACAGGGCCGCTCACCCCAGTCACGACCAGAGTCCCTTGCGTGTCATTAATCAAGGTTTGGCTGCCGCCACCGGCCAGATTGTAAGTCTGACCTCCTATGGTCAGCGCCGTGAGGTTCTCACCCTGAGTATTGATGCTGAAGCTTCCATTGAAGATCTCGGAGTTTCCACTGGCCGCAGTGCCGGCAGGCTCACCGACGCGTGCTGGCAGCCCCTCTTCATCGACGGTCGCATTACCGATAGTCAGCACGGGGATACGGGTATCTTGAACAAGATTAATGCTCAACTGAGCTAAATCATTGTCACCATCACCATCCGTAATCTGGTAGGTGAAGGTTTCACTCGTAATATTGCTCGGAATCGAAGCCGTTTTCAGGGTATAGGTGTAGCTTCCATCGGACTTAATCACCAGATTGCCGTATGTACCACTGATCAGAACACCCGCAGCGGTAACTGTTGCAAGTGCACCACCCGCCCCTTCCAGTCCCGTACGTGCGCCAGTCACGGCCATCCCAGCGGCTACCGTATCGGCACCAATAGCGTCAGCTACGCCATCAGTTATATTGCTGTCCGAGCCCCCCCCCCCTGTGAATACGTTGCCGTCGGCCACATTACCAAAACCCTCCTTGACACTGTCGCTATCGTCTACCGCCAGCGGCGTGTCATCGATGATCCGGATCTGCAGGTCCACCGAGGTGGATGTCACCCCACTCACCCCGGTCACCGTGATGTCATTGCCGATGTCATCGAAATAGCCGATGCCCGCCGGCGGGGTCAGCACGTTGTCGGACAAGGTATAGGTGTACCCCACCGTCGCACTCTTGCCATCCGGCGCCAGCACGAAGCTGGTGATGTCGAGCAGGCCATAACCGGTGTTGATGTCTTGTGGCAACGAGCCACCGGGCACGAAGGTATGGCCCAGCACGGTCACGCTGGCCACTCCGTCCGTGGCGGACACCTGGAAGGTACCGCTCACCGCTTCCCGGGTATCGCTGTTCACTGCCGGGTCGGACAGCTCAGTGCGGCCATCCACCAGGGCGGTTTCATAGACGGTGGTGGTCGTACCGCCCGCCGCCTGCACGGTCACGGTCTGGCTGTCATCCGCCCCCTTCACCGTGATGGTCAGCTTGGTGCTGCTTTGGTCACCATCTGCATCCGCCATGGTGTAGTTCAGGGTGTAGGTCTGGTTGAAGGACGCCCCCAACGCCTGGGTCGCCGGGCGGCTGTTGTCCAGCACATAGCTCCAGTCACCGGTAGTCGGATTTCGAACCAGGGTACCGTAGCTGTTCAGGGCCGCGACGGCGGCCGCATCGGCACCCCAGCTGACAAACACGGCTGGCGTGTCGGCACCGACGGCATCATTGGTGAGCACATTGCCGCTCAGGCTACCGGCACCATCCTCGGTGACCGTGCCACCCGCGTCATTGGCTGCCAGCGGCGTGTCATCGATGATCCGGATCTGCAGGTCCACCGAGGTGGATGTCACCCCACTCACCCCGGTCACCGTGATGTCATTGCCGATGTCATCGAAATAGCCGATGCCCGCCGGCGGGGTCAGCACGTTGTCGGACAAGGTATAGGTGTACCCCACCGTCGCACTCTTGCCATCCGGCGCCAGCACGAAGCTGGTGATGTCGAGCAGGCCATAACCGGTGTTGATGTCTTGTGGCAACGAGCCACCGGGCACGAAGGTATGGCCCAGCACGGTCACGCTGGCCACCCCGTCCGTGGCGGACACCTGGAAGGTACCGCTCACTGCTTCCCGGGTATCGCTGTTCACTGCCGGGTCGGACAGCTCAGTGCGGCCATCCACCAGGGCGGTTTCATAGACGGCGGTGGTCGTACCGCCCGCCGCCTGCACGGTCACGGTCTGGCTGTCATCCGCCCCCTTCACCGTGATGGTCAGCGTGGCGCTGCTTTGGTCACCATCTGCATCCGCCATGGTGTAGTTCAGGGTGTAGGTCTGATTGAAGGACGCCCCCAACGCCTGGGTCGCCGGGCGGCTGTTGTCCAGCACATAGCTCCAGTCACCGGTAGTCGGATTTCGAACCAGGGTACCGTAGCTATTCAGGGCCGCGACGGTGGCCGCATCGGCACCCCAGCTGACAAACACGGCTGGCGTGTCGGCACCGACTGCATCATTGGTGAGCACATTGCCGCTCAGGCTACCGGCACCATCCTCGGTGACCGTGCCACCCGCGTCATTGGCTGCCAGCGGCGTGTCATCGATGATCCGGATCTGCAGGTCCACCGAGGTGGATGTCGCCCCACTCACCCCGGTCACCGTGATGTCATTGCCGATGTCATCGAAATAGCCGATGCCCGCCGGCGGGGTCAGCACGTTGTCGGACAAGGTATAGGTGTACCCCACCGTCGCACTCTTGCCATCCGGCGCCAGCACGAAGCTGGTGATGTCGAGCAGGCCATAACCGGTGTTGATGTCTTGTGGCAACGAGCCACCGGGCACGAAGGTATGGCCCAGCACGGTCACGCTGGCCACCCCGTCCGTGGCGGACACCTGGAAGGTACCGCTCACCGCTTCCCGGGTATCGCTGTTCACTGCCGGGTCGGACAGCTCAGTGCGGCCATCCACCAGGGCGGTTTCATAGACGGTGGTGGTCGTACCGCCCGCCGCCTGCACGGTCACGGTCTGGCTGTCATCCGCCCCCTTCACCGTGATGGTCAGCTTGGCAATGCTCTCGTCCCCATCCGCATCCTTCATGGTGTACCAGACGTCGTAGCTCTGGTTGAACCCCGACCCCAGCGCCTGGGTCGCCGGGCGGCTGTTGTCCAGCGCATAGGTCCAGCTGCCGTCGCCGTTTTGCACGAAGCTGCCATAGGTATTCAGGGAGGCTACTGCCGAGCCGTTGTTGTGACCGGTCGCACTCCAGCCCACGAAGGCGGCCGGGGTATCCGCACCGGAGGCATCGTTGCTCAGCACGTTACCGCCCAGGCTGCCCGCCACATCTTCGGTGACGCTGCCGCCGTGTTCATTGTTTGCTTTGGGCACGTCATCTTCCACATGGATGAGGAAGCTGCCGGCCAGGGTGCCACTGCCACCCGTCGCCTTCAGGATACTGGTGAAATCCAGGGTCAGCAGTTCGCTGTCATCGCCATTACCCAGCGGATGATCCAGCGATTTGACCAGGTTGAACTGATAGCTGCCATTTGAACCAACCTGGAGCGTGAACACCGTCGCCCCATTGGCGGTGGCAGTCAGGGTGTTGCCGACAACCGTATAGACCAACACTACGCCACCAGAGCTGGCCGCAGTCACGCCGCTGGTGTTGGTATTGAGGCTGATGGTTGCGGAGTTATCCGGGCCGACGATCAGTGCTGCCACGCTGCCGCTGACACTGCTGGTGACGCCATCGCTGTCGGTGATGCCAGTGGGCAGCTCATCCTCATCCACATAACCTTCCACCGACCCCACATCCTCGACATAGAGGTGCAGGGTTGCCGTGGCCGGATCGCCATCCTTGTCGATGATGGTGTATTGGAAGTCTTCGGTCAGATCGCCATTCACATTGGCGGGGGCCTGATAGCTCCATGCACCGGTGGAGAAGTTGAAGCTCAGCTTGCCACCCGCAGGGGTGGTCACGGCGGTCAACTGCTGATCCCCATCGAGTACACCATCCCAGCTGTAGGTGATCGCACCAATCTTGATGGACTGGATATAGCCCGGACCATCGGCGCCATAGGCATCGTCATCCCCGCCCCCAACCACATTGTTGGAACCATTGAGTACGTTGCCTTGCACCAGACCGCCAATCACCTGGTTGAGCAGGGTATCGACCAGATCGCCGAAGTTGTTCACCCGCAGCGGGGTATTGTTCGGGCCTGCGTCCACGTCGACATCTTGTAGACGGGCATCGATGATGCCATTGCCAATCCCTATGGTGGTGACAGTGATACCGTTGTTGTCGACGAAATTGTTCCAACTGGTCGCCACCGAGCTGGTAAGCGAGGTGTCACCCGGGCCGGTTTGTTCGTTGGGGTTGCCATCGCTGATGAAGACCACTTGGTTGTTCCACCCCGAGATCGGGGTATAGGAGGCAATGGTCTCTTCGATGGCATCGGTAAAGTCGGTGTTACCGTCAAAGGGACGTACGCCACCGGGCTCCTGCGGGTTCAAGGAGTTCACCAAGGCTGTGAAGGCCGCTACGTTATCGACCGCCTCATAAGCATGGGAATCGCCGGAGAACGCCACTATCTGGATCTTGACCTGACCGCCCGAGGTGTTGAACAGGGTCTGCCCGGCGGTACGCACCGCATCGAGCATGGCGTTCAGTTCGTTGTTATCTATGCTGCCGCTGAAATCGAGTACAAACACCATGTTGATATTCTGGGACTGCCCGGCAAGCACGGTGGCATAGTCATCTTGGGCCACCGGAATATCATCCTGCACATCGACAACAAATGAGCCTTTAGGGAAGCTCGGCGCCTTGTCGCCATCCCCGTCGGTCGCAACCAGCACCCCGGAGAAATCGATGGGCACGGGCAGCAGTTCATTGTCGCCGTTGGGCAACCCTTCCTTGACGGGATGATCCAGTGGTCCCTTCAGGGTGAAGGTGTAATCGCCATCGGCGGCCACCGTCAGGGTGAAGATAACCGTCCCCCCGGCCGAGGCCGTCAGCACATTGCCCACCACGTTGTAGCTCAGCGCCATACCACCGCTGCTCAGTCCTTGCGCGGTCAGGGAGCTGACATTGGTGGAGAGGCTGAATGCACCGGGGCCGTCTGCCCCGAAGTTCACCAGGGTATTGAGGGAACCCGTAGTATCGCTGGCCGTGGTGGTCTGCCCGGCATTTTCATGATTGCCCTCGTGGGGCGCCCCCCCAGCCAGCGTCAGCGCATCTTCCTGTACCTGTACTCTGATGCCACCACCTTGCAGATCCCGCAGCTGCGGGCCATCGTCCTCGAAACTGAACACCTTGCCTGCCCCCAGATCCAGGCTGGCCTTGGCGCTGTCGCCATCGGCATCGGTTACCGTTTGTTCCAGCGTCAGGATACCGCTCTTGAGCGTCAGGCTGACGCTGTCATCCGAACTGGTGGTGTTGCCGTGCCAGACATTGTCCAGCAAGGTCAGGGTCACCGCCCCCGTGACAGGATCGACGGTCAGGGTGAAGTAGTTCACTCCGTTGGCGCTGCCGGTGATGACGTTGCCAGACTGGTTCAGCAGGATCTGTACCCCCTGACCGTTGGCGGCAGAGGGATTTACTGCATAGAGGCCACTCGCCACGTTGCTGCCACTGAGTACCAGGTTGTAGCCGACGCTGCCGGCACCATCGGCACCGAACACATGACTGAACTGGCCTTGCACTGCGGCTGCGGTCAGGGTAGCACTCGCGATCCCGTCACTATACGCGCCGCCCAGGGCGGGCAAGCTTTCATCCACTGTAGCTGACAGGCGTGGGGCCCCCTCTGTCAGGCAAACGGTCGGGCCGTCATCCTCAAAGCGGAACACGCCACCGGCCCCCAGATCCACGCTTGCTTTTGCACTGTCACCATCGGCATCAGTCACGGTCTGCACCAGGGTCAGGATGCCACTCTTGAGGGTCAGGCTGACGCTGTCGTCATGATTGCCGGTATCACCATGCCAGACGTTGTCCAGCAAGGTCAGGGTTACGGCACCGCTGGCGGGATTGATGGTCAGGGTGAAATAGTCCACACCGTTGGCACTGCCGGTGATGACATTGCCAGACTGGTTCAGCAGGATCTGAGCCCCCTGACCGTTGGCGGCAGAAGGGTTGACTGCATAGAGGCCACTCGCCACATTGCTGCCACTGAGCGCCAGGCTATAGCCGATGCTACCGGCACCATCGGCACCAAAGGCATGGCTGAACTGAGCTTGCACCGTCGCGGCTGCCAGAGTAGCACTGACAATGCCGTCGTTGTATGCACCGCCCAGAGTCGGCAGGCTTTCATCGACCTTCACGACCCCGAGGCTTGGCCCCTCGGCAGCCAGGCAGACGGTCGGACCGTCATCCTCGAATTGGAAGGTGCCATTCACACCCAGATCCACGCTTGCCTTGGCGCTGTCACCATCGGCATCGGTAACTGTCTGCACCAGGGTCAAGACGCCGCTGTTCAGGGTCAGGCTGACACTGTCATCGGGATTGCTGGTGTTGCCGTGCCAGACGTTGTCCAACAATGTCAGAGTCACGGCGCCGCTGGCGGGATCGATGGTGAGGGTGAAATAGCTCACCCCGTTGGCACTGCCGGTGATGACATTACCAGACTGGTTCAGCAGGATCTGGGCCCCCTGACCGTTGGTAACAGAGGGATCGACTGCATAGAGGCCGCTAGCCACGTTGCTACCACTGAGCGCCAGGCTGTAGCCGATACGACCGGCGCCATCGGCACCGAAGGCATGGTTAAATTGTGCTTGCACCGTCACGGCTGCCAGAGTCGCGCTCACAACGCCATCGTTGTATGCACCGCCCAGGGCCGGCAGGCTCTCGTCCACCTTGACAGTCCCGAGGCTCGGGGCTTCGTCAACCAGGCAGACGGTCGGGCCGTCATCCTCGAATTGGAAGGTGCCATTCACACCCAGATCCAGGCTGGCCTTGGCGCTGTCGCCATCGGCGTCGGTGACTGTCTGCACCAGGGTCAGCACGCCGCTCTCCAGGGTCAGACTGACGCTGTCATCCGGGTTGCTGGTGTTGCCGTGCCAGACATTGTCCAACAGCTTCAGGGTCACGGCGCCGCTGGCCGGATCGATCGTCAGGGTAAAGTAGCTCACCCCGTTGGCGCTGCCGGTGATGACGTTGCCTACTTGGTTCAGCAGGATCTGCGTCCCCTGGCCGTTGGCGGCAGAGGGATCGACTGCATAGAGGCCGCTCGCCACATTGCTGCCACTGAGCGCCAGACTGTAGCCGATACTGCCAGCTCCATCAGCGCCGAATGCCGCATTGAACTGCCCCTGCACGGCGGCCGCCGCCAGGGTCGCACTGGCCACGCCATCATTGTATGCACCACCCAAGGCAGGCAGGCTCTCATCCACGGTGACAGAACCCAGACGCGGGGCCTCGCTGGCCGGTCCTGTGGTCGGGCCATCATCTTCGAAACGGAAGGTACCGTTGGCCCCCAGATCCAGACTGGCCTTGGCGCTGTCGCCATCGGCATCGGTCACGGTCTGCACCAGGGTCAGGATGCCACTCTCCAGGGTCAGGCTGACACTGTCGTCATGATTGCCGGTATCGCCATGCCAGACGTTATCCAGCAAGTTCAGAGTCACGGCACCACTGGCGGGATCGATGGTGAGGGTGAAATAGCTCACCCCGTTGGCACTGCCGGTGATGACATTGCCCACCTGGTTGAGCAGGATCTGGGCCCCTTGACCGTTGGCTGCAGAGGGATCAACGGCATAGAGGCCGCTGGCTACGTTGCCGCCATTGAGCATCAAGCTGTAACTGATATTGCCCGCCCCATCGGCGCCGAAGGCATGACTGAACTGGGACTGCACGGCCGCCCCCGTCAGGGTCGCACTGGCGATACCGTCATTGCCGGCACCACCCAGTGCAGGCAGACTTTCATCGACCGTCACGAATCCGGGGCGCTGGAACTCGGGGGCCAGACCAGACGTCGGGCCATCGTCTTCAAAGCGGAACACGCCACTCGCCCCCAGATCCAGGCTGGCCTTGGCACTGTCACCATCGGAGTCGGTCACCGTCTGCACCAGCGTCAAGATGCCACTGCCGAGGGTCAGGCTGATGCTGTCATCATTGCTGCTGGTATCCCCTTGCCAGATATTGTCCAACAGGGTCAGGGTCACGGCGCCAGTGGCAGGGTTGATGATCAGGGTGAAATAACTCACCCCGTTGGCGCTGCCAGTGATGACATTGCCGACCTGGTTGAGCACGATTTGGGTACCCTGACCATTGGCGGCTTGCGGATCGACCGCATAGAGACCACTCGCCACATTGTTGCCACCAAGAGAGAGTCTGTAGCCGATACTGCCCGCCCCGTCAGCCCCGAAGGCATGGCTAAACTGGGCCTGCACCACGGAGGCCGCCAGCGTCACGCTGGCAACGCCGTCGTTGTCCGCACCGCCCAGTTGCGGCAGGCTCTCGTCCACGCTGAGCACACCCAGCTCGGCAGAACCTGGCACCACAGACACACTCGGCACGTCATCGAGGATCACCACATCCAGGCTGGCGCTGGTACTGTCACCGTCGCTGTCCGTCAACACGACCCCGAAGCTCTCGGTCAGCGCCGTGTCATTGGCTGGCTGGGTGTGAGACTCATTGTCGCTCAGGGTATAGCTGTAGGTGACGCTACCGGCACCGGTCACCGGGTTGTAACTGATACCGGTCACCAGCAGCTGGTTGCCCAGCGGGCTTGGGATGGTCTGCGGGAAATTGGTGATGACCTGACCATTGCTGATGAGCGTCACTCCACCCAGGGTCAGGCTCTGGATCCCGTCGGCCGCATTGAAGGTAAAGGTACCGCCCTTGGTCAAAGCCGTGGCATCCGGCGCACTGCCATCGGCCAGGGCGGCTTCATTGAGGAGAAGCTCGCCCCCCTCCACCGCCAACCCGCCGAGAGAGACCCCTTCATCCACCGGAGTGATGGTGATGATGAGCGTCGAAGGATTGGTATCGGCCCCATCCGTGACGATGTAATCGGCCGGGGGAACCGGGCCCGTATAGTTGAGGGCCGGAGTGAAGGTATAGGTCCCATCGGCATTGATGATCAGCGTGCCTATCCCGTCCAGTGTGGTTGCCACCCCGGCTGGCACGCCGATGTTGTTGCCCCAGCTATAGGTGAGGATCGACACCCCAAAGGGACCATCCGGGTTGCTGCTGTTGGCAAGCAGGTCACCGCTGACGGACTGATCTTCCTGCGTCACGGCGAACTCATCCAGATCGTCGAGTTGGTTGTCAGGCAGCAGATCATCTGCTTGTACCGGATTTTGCCCGGCAGCCGCGTCATGGCTGGTATCAAATCCCGCGCTAGCAATGGTGGCATCGCCAATGCGGTCGATGACGACAAAACCGCCATTGCCGCTGGCACCGGCTACCCCGCCAATCCCGCCGCCACCACCGGCGGCCGGAGCGCCGCCCGCTGCCGCAGCTTCGAAGTTCTTGGTCGGGTCAACCCCTTCCAGTATGGATTTTTGCAATGCGGCGATTTCCGGCGAGACATCCTTGTTCTCGGCCGATGAGGAAGGATCTCCCTGTGCTGGAACATCCGTGGGGGCTGGGGCCTCTGGCGCAACATTGGGGCCGTCATTATAAGGAGCCAGCATCAGCTTGGCGTCGTCGGCGATGTTGAGTTTGGCCCCTGGCTGCAATATCTCTCCGGGCTGGAGGAGACGACTGCTGCCATCGGCCAGCAGGATCTGAACATTGCCTTCTACGGATGAGACGACGACGGTCTTGTCGATGATTTGGGTACGCATATCCATTGCTCCAGGGTGACAAATCTTGATGCATACACCTTAGATTTCCCCCCCGTCGGCTTCCGTTGCAAAAATGTACTGATTTGAAACTGTTCACCCCACTCTGATGCAGCGAATCGAATGGTGCGTTTTTACACAAACAAATCAATACATTAACAAATCGATATCTACCCCATTCATCAATGCCAACCCATAAAACCGAAAGCTTATTCTAAATGGATATAAAAAAGGGCCCACAATGGGGCCCATTTGGATTTTGATATTACTCAGGAGAGCGGGAACGCCGGATGGACGAAGCCCTGATAACCATCGATGTGCAACTTCGCCAGCATCTCGACCTGCTGCTCATCCTCCACCCGCGTGGCGATGGTGATGACGCCGGCGTTGTGCGCCGCTCGGCAAACCGCCGCCAGGAAGGAGGTATCAGCCCCCGGCTCCATGATCTGGCTGGTATAGCCGTGATCCACCTTGACATAGGCCGGAGAGAGCTCTTCCAGATAGCCCAGTGACTGGAAGTGGCGACCATAATGATCGACCCCCCACTGGAAGCCATATTCCTGCAGCACGCTGACCAAGGCAGCCACCTGATCCTTGTGCTTCATGATGGCAGCCTCGGGAATTTCAAACAGCAGCTTCTCTTTGAGCTCCCCATGCTGGCCCAGATAGTCTCGCAACCAGCTCAGGAATTCATCGGAACAGAGTGAACCTGCGGTGATGTTGACGGCGAGCACCAGATCGGCCTGCTGCTGGAACAACGGAACGCAGGCCTCCAGCACGGCCTGATCGAACTCGGGTCCCATCTTGAACTGCTCGATGGCCGGCAGGAACTGGCCGGCAAAGTAATCCGTCCCGTCTCGCGAAATGGAGGCGAACAGCTCGGCATGCAGCCGGGCACCATCGTCAAAGCGACAAGCAGGCTGCGCCTTGAAGCGCCACAGGCTTCTGGCAATGGCATCTTGTACCAGGTCGCGCCAGGCCAGACGGCCCATCAGCCCCTGCTCTGTGCCACCTTCCATCACCACGGCACCACGGCGTTCGTTGCGCGCCTTGCCGAGGGCATTGTCCGCCTTGGTCAGCAGAGCGGAGAGATCGTCGCTGCCATCGCGCCCGGCGATGCCGATGACGGAGAGCGCACGCCCCTCACCCATGGGGTTCACGACCAGATCCGCGATACGGCTATTGATGGTCTCGGCCAGCTCCTTGAGGCGGGAGAGATCATCGGTCGGACAAAGCAGGGCATATTCGGTGGCCGAGATCCGAGCCAGCGCGGATCCATCCCAACCATTGAGGAGTTCTTTGAGCACCTGGGCGATGGATTTCACCATGTTGTCCCGGGCGGCGAACCCCTCTTCCCGATAGAGATCATCCAGCATGTCCACGGCGACCAGCATGACGCCGCCCTGCCCTGCCTCGGCAATCCAGGCGTTGACCTGCCCCACAAAGTAGGAGCGGTTGCCAAGACCCGAGACCGCATCCACATAGACGCGGGCACGCAGATTTTCCGCTTCGTCGGCCTGTTCTTTGAACTGCACGGCCAGCTTGCTGGACAGGATGTTGATGGCTTGTACCACCTGCTTCAATTCACGCGTCTTGGGTTCCGGGATGGCATGCCCGAAGTGGTGCAATTCAATCTCGACGGCCTGATCGCAGATGAGCTTGAGGGGTTTGAGCAGATAATTCAGGGCCCGCATCAACAAGATGGTCGTGATCAAGAACCCGATCAGGAACCAGCTGGCCAGCTTACTCATCCCTTCCCAGAGTTCGTAGTAGGCCTGCCCGGGATGGCCCACGACCTTCAGTTTGCCAAGCTGCAACCAGCCAGAGGTCAAAATAGATTCGTTGGATACCTCAGGAAACAATCCCAATCCGATGAACCACTGGGGCACTCCCTGGATGTTGTTGGTGTTATCCAGCTCGATCACATCCTTGGAGGCCAGCAAGTCCAGACGCACCAGCTGATAATAACCACCATCGAACACGGCCTTGATGACCGACTCGGCGCTGACCTTGTCGCCATTCTCCAGATAAGGCGTCAACGCCAGCCCCAGGGAGGTGGCGGTGTTGATCACCGTGGTTTCCTGTTGCTGTGCCAGATAGTTGCGGGTCGAATTGAACTGCACCCAATAGGTGGCGGCAAACAGCAATCCGAACAGAAGCAACATGGTTGCCAATAATTGTCTGTAGAGCGTCATAGGTTAATCATCCAAATTCAGCACTGGCCGAGCCAATCGCCCCGAAGTCATGCGATTGCGTAAATCATTCCATAATCCCAAGCGTGACGACTGTCCGGTCAATTCCCCTTGTCCACGCGCCTTCATCAACCACAAGTGACTACCGTTAAAGCTGTAAATGGGCAGCAGATCCGCCCGTTGACTGGCCGGTCGAATGGCGCCGACCAGATTGTCCAAAATCAATGGCACGGAGGCGGGCGTCTCATAATACGCAACCACCATATGAAACTGGTTATAATCCAATGCCTTGACATATACCATTCGCATTTTTTCATCCGGGATGCCAAGCTCCAGCAGCGTAAAATATTTGGAAATGCTGAAGTCTTCACAATCTCCGCCGGCAGCCCCCAAAAATTCCAACGGGGTCGCCCAATAATCTTTCTTGTGCCACAGCTTGATGTCGTCGATGAAGCGCATCTGATTGAAGAACTGGTTCACCTTCTCCAGTTTCTGCCGATCCGACAGGCCCGCATCCCGATTCTGCATGGCCAGGGTGCGCCAACCGGTCACCCGCTTGCCTGCCCTCACGCCATAGGTCTCTTCCGCACGCTTGACCAGTTTGAGATCTTCCGATGAGAGAGGCTGGCTGGCATTGAGCAGCAAGGGGAGCGACAGCAGGCACAACCAGAGCATCGAACGAGAACCACGCAGAGACAGACGCATAAGCCGTCCCCACGTGGTCATCCCGTTGCTGCTTGCTTTGTAGCCGAACGTCACATTCTTCCCCTGCGGCAGTGCATCAAAACGTCCCGTGAGACAACAACATAAAAGAATGACTGCAGCGAGCTGCAGCCATTGCTTTGTCTGAACTCATGTCAACGGGATGGACATCAGTTGTTGTTGGCCTGCCAATCGGCTGGCTGCTGCACGTTCATGGCATTGAGCAGACCCCCGGTGGCGTTGAGGATCCGGTAGTCCGCCAGCAAGGAGTCATACTCGGCCGTGATGTAGCTGCGACGCGCTTCGAACAGTTCATTCTCCGTGTTCAGCACGTCCAGCAAGGTCCGTTGGCCCAGACCAAACTGCTTCTTGTACGCCTGAACGGTGTCATAGCTCGCATCCACGTGTTCCTTGAGGAACACCTTCTGCTTGGCCAGAGACTCTTTGGCGTTCCAGGCAAGACGGGTACCCTCTTCCACCTGACGGAAGGCATTCAGGTGAATGTCTTTCGCCTGGGAATAGAGCGCCGAGGTGGCTTTGCTTTCCGCCAGATCGGAGCCACCACGGAACAGGTTGTAGCGCATCCGGACCATGGCGGTCAGGTCGTCGTTACGGCCCTTGACCGCGTCGATATCCTCGTTCCAGTTCTGATCCACTTCGAATGCCACATTCGGATAGAAGCCGGACTTGGACCCTTCGTGCTGGTATTTCGCCTCTTCGATATCCTGCAGGGATGACAACAGCGTCGGATGCAGCTCGGTCGCCGTCTTGAGCGCATCTTCAAGGGTCGCCGGGATCAGCTGGCTGTTAGGCGCGGGCTGAACCAGATCCTTGGGTACCTCGTTCACGACACGGATGAACTCACTCTCGGCATCCCGATAGTTGTTCTCGGCTGCCGCCTGGTTGGAATAGGCTCGGGCCACACGACCATCGATCTGGGTCTGGTCTGCGGTCGACCCCAGGCCGGAGTCAGTCCGTTTCTGGATGTCACTGCGGATCTGTTCGTGAGTCTCCAGGTTCTGCTTGGATAGCTCCAGGATCTCCTGCTGACGCAGCATGTTGAGGTACACCTCTGCCACGCGCAGCGCGGTATTCTCTGCTTCGGAGATCATGGCCAGGCGCTGGGCCTCGGCGGCGGCATCGGTACGGGCCACGTTGCTGCTGACGTCAAAGCCGTCGAACAGCATCTGGCGCAGACTGATCCCGGCCTCTTTACGAGTCATGGAATCATCGATGGTCTGCGAGTTCGCGCCAGCAGCGCGGGTCGAGGGGCTGTCAGTCTTTTCATAACCGACACCGCCACGCAGATCGATGGTGGGATAATAGCCACCTTTGGCTCCATCATGCTGATACAGTCGTGCCTGATAGAGGTCAAAAGCTTCCTTGATTTTAGGATGGGTGGCCAGTGACTGTGCCACTGACTGCTCCAGCGTTTGAGCCTGGCCAAGGCCAGGGAACAGCACTGCGCCACTGACCAGCATGGCAACAATCGTCTTCTTCATGGTATCTCCAGTCATGTTGTTTTTAGATTGTTGGCTTATCGTTCTCTCAGTGCCGACTGCTTAGCCCGCAAGATCGGCTTTAGCAAGTAGTCTAAGACACTTTTTTTACCAGTTATGATATCTGCACTGGCTAACATACCGGGGATGATGGGAAGTGCGTTAAGCTCATCGCCCAGATAACTCTTCTCGGTTCGGACCCGCACCAGATAGAAGGAGTTGCCCTCCTCATCCTGGATGGAGTCCGCGCTTATCTGTTCAACCTTGCCATGTAAACCTCCATAAACAGTGAAATCGTACGCCGTTATCTTGACCACGGCCTCGAGCCCGGGACGCAGGAAGGCGATGTCCTTCGGCGAGACCTTGGCCTCCACCAGCAGGGTGTCTTCCAGCGGTACTATTTCCATCAGATCCATCCCGGGCTGCACGACGCCCCCCAGGGTATTGATCTTGAGTTTCTTGATGGTGCCCTTGAGCGGGGCGATGACGCTGGTCCGATCGACCCGGTCACGCAGCCCGACCTGCCCCTCTGAGAGCTGACCCAGCTTGCCCTGACGTTCGTTGAGCTCAGTTTGAGAGTCGGCCCGGAATTTCAGGGCAATATCATTGCGCTTGGAGATGGTTTCACGCAGCACAGAGTTGAGCTTGGGGATCAGCAGGCGATTGGCTTCCAACTCCCCTTGCATCTCGTTCACCTGCCGCTCCAGTTTGATAAGCTCCACCTGAGGCACTATCCCCTCTTTCGCGAGCGGACGGCTGATGTTGAGCTCCTGGCGCGCCAGATCGACGCTGCGGCTCACGGTGCGGATCTTGGCATTGAGCTCGATGGTTTCCTGTTCTTTCTGCTCTATCTGCTGACCGAGGATATAGAGCTGGTTCTGCAGGTTGTTGAGGCGATCGTTTTGAACCGACTTCTCCCGGTTCGCATATTCGGCGAACACATTCTCATAGCCATCCGGGAAGACGATGGGCTGCTTGTCGATGACCACTTGCTCGCGCCAGCCCAGATTCGGCTCATTCTTGACGATCACGCTCTTTATCTCTGCGCGCAAACGGGCGATGTCCCCCTTGAGGGTCACCAGCTCTTGCTCACGCTCCCGAAAATCCGACTTGAAGCGGGTGTCGTCGATGCGCAGCAAAGGCTCCCCTTTTTCGACGATGTCCCCTTCCTTGACGAAGATCTCCTTGACGATCCCCCCCTCCAGGTTCTGGATGACCTGCAGCTGGCGAGACGGGATCACCTTGCCCTGGCCCACGGTGACTTCATCGAGCTTCGCCCAGGCGGCCCAGATGATGGCACTCACGAAGAACAGGAAGCAGGCCCACAGCAGAACCCTGGCACGGGTCGGCGTGGTCAGCAGGACGGCGGCGGCCCCGTCATCCACAAACTCCAGCTGTTCCGGGGAAGGCAGGACGGTGTCGGGGGCCGTTTTCTTGAACCAGTTGTTAGCCATGGGCCGTCTCCTGCACGCGTACCTTGCCTTCCTTCAATTGTTGCAATACCACCTCTTTGGGGCCATCGGCCACTATCTGGCCCTGCTCCACGACGATCACCCGGGAAGCCACATCCAGCATGGAGGTCTTGTGGGTAATGAGGATCAGCGTCGTTTCGGGTCCGAGCCGCGCCAGCTCCTGCTTCACCAGCATCTCGGACTGGTTGTCCATGTTGGAGGTCGGCTCGTCCATCACCAAGATGGGCGGATCATTGAGCAGGGAGCGCGCCAGCAAGATGGCCTGACGCTGGCCACCGGAGAGCTGGCGTCCACCTTCACCTATCTGTCTATCCAGCCCGTTGGGATCCCGGTTGGTGAAATTGGTCACCCCGGCGCGCTTGGCGGCGCGCATCACCCGCGCATCATCCACCAGCGGATTGCCGAGCATGATGTTGTCCCGCACCGAGCCAAAGAACAGGGTCACATCCTGGGGCACACAGCCGATGTTGCGGCGAATGGCCGCCGGCGGCAGTTGATCGAGTTCAAAACCATCGAGTCTGACCGAGCCGTCCGTCGGACGATAGAGGCCCATCAGCAGCTTCTCCAGCGTGGTCTTGCCCGCACCAATCCGGCCGATGATGGCCACCTTCTCGCCGGGTTCGATGCGCAGGGAGATGTTGTGCAGGGTGCTGCTCTCCATCCCCGGGTATTTGAAGGAAACATTCTCGAACTCGATGCGGCCCTGGATCACCGGATGGTGGATGTACTGCTTGCCTTCCTCCTGCTCCCCCGGGGTCATCATGATCTTCTCGAGGATCTCGAGGGCTGACTTGGCCTGGTTATAGCGCGTGGAGAGCACGGAGAGTTGCACCATGGGCGCGATGGCGCGACTCGACAACATGACGGCGGCGATCATGCCCCCCATGGTCACCAACCCTTCCGAGATCTGATAGACCCCGACGATGACCAGCCCCACGGTCACCACCTGCTGGATGTAACTCGCCAGCGATGACATGGAGTTGGTGATGCGGCGGGTCTGCACACCCCAAGTGGAGATATGGGATACCGCCTGCTCCCAGCGGTGCTGGAACAGGCTCTCAGCGCCGAAGATCTTGACGGTTTCCAGACCCGAGATGCTCTCGATGAGGTTCGCGTTCTTCTGGGAGGCGAGACGGGAGCCTTCCTCAATGGACTGCTTGAGGGGCTCCTGAATATAGAAGCTGTAGGCAACCAGGATCAGGATGGCAACGATGGGGACCACCACCATCACACCGGCGAAGATCCAGATGATGAACAGGAAGAAGATGGCAAAAGGCAGATCAATCAGGGTGGAGACGGTGGCGGAGGTGAAGAACTCCCGTACCGACTCGAACTCCTGCAGGTGTTTGGCAAAGGCCCCCGTCGAGGCGGGACGGGACTCCATCTTCATCCCCATCACCTTGGCGAAGATCTTGGCCGACAACAGCACGTCCGATTTCTTGCCCGCGATATCGATGAAGTAACTGCGCAGCTGGCGCATGACGAAGTCGAAGGTAAACACCACCATGGCACCGACCGCCAGCACCCAGAGGGAGTCAAAGGCCAGGTTAGGCACAATCTTGTCATAGACGTTCATGGTGAACAGGGGGCTGGCCACCGCAAACAGGTTGATGAGGATGGAGGCGATCAGCACGTCCCGATAGATGCCACGGGACTCGAACAGCGTGCTCCAGAACCAGTGGCCATCCCGGGTCTCCAGGACCTTGGGGGAGCGCTCGTCAAACTTGAACTGCTTCTTGACGAAGAAGCATCGGCCATTGTATTCGTCACCGAGCTGGGCAACGCTGACCCACTGGGCGGCATCACCGGCCTGGGGAAAGATGACCTTGCCCTGGCTTCTGTCTTCACTCCATTCCAGCAGAATGCAAGCCCCGCCGTTGCGAGTCTGCAACACGCAGGGCAGCAGCAGAGAAGAGATGTTTTCGAGCGGCTGGATCACCTCACGGGCGGAGAGCCCTCCCCGCTCGGCAGCGCGGCTGAAGAGTGCGGTACTCAGACGGCCGGATACCAGCGGCAAGCCGTTGGTCAGGGCATCCTGGCTGTTGGGTACGCCATAAAAGCGGGTCAAGAAAACCAGGCATTCCAGTAGCTCATCAATACGGCTAGTTTCTGCTTGCATAGCATCCCGTTAAATATGATTTCAAACGGTTGTCGCGGGAGTGTCGCCACCCGAGGCGGCGGGGATCGGCAAAAGACATCATGTACAGACCCCGGGATCGACAACCTGATTAGCGCACGGTGACAAGACTTTCCATGACGCGCCTCACTCCCTCATCTGGGCCCGGATATGGTACCCGGATGGCGTGAGGCGGCGGCCCGAATACCGACGCGTCCTGTCCGATTCGTAAACACTACAAGCTTATTGATAACAATGTATTTTTCAAGCCGACCATGATAACAAGGCGACTTGAATGAAACTATACCGCAAAGACTGAATTTCTTCTAATAAGCCCCTGTTTTTTTGATGAAATTAGAGTGACTGCTCATTAGTGCCTGGCAGGGAGAAGGGTCGACCCAGGCTGGCCCCCTGGGGCCCCATGCGACTCAGCTCCGCCGCGATATCGGCCATGGCCGTCCAGCGATTCTCGCACCAGGCTGGCGCCAGCAGGGTCGGGCGGCGGGCCGATGCCGAGATGCGGTGGTACACCACCTCGGGAGGAGTGTGCTGGATCATGGCCACCGCTGCCGCAACATACTCCTCCAGGGTCGGAACCACGAGACGCCCTGCCTGCCAGGCCTTGCCAAGGGTGCTTCCCTCCACCACGTGCAGCGGATGCAGTTTGATCCCCTCCACCCCGGTCTCGACGATGCGGTGCAGAGTCCCCAGGCTGTCCATGGCCTCCTCCCCCGGCAGACCGACGATGAGGTGGGCACACACCTTAATACCTCTGGCATGGGCGCGGCGCACCGCATCTTCATAGGCGCCATAGCCATGACCCCGGTTGATCCGCTGCAACGTCTTGTCATTGGCGCTCTGCAGCCCCAACTCCAGCCACACCTCGTAGCCTCTCGCCTGATAGCCGGCCAACAGATCCAGCACCGCATCCGGCACACAGTCCGGGCGGGTGCCGACACAGAGCCCCACCATGTCGCTCACCGACAACGCCTCTTCATACATGCGCTGCAGGTACTCCACCTCGGCGTAGGTACTGGTGTAAGCCTGAAAATAGGCGAGATAGCGCTTGGCGCGGGTCACCTCATCCCGCCTCGCCAGCAGTTGCTGCACGACTGAGAGCTGCTGGGCCGACTCGTCGGCAAAAGAGGAGACGTTACAGAAGGTGCAGCCGCCACGACCAAGGGTGCCGTCCCGATTCGGGCAGGTAAAGGCACCGTGAATGGAGAGTTTGTGGATCTTCTGGCCATGACGCTGCTTGAGATCCTGACCGAATGTATTGATGAGTTCGTGTAACTGCATGACGCCTCCGTGATGAGGCGACATTGTAAGGGCTCGGTCCTTGGGAGGGAGTGAGCTGGATCAAGCCTCTCTTTGGCCAGAAAGCATATAAATATTCATCAATTCACGAATAAATATACACAAGCATGCTGTTCAGGGTACTTTTGGAAACCTTCTCTCTCCCGACAAGGTTGCCAGCGGTAAACCGGGAGTGACTATAAACAACTGTTAATCATGAATAATTTCCATATAGCCCGGCAATCTGTAAATGCAAGACACAGGATCCTGAAATGTGATCCCCGCCCGCCCCCGACGAGATGAATTGGTAAGATTACTACAGGAAACGGGCACGATGCAGTCAACCACCAAACTCATCATTAGCAGAGTAAAAATCTACTATTTAAAGAATTGTCAGATTCATATGTAGGTTTCAGCAGAATCCCCCCCCCAATCCCGCATTTTGTTATGCCGATGTAACATTGCAAACAGCAGGGATGTCCAATTGACCTTGCCGAAAATTCCCATTAGTTTGGAGATTCGCCACCTCAGGCGGACGGAACCACAAGAGCCAATCGCAATTTATGCAGTCTGTCGATGACAGTGCGATGGAAGGCCGAGCAAGGGAGAAATGCAATGTCACTATATGATCCAAAGCTGGAGAGGGATAACTGTGGCTTCGGCCTGTTGGCCCACATGGAAGGGGAAGCCAGCCACAAGCTTGTCCGTCTCGCGATGTCAGCCTTGGCTCGCATGCAGCACCGCGGCGGTATCTCCGCCGATGGCAAGACTGGCGACGGCTGCGGCCTGCTGCTGCAAAAACCGGACAGCTTCTATCGCGCTGTCGCCGAGGAGAAGGGATGGCACCTTGGCCGCAACTATGCGGTCGGCATGCTGTTCCTGAACCCGGATCCCGTCCTGGCCCAGGCCACTCGCGACATCATCGACGAGGAGCTGGAGAAAGAGACACTGAGTCTGGTCGGTTGGCGCAAGGTGCCCATCGATACCAATGTACTCGGTCCCATCGCCAAGGCCTCACTGCCCAGCATCGAACAGGTCTTTGTCAACGCCCCCCCGGGCTGGGTCGACAAGGATCTCGAGCGCCGCCTCTATATCGTGCGCCGCCGCATCGAGAAGCGCATCAGCGACGACTACTTCTACGTGGTCAGCCTCTCCAACCTGGTCACCGTCTATAAAGGGCTGTGCATGCCGGTGGACCTGCCGCGCTTCTATCTGGATCTCGCCGACATCCGCATGCAGGCCGCCATCTGCGTGTTCCACCAGCGTTTCTCCACCAATACCAGCCCGCGCTGGCCGTTGGCGCAGCCGTTCCGCTACCTGGCCCACAACGGCGAGATCAACACCATCGCCGGCAACCGCCAGTGGGCCAAGGCCCGCAGCTACAAGTTTGCCACCCCGCTCATTCCGGACTTGCAGGAAGCCGCCCCCTTCGTCAACACCACGGGCTCGGACTCCTCGAGCCTCGACAACATGCTGGATCTCTTCCTCGCCGGCGGCATGGACTTGTTCCGCGCCATGCGTCTGCTGATCCCGCCTGCGTGGCAGAAGCACCCGAACATGGATGACGACCTTCGCGCCTTCTATGACTTCAACTCCATGCACATGGAGCCCTGGGATGGCCCGGCCGGCATCGTCATGACCGATGGCCGCTACGCCACCTGTGCCCTCGACCGCAACGGCCTGCGCCCGGCCCGCTACGTCATCACCAAGGACAAGTTCATCACCCTGGCCTCCGAAGTGGGCACCTGGGACTACACCCCGGACGAGGTGCTGGAGAAGGGCCGGGTCGGCCCGGGCGAGCTGTTCGTGGTGGATACCAGCAACGGCAAGATCTGGACCAGCTTCGAGATCGATGACGATCTCAAGAGCCGTCACACCTACAAGCAGTGGATGGACAAGCACTGCAAGCGCCTGGTGCCGTTCGAGCAGATGGACGACGCCAGCACCGGTGCCCGCGAGTTCCCGGACGATCGCCTCAAGACCTACCAGAAGCTGTTCGGCTACTCCTACGAGGAGCTGGATCAGGTGATCCGCGTGCTCGGCGAGAATGGCCAGGAGGCGGTGGGCTCCATGGGGGATGACACCCCCATGGCGGTGCTCTCCTCCAGCCAGCGCACACTGTACGACTACTTCCGCCAGATGTTCGCCCAGGTGACCAACCCGCCCATCGATCCCCTGCGGGAAAACCACGTCATGTCGCTGGCCACCTGTATCGGCCGCGAGCAGAACGTGTTCAACGAGACCTTCGGCCACGCCCACCGGGTGCTGTTCCAGTCGCCGATCCTGCTCTACTCCGACTTCCACCAGCTGCTGGCCCTGGAAGGGGAGCACTATCGTCACGCGGTACTGAGACTCAACTACCAGCCCGAAGAGGGGCTGCAGGCGGCCCTCGAGCGCCTCTGCCGTGAAGCCGCCGACGCGGCCCGCGCCGGCACCGTGCTCATCGTGCTGTCGGACAGAGACATCAGCCAGGACACCCTGCCCATCCCGGCCGCCATGGCGGTGGGGGCGGTACAGCGCACCCTGGTGGACAACAATCTGCGCTGCGATGCGAACATTTTGGTGGAAACCGCCAGCGTGCGCGACCCGCACCAGTTCGCCGTGCTACTGGGCTTCGGTGCAACCGCCATTTATCCTTATCTGGCTTACGAGACCCTGGCCAAACAGGTCGAGGAAGGCGTGCTCAAGATGAGCCTGCGCCAGGCCATGCTCAACTACCGCAACGGCATCAACAAGGGCCTCTACAAGGTGATGTCCAAGATGGGCATCAGCACGGTGGCAAGCTACCGCTGCTCCCAGCTGTTCGAAGCCATCGGCCTCTCCAAGGCCGTGGTGGAGCTCTGCTTCCGCGGCGTATCGAGCCGCATCCAGGGCGCCGATTTTGCCGATATCCAGCAGGATCAGGTCAATCTGGCCCGCCAGGCCTGGCTCGGCCGCAAGCCGCTCACTCAGGGCGGCCTGCTCAAATTCGTCCACGGTGGCGAGTACCACACCTACAACCCGGACGTGGTGCAGACCCTGCAAGTGGCGGTGCGCTCCGGCAACTACGCCGACTACAAGGAGTACGCCCGTCTGGTCAACGAGCGCCCGGTGGCGACCCTGCGCGACCTCTTGTCCCTGAAAAAGGGCACGACGCCCATCGCTCTGGAAGAGGTGGAACCCGCGGCCAGGATGTTCCCGCGCTTCGACTCCGCCGCCATGTCCATCGGTGCCCTGGGCCCCGAGGCCCATGAGGCGCTCGCCATCGCCATGAACCGCCTCGGCGGTCAGAGCAACTCCGGTGAAGGCGGCGAAGATCCCAAGCGCTTCGGCACCGAGAAGAACTCCCGCATCAAGCAGGTGGCGTCGGGGCGCTTTGGCGTCACTCCCCACTACCTGATGAACGCGGACGTGGTGCAGATCAAAGTCGCCCAGGGCGCCAAGCCCGGCGAAGGGGGCCAGCTGCCCGGTGACAAAGTGACGGCGCAGATCGCCAAGCTGCGTTATTCCGTGCCCGGCGTGACCCTCATCTCCCCGCCGCCGCACCACGACATCTACTCCATCGAAGACCTGGCCCAGCTCATCTTCGACATCAAGCAGATCAACCCGGATTGTCTGGTGTCGGTCAAGCTGGTGTCCGAGCCCGGCGTCGGCACCATCGCCTGCGGCGTGGCCAAGGCCTATGCGGACTTCATCACCGTCTCCGGCTACGACGGCGGCACCGGCGCGAGCCCGCTCACCTCGGTCAAATACGCCGGCTCCCCCTGGGAGCTGGGTCTGGCCGAGACCCAGCAGGCGCTGGTCGCCAACGGTCTGCGCCACAAGGTGCGCCTGCAGGTGGACGGTGGCCTCAAGACGGGTCTGGACATCATCAAGGCGGCCATCCTCGGCGCCGAGAGCTTCGGTTTCGGTACCGGCCCCATGGTGGCGCTCGGTTGCAAATACCTGCGGATCTGTCACCTGAACAACTGCGCCACCGGCGTCGCGACCCAGGATGAGAAGCTGCGCCGGGAGCACTTCACCGGCCTGCCGGAGATGGTGATGAACTACTTCAAGTTCATCGCCGAGGAGACCCGCGAGCTGATGGCAGAGCTTGGCGTCGCCCAGCTCACCGACCTCATCGGTCGCACCGACCTGCTCGAAGCCCTGCCCGGCCTCACCGCCCGCCAGTCCAAGCTGGATCTGTCCGGCGTGCTGGCAAGCCCGGTGGCACCGGCGGGTTCCAGCCTGTTCAGCCAGCAGCACAACCCCACCTTCGACAAGGGGCCGCTCAACCTCCAGATGGTTGAGGATCTGCTGGATGCGGTGGAGAACATGAGCGGCGGCGAGTTCCGCTACAACATCCGCAACACCGACCGCTCCGTGGGGGCGCGCCTGTCAGGGGAAATCGTCAAGCGTCACGGCAATCAGGGCATGGCGGCGGATCCGGTGCGGGTGCACTTCAACGGCACCGCCGGCCAGAGCTTCGGCGTCTGGAACGCGGGCGGCCTCGAACTCATACTCACCGGGGATGCCAACGACTACGTGGGCAAGGGCATGACCGGCGGCAAGCTGGTGGTCAAACCCCACCTCGGCGTGGCGTTCAAATCCCACGAGGCCGCCATCATCGGCAACACCTGTCTCTATGGGGCCACCGGCGGCAAACTCTATGCGGCGGGAACCGCAGGGGAGCGTTTCGCAGTGCGCAACTCAGGCGCCCTGGCGGTAGTCGAGGGCATCGGTGACAACGGTTGTGAGTACATGACCGGCGGTATCGTGACCATTTTGGGCACCACCGGCGTCAACTTCGCGGCCGGCATGACGGGCGGTTTCGCCTATGTGCTGGACGAGTGCGGCAACTTTGCCAAACGCACCAACCCCGAGCTGGTGGAACTGCTGGACGTGGCGGACCTCGCCATCCACCAGGAGCACCTGCGCGGCATCATCACGGCGCACCTCAACGAGACAGGCAGCTCGCGCGCCGAGGAGATCCTGGCCAACTTCGACTCCTATGTGCCCAAGTTCAGGCTGATCAAACCCAAGTCCAGCGACGTCAAGTCCCTGCTCGGTCACACCAGCCGTTCCAGTGCAGAACTCAGAATCCAGGCGCAATAAGGAGGGAACCCTATGAGCCAGAACGTATTCCAGTTTATCGATGTCCAGCGGGTCGACCCGCCCAAGAAGCCGCTCAAGATCCGCAAGATCCAGTTTGTGGAGATCTACGAGCCCTTCAACCAGGCCCAGGTCGGCATGCAGGCGGATCGCTGCCTCGACTGCGGCAACCCCTATTGCGAATGGAAGTGCCCGGTCCACAACTACATCCCCAACTGGCTGAAACTGGCCAACGAGGGGCGCATTCTGGAGGCGGTGGAGCTCTCCCACCAGACCAACAGCCTGCCGGAAGTGTGCGGCCGTGTCTGCCCACAAGACCGCCTGTGCGAGGGTGCCTGCACCCTCAACGATCGCTTCGGTGCCGTCACCATCGGCAACATCGAAAAGTACATCACCGACAAGGCGTTCGAGATGGGCTGGCGCCCGGATCTCTCCAAGGTGGTGAAGACCGACAAGCGGGTCGCCGTCATCGGAGCCGGCCCCGCCGGCCTCGCCTGTGCCGACGTACTGGCCCGCAACGGCGTCAACCCTGTGGTGTTTGACAAGTACCCCGAGATCGGTGGTCTGCTCACCTTCGGCATCCCCTCCTTCAAGCTGGAAAAGGAGGTGATGCAGCGCCGGCGCGAGATCTTCGAGGGCATGGGCGTCGAGTTTCGTCTCGAGACCGAAGTGGGCAAGGATGTCACCTTCGCAGATCTGCTTGGCGAGTTCGATGCGGTCTTCCTCGGGGTCGGCACCTACAAGTACATGAAGGGCGGGTTCGAGAACGAAACTGCGCCGGGTGTCTATGACGCCCTGCCCTACCTCATCTCCAACGCCAACCGCCTGCTCGGCTTCGAGAAGGCTCAGGCCGATTACATCGACTTCGCCGGCAAGCAGGTGGTGGTACTCGGCGGCGGCGATACCGCCATGGACTGCGTGCGCACCGCCATCCGCCAGGGGGCCGACAAGGTCATCTGCGCCTACCGCCGTGACGCCGAGAACATGCCGGGCTCCAAGCGGGAGGTGAAAAACGCCCAGGAAGAAGGGGTGGAGTTCATGTTCAACCTGCAACCCATCGGGGTCGAACTGGACGCCCATGGCCGCACCTGCGGCATCAAGGTGGTGAGCACGGCCCTCGGCGCCCCCGATGCCAACGGTCGTCGCAACCCTGTGGTGATCGAAGGCTCCGAGCAGGTGCTGGCCGCCGATGCGGTGGTGATGGCGTTTGGCTTCCAGCCCAACCCCCAACCCTGGATGGCGGAATATGGCATCGCCCTCGACAACCGGGATCGCATCAAGGCTCCCGAGCAGGCGGATTACCCCTTCCAGACCAGCAACCCCAAGGTGTTCGCCGGTGGCGACGCGGTGCGCGGCTCGGATCTGGTGGTCACCGCCATCTACGAGGGACGCAAGGCCGCCGAAGGGATCATGGACTACCTAGCCGTGTAAGCTGCCGTCCAGACGAGAAATGCTCCAAGCAAACAGCCCCGCATTGCGGGGCTGTTTTTTATATGCGCCTCAGAGGAAGGATAAAGCGCAACAATCTGCTTCCAGTGCACCGTGGCCTAGCCAATCCGCTTCTTGCATGGTCAGTCCTCGGCGGGTGCTTGATCCCCCAGCAGATAGCGAGGGCCGCTGCCCTGGTGGGCTGCCCTATCCTCCGGGTTGTAGAGGGCGCAATGTTCCAGCGACAGACAGCCGCAACCGATGCAGGCGCCGAGCTTGCGTTTTATCAGTTGCAGGGTCTCGATACGCCGATCGAGCAACGCCTGCCACTGGCCGGCGATCCCATTCCAATCGTGGCGATCCGGTGTACGCCCATCGGGCAGCCCGGCCAGGGCCTCGGCAATCTCCCCAAGGCTCAGCCCCACGCTCTGCGCCACCCGAATGAAGGCGATGCGGCGCAGGGCATCCTGAGGGTAGAGCCGCCGCCCTCCCTCGCTGCGCACGCTGCCAAGCAAGCCTTTTTCCTCGTAGAAACGCAGGGCGCTGGCGTTGACCCCTGCTCGTTTGGCTATCTGGCCGATGGCCAGCCATTTGCGATCCATCCTCACCCTTGATCTCAAGTTAACTTTAACTTGCATAATCCTGTCTCCCCCGACAAAAGGAGTCAAACGATTATGGATAATCTCCATGCCTTGCTCGATGCCAACCAGGCCTTCGCCCTCAACGGCCGTGGTACCACCAATCACTGCCCCATGGCGCTGCACGCCCTGCACGAGATGGGCGCGACCCCGCTGCAGCTGGGGCAATTTTTCAACCACTGGCAGCGCACCCATGCCCTGCCCGCTGGCTCGCCTGCACTGGGGGAAGAGGAACAGCACTTCGTGCAGCAACGCCAGCGGCTAGCCATTCGAATGGCCGGGAAAGGCTGGTTGCCCCCCTTCGAAACCCTGCTGGAAGAAGGTCTCTCCCCCGCCGGCGGCGCCTTTCATCCACTTATTCGACTCGCCTGCGCCCTGGAGAACGGCCATCTTGGCGAGCAGGCCGCGGCGCTGGCCGCCTGGCGCTGCAAGCCGTTGATATTGCCGGAGGGTGTGGGAGTGGCTTGCCGAGATATCTCCACTCTGCTGGGGAGCCTGTCTGCGCAATGGGAGGGGTCGCATTGGCCCGGCGAGTGGATCACCGCCCGTTTGCGTCAGGTAGCCACGGATCCGCGTTGGCCGGGCTCACTGCCGCGCACGCTGGATGACAATGGCGATATGCTGACGCAACTGGCCGAGGCAGCCCTCTCCCTCTATTGGCAGACCCTCAATTTCACCGTGCTTCACCTGGTGACCGGCAGCCGGGCCGCCTCCATCGTCGCTCGCCATCTGCCCGATGAGCTAAAAGGCCGCTGGCAGACTCTGATGTGGCAGGCGGTGGCCGCAGCCTATATCACGGTCGGGGCACCGGCGCCGGGAATCCAACGCTGGCCGGACGTTGCAGAGCTGACATGGGAGCAGGTGTTGCCGCTGGCGATCGCGAGCCGGGACGATCACGTGATCAAGCTGGTGCACTGCTGCTGGCGGGAGCAGGCGGATCCAGCCCACCCGTCCCGTTACCTGGCCGTGGCCGCCCGCGCGGTGGGACTGCTGGCAGCTGAGGGTGAGCGGGTGGCCGGTTAGGGCGCCGCCACCCGGGTGAAGCTGATGGCGGGGCAACTGGGAGCAAATCCCTGGGTCAGGGTCAGCGACTGGGGGCGATAGCTCAGATGGTATTGGCCCGGGAGCGACAGATCGTAGACCTGGGTCAGATCCGCATCCGCCCTGTTGCGCTGACCGGCTCCCAGGATGAAGAAGTCGTCGGGACCCGGGGCGCCGCGCTTGGCCAGCGGCCCCTTGTAGGCAATGGGGTTCTGCTCGAGGCGCAGGTCGATGGCATCGGCAAACCAGCCCTCGAAGGGGGTGAACCAGCTCAATACCTCGATGGGTCCCTCCCCCAGGTTGGTCAAGGTCATCATCAGGGGCAGGGGTTCGTTCACCGGGCTCTCGGCCTTGACCGACAGCTCGCACTGCAGGGGGGTCGCCAGGGCGAGGGTGGTGATCAAGAGTGTCATCATGGTGCCTCCATCAAAAAGGGGCCTTGCGGCCCCATCATCCATCAATTTTCGCTCGGGGTGTTCTCGGCGAAATACTCGTGGTTGTCGGCGTTGTTGAGCGCCTTTTGCGGATCCGTGCTCGCCAGGTTGCGGGCGTTGCCTTGACCGTAACCCAGATCGTCGGTGCCCGCCACCGCCGTGAAGTGACTCAGCTCATGAACGATGGTGCCGGCACGGGAGTCGGTCCCGTTGACCGGGGCCGTCCAGAAGCTCTTGCACAGATAGACCTTGTAGGGCTGATCCGGGTAGACGTAGGCGAAGTAGCTCTGCTGGCAGCCGCAGTCGAAGGTGAGCGGCTTGTTGTCGATGGCATCTTTGATCTTGCTAAAATTCGCCTCGGCCTGGTTCCAGCGGGAGGCATCATAGGCACCGAACCAGCTGCGATAGCGCTGCCCGCTGGGTTTATCCACTGCCAGATAGCTGTTTGAGTTATTGGTAATGCTGCTGGCCGCATCCAGAGCCGTCAGAATGTTGCTCTTCTGGGTATTGGTACAGCGTCCGGTGAAGCTCACCGAGGCGGTCACCGCCTGGGGCTCGGCCAACGGTGCGACCCTGGCTTGCAGCCGCTCGTCGCTCACCCCTTCCACCCAGAGGCTGACGGTATTCGATTCACTCCCCTGGGCCTGCTTGGCCTTGGCGACGCCACTGCCCTGTGCCAGGGTCGGCAGTTGATAACGGATGTGGTACTGGCCCTGGACGCTCATGTCGTAGAGACCGGAGATCTCCGCCTGCAGCGTCAGGCTCTGGCCAGCCTTGAGCAGTTGGTAGTCCTTGTCGGTCGGGGCAGCCCGCTTGATCAGGGCCCCCTCATAGCCAACCCGCTGGCCGTCACGCTCCACCACGAACAGGGGGGCATCGTCGCTGCCCGGCAGTTGCCATTTGAGCAGGCGGACGGGTTTGTCGCCGGTGTTGGTCAGCGTCAGGTTGACTCGCACGTCCTCGGCGTTGCCCTCCACCAGGGAGAGGCGGGCATCGAGGGCGGCAGCGCAGAGTGGCGAGGCCAGAATACCGGCCAGCAGCAGGGCGATGGGAGTTGCTTTCATCGGATTTCCTCATTCATTGAGTTGCGCCATCAGGCGGTTTGCTTCCTTACTTCATTCGGCCCTCTTTGGGGCCTGTTCACCCTAGAGCAGAAATTTTGCGCCACCATCCCTCCATATGGGGGACGACGCCCATCTAAGGGTGAACCTCGCCATCGCCCTCATGCTGCGACAAAAACGGGCCTTCGCGGGGGCGTCATGGCCCCAACTCGTTAGCCCCTTGCCCACTTGCCGCCCATAAAAAACCCCGGCGCGGGCCGGGGTCGATGCAAGGGAAAAACCTCGAGTGATCAGTCACTGACCCGGGCCAGCAGCGCCAGCGCGCTCTGGGCGTTGTCAGGCACCAGTCGATAGGCCTTGTGATGCTTGACCAGGGTGGTCTTCTTGTTGCCCTGGCTCAGCAGCAGGCCCTGGGCAAACGCCGCGGCGGCGAGACGCGCCTCATCCCCGCGCACGTAGAGGGTCAGGGGCTTGATCAGCTCACCGCCCTCGATGTGTTCCTCGTATTCGCGACGTGAGATCACCAGGCTGGATTGACCCTGCCCCTGCAGGCGCAGCTTGGCGTCCACCTCCACGTCGGTAAACACTAACCAACCCGCTTCCCCCAGCTCGGCCAGCAAAGCCGCGAGCCTGGTGCCGAGACCGGTCGGAGCCCTCATGGCGCGGCCGTACTGGCAGACGATGCGCTCCAGCAATCCTTTCAGATCGGCCCCCGCCCCCAGGGTGCGCCCCTGCTGGATCCAGGTCTTCAAATCTTCCATCACCAGCCGGGAGAAGCGCTTCTCCTTGAGCGAATCCGCCATCCAGGTGCAGAGAAAGTGGCTCTCCTGGGCCGGGGTGCGCTGACCGGCTTTCTGCTCGCCGGTGCGGGCCAGTTCGGCCAGGCTCTGGCTGGCCATGTCGAACAGGGCCTGATTGTAGGTAGGAGTGGTCATCACGAGTCCTTCAAACAGAGTGCGGGCCAACCGCTGAGTCATCGACAGCACAAAGGCGCCAGTGGCGCCTTTGAATACCAGGCCCCCGCGAGGCAAGGGGCTATATGCGCGCCTTATTTCGGCTGGCGCGGCTTCTTGGCGGCGGCCAGGCGCTTGAGACGCTGACCCTGCAGCTTGCTCTCGGCCATGGCCTGGGCGGCGGCGTTGTCTTCCCGCTGGGGACGCTTGCCGAAGCGACGGCGCTCCTGCAACTGCTTGATCAGATCGTCACGGCTGCTCACCTCGTAGCCCGGCACCATGATACGGCGGATCTTCTGGCCGATCAGCGCCTCGATCTCCAGCAGGGTACGCTCCTCCTCGCGACTGACGAAGGAGATGGCCATGCCGCTCTTGCCGGCACGGCCGGTACGACCGATACGGTGCACATAATCCTCGGCGAGGAAAGGAAGATCGTAGTTGACCACGTACTCGAGATTCGGAATATCCAGACCGCGAGCGGCCACTTCGGTGGCCACCAGCACCCGCAGCTTGCCTGCGGTGAATTCGCGCAGGGCGCGGCGACGGCTGCCCTGGGCCTTGTCCCCGTGCACCACGGCGGACTTGATGCCATCCAGGTTCAGTTCGGTCACCAGTTCATCGCAGCTTTCGCGGGTACTGGCGAACACCAGCACCTGGGGCCAGTTCTGCTTGCCGATGAGCTCGGAGAGCAGCTCGCGCTTGCGCTTCTGCTCCACCGGATAGACGGTGTGGCTGACGGTGTCGGCGGTGGAGTTCTGCTTGTTGACGCTGACGATCTGCGGTCTGTCCAGCATCAGGTTGGCGAGCTTGCGCACCGCATCGGAGAAGGTGGCGGAGAACAGCAGGTTCTGGCGCGCCTTGTTGGTGGCTTGCAGGATCTGCTGCACATCGGCGCTGAACCCCATGTCGAGGATGCGATCCGCTTCGTCCAGCACCAGACACTCCACCCCGGAGAGGCTCAGGTTGCAGGCGGTGAGGTGCTCGAGCAGGCGGCCCGGGGTCGCAACGATGATGTGTGCCCCCGCCTTGAGCTTCTTGGCCTGCACGTCCTGCTTGCCGCCGCCATAGATGGTCAGCACGCTGATATCCAGGTACTTGGCGAAGTCATTGATGTTGCTCGCCACCTGAGCCGCCAGTTCACGGGTCGGGGTCAGGATCAGCACCCGGGTGTTGGAGGGCTGCACCGGCGCCGGGTTGTCCAGCAGGCGCTGCAGGATGGGCAGCGCGAAGGCGGCGGTCTTGCCAGTGCCGGTCTGGGCGCTGGCCAGCACGTCGCGGCCACGGCGTATGGTCGGGATCGCCTGGCTCTGCACAGGGGTCATCTCCTGATAACCGCAATCTGAGATGGCGCGCAAAATCTCGGGGGCAAAATCGAACGATTCAAATCTCATATTGGGTTCCTGTGTTCCAGCTGGGCTGTGATTGGCTTGAGTGGATGGATGGCTCGGCATCGCGAGGCAAGTGGCCACGGACGGCTGGGCCTGACATCAAGTCAGAGTGTGAGCCGGAAATCGCGGGCGCGAAGTGTAACAGATAGGCGAAGCAAATGCCGCCTCAAATGGCCGCTATTTTTACCAGATGCCTCCCGCGTGCGGGGAAGCTGGCGCCAGCAATGCAAAGAGGGCGCCCGGCCCCCTCTGCTTGCATCGGCGGGTCAGCGAATGCGGTTGGTCGGGCGCTTGAGCAGACGAAAACCGATGGCGGCGACGGCGATGACGAAGAGGGCCAGCGACGTCACCAGCAGGCATTTGGTCAGCAGCTCATGGTGATTGGCCAGGACCGGGGTCGCCATCACGAACTTGCCGATGAGGCTCAACACCAGGGCCCAGAGGAAGGCGCTGGCAAAGCTGGCCACCATCACCTTGGGCAGATGCAGACGGGAGACCCCCATCAGCATGGGCGTCAGCACCCTGACGAAGGGGATGAAGCGGGAGACGAACATGGCCCAGAAGCCGTATCTGTCCAGCAGGCGGGAGGCTCTTGGCAGGCTCCCCTCCGGGATCATCCGCTCCACGTGGCTCATGAAGGAGGTGCCATGCAGGGCATGCCCCTGCAGATAGGCCACCAGACTGCCGAGCCCGGCGGCGAGGGGCATATAGAGGAAGGTCACCTCGGGGCCGAGCACCCCCATCCCCACCAGGCCACCGGCCAGCAGTACCAGGCTGTCACCCGGCAGGGGCAGAAAGACGAAGGCCGATTCGAGAAAGAGGATCACCACCAGACAGGTGACGAGCAAGCCGATGGCTTGCATGTGTATAAGCTGTTCAAAATCCTGATGCCATATGGCAAGCAGCATGTCCTGCATCCGGTGTGACTCCCATCTACGCACTGCACATCCGTCATGGAGACCCAAGGTCTCCAGCTGGCCATTCTTCCCTGATAGCAACCCCATCTATCCCAGTGGGAGGCCCGTTATACACCCGCAGAACTGAACAATAAATTAATGTCTGCGATTTATGTGGGCTTTTGGCATCCCCGCACAGACATGCCGGGCCAGCACACAAGGGGACGCATGCCGCTGATCCAGCGTGAGATTTGGCAAAGAATATAGTCAGTTGGCACTGCAGCCCGCTGCCAAGGCGACCAAAAACCATTACAGTGTAAGGACGCCTCATCGGATGAGGATCTCCACGGAGCAAGGTATGGCGTTGACCCCATTTTTTGACAGCAAAGCCCTCTCTCTGACCAGCCTGGGGCTGCTCAGTCTCGCGGCCCATGCCGATGATGAATCCCTGGTACAGCGCCGTGCCAATGCCGTGGTCTCCCTGATGAGCTACACAGTGGTGCCCGACATCACCGCCAGCAACCTGGACATAGGGGGCGGCACGGGGGAAAAATCGGCGCTGACCATCACCCAGTTCGGGGGCGGCGCCACCATGAGTGCGGAGGTGCCCATCTATCTGGAAGGCACCCTGGGCTACAGTCGCTACGATCCCCAGTTCGTGTTCAGCGATGGTAACGAGACCCGCACCATTCCCACCAAGTGGAACAGCCTGACCGCCACCGGTGGCATAGGGTGGGACTTCACCCTGCACAAGGACAAATGGGGCGGCAACCTGGTGCTGCGCCCCATCGGCAACTTTACCCTGGGTACCTTGGCGAGCGATCTGCGCCTCGGCGCCCTCTTCATCCGGCACAAGACCGGCAAGAGCCTGGACTTTCTCGATGGTGGCCGACTCAACGTCTATGGCCTCGGGGGGGCCCTGATGCTGGACTATGAGCTCTTCTCCAAGCCGCAGGACATCGACGTGGAGCTGCGCTACTCCTACCAGCATCTGCAGAGTTTTTCCGGCACCAGTCCCAGCGTCAAAGGGCAGGCCGAGGCGGAAAACCTGGGACTCTATCTGCGCCGCCGCGCCCCCATGTGGGACTGGACCCTGCTTGACCGCCCCCTGCGCTACGTGCTGGAAGGGGCTCGCACCGAATACCTGGGAGAGCAGCGGGGACTGCTCGGCTTCAACAGCCTCAACTCCTTGGGGCTTGGGCTCGAACTCGATAGCAGCAAATACGATATCTTCGTGACTCGCACCCGCCTGGTGGCTCGCTATATGTTCAGCAACAACACCCACGGTTACTCCGTTGGCTTGGCGATGAGCTTCTGATGTATCCCAAAAAACGCCACATTAATTAATCAACATGTAGTGATGTTTATTTGCCACGTCATTGATGCATGTAACATATAAGTATTGAAATATACTCATCTAAATCATCACTCAGAATAAAACGGTAATATTTCTTATCGCCGCCGATTATATTTCAGCTCGGTGCGACAGTGTTGTTCACATTCACGAAACCATCTCACCAAACGGCAATGAATATCAATTAAAGCGATTGATTAAAAATCAATAAATACTAAAAAACCAACAAACAACCGTATGGAATATATATTTACCCCTCTCCTTTCCTTTATTCTCTTTATGCCACAGCTCTGCTAGATTTCGCCCTCAACGGGGCACATTCAACGCTTATCGAGCCACTCCCTTGAACTCAACACATTGATTGCCGAGTCAATGCACCGAGCCCTGTTGTCCCTTGTCGCTTTATTGAGGTTAATTCATGAAAAATGCTCTCATCGCCTTGTCCGTTTTGGCCATGGCTGGCGTTGTCCAGGCTCAGGTCCCAGATTTCAATGCCAGCTGCCCCGGCAATATCCAGGCGGCAGCCAATGCAGGCGTCGTCACCATCAACGGCAAAAAAGCCGCCCTGACCAAATTCAGCCCCAGCTACTACGAGGCGAAATCCGGCAAAACCACCCTATCTATCACCACCGAGGGGGAACTGGCCATCAGTTACGCCATCGCGCACGGCCCCAATGGCATCTGCCAGGCCGAGGCCACCAACGCAACGCCTGCGGTTTACAACGGTAGCAAAGCAGAAAGTAAGCCAGCGGAAGCCGCCTGCCTCAAGGCCGTCGCCAAGAAAAGCGGCGTCGCCCAGAGCAAGCTGATCGTCGATTACGTCTCCTTCTCCCAGGCCGCTACCGGCGTCGATATCAAAGCCCCCAATGATGCCAAACTGTGGCGCTGCGTCAGCGACAGCAAGGGGCATGTTCAGGGCCTGAGCCAGGGCTGAGCTCAGTCACCAGCCTGGCACCACGCCGTCAAACATGACGTAAGACTTCATACTTCGAAGCCCCGCCCAGGGGCTTTTTTTTACCGAAGGCGACTCTCCCCCATTGCCCGCCTGCAGAACCTCTTCTGCCCCTTCCATGATCCCAGCCGGGCCTGACCTTAACTGGCAAGGGCGACCACTGGCGCCCTTGCGATATCACTGACTGAATGACTCCATATGATCACTGGATAGTCGCCAGCTTGCGCACGCAGGCTTGTTCCCTGTCATCCACCCGCTTGGCAAACCAGGCGGTGGTGAGGTTGCGGGTGATCTTGGGGCTCTTTAGCTGGATCCCGGGCAATATGGCCCTCGGCAGACGGGTGCCGGCCTGCTTGTCCGCCAGGGTGAAAACCCTGCTGTAGAGATCCGTCTTGGCAAACTTCTCGCTGTCCCCCAATCGCAGGCTCTGACGAATGGCGTTCTGGCTCATGCTGAGGCGGCTCGCGATGCTGTAGACCGCGAGCTCCGTGTTGCCAGGCTTGTCGGAGTCATAGCGGATGAGATCCCCATCCAGCGCCAGGGTCTTGCCACTCACCCGGCTGACGGCGGCCTGGAAGGCGGCATTGCGACTCGCGTACCAGCCAGCATTGAAGTCGGCGAAGCGATAGAGGGTGTCCGGGTAGTCGGCGGGATAACCGAAGATATGCCTGGTGCCAAACCAGATGCCCCCACGACGGCTGAACACCTCGTGACGGATGGACTCCTTGACCGGATAGGGATAACCACGGGCATTGGCCTCGGCAAACGCGATGCTGACCTGCATGGGGCCGCCGGTGTGCACAGGGTTGAGGTTGCCAAACAGGGTCTTGCCCATGGGCACTGTGCCTATCATGTCCTCGAAGATCTCGCTCATCTCCCGCTCGGTGCGCAACTTGTCGATGCGCTCGGCATAGGACTTGCCCGTGGGGGACTTGATGCTGAGGGCCGAGCGCACCACGAACTCCGGGATGAGCAGCTTGCCGGCCCGTCGGTTGATCTCCTTCCAGGCAATCTTGCCAAGACCGGGGACCACGGGGTCGGCCTGATAGGTCGCCTCCTGCTCCGCCACCGCCAGCACGCTGCAGACATTGTGATCGCTCACCGTGATGTTCTGGGTCGAGAGGGCCGTCACCACGTCGTTGGCCCAGCCCTGCTTGTCCGGCACCTGGCGCGGCAGGAAGCGCACGATGCGGTTTTTCATGTCTGCAGGCTGACGGGGCTGCATGGCCTTGGGTTGTTTGGCAATGGCGGCGGCCTCTTTCGCGGGGACGCCAGGTTCGCTGGCACAGCCTGCCAGCAGGGCAGCCAACAAGAGGGGCAAGGCAACAAGCGGGTGGGCCGAGCCCAGCGGTCGGGGAGAAAGTATCATGAAGGCTTCCGGTGAGCAGAAGGGGTCGGGTCCCTCATCCCGGATGAGGGGCCCCGAACGCAAACAGGCGGTCATTGTAGTGGATTGGGAAAAGGATCAGAAGGCGCGCATTCATGCGACCCCGTGGGGATGAGCACCGCAGAACGCCGCTTGTTCAGGCCAGTTCAACCCGGTTGCGACCCAGATGCTTGGCCCGATAGAGGGCGAGATCGGTCCGCTTGACCAGGGCTTCCGCGTTCTCCCCTTCGAGGCAAATGCCGACCGCCACGCTCACCGTCACCCTGATCCCGTCCGTCATGACCAGACGCTCCGTTGCGGCCCGGATCTGCTCGGCGAGCTCGCCTCCCTTGCCGATGGCGAGCCCCGGCAACCAGATGGCAAACTCCTCTCCCCCGAGCCGCGCGACGATCCCTTCCGCCGGACAGTGCTGACGCAGCAAGGCGCTGAACTCCCGCAGCACATTGTCACCCGTGCCGTGACCATGGCGGTCATTGACCTGCTTGAAATGATCCAGATCCAGCAACAGCAGCGGGGTGCCCGTCTCCATCTGGGAGTCGAGCACGGCACTGAAAGAACGGCGATTGGACAGACCGGTCAGCTCGTCGGACATGGCGAGCGAAGCCAGCCGCACCTGGGTGTCGTACATCTGTTTGACCATCAGCAAGACTCCCCATGCCGTCGCCAGCATCCCCAGAGAGCGCAGGCAATCCTCCACCCGCGAGAGCCACCAGGGCTGGAAGTAGACCTCGTCCATCACGTCGATGGCGCCCGAGACGAGCCACAGATAGAGGCCGCTGGAGAGGTAGAGATAGGAGCGTCGGGAGAGGGTGGCACATTGCACGACCCAGAACATGAATAGCAAGGTCAAGACATTGATGATCTCGGCCATGCCCCCGATGGTATAGAGGTGGTGCTGGGGCAGCAGAGCAAAAGAGAGTCCATCCCATCCCGCCGTCAACAGCAGCAGGCAGGGCAGCAGCATGAGAGCGATGCGGCGGCCACGGGAGAGAGACGAAAAGCGGCTTGGGTGTATGGATAATTTAAGGGGAGTCTTTAGCATCTCTCTGGCTCCAAGGCATCGCTAGCCCGCGACAGCCGGGTGTTTGCCAGCACGGGCGGGCAACAGGCCGCCATGGTGCAGTCCAGGCCGTTCAATGCTCGTATTGTGAACCAGATTTTCCATAAAAAACAATCCCCTCACCACAAAGGTCAGGGGATTGCCGAGGAACAAATACGGGCCGCACTGGCCCGCAATGAACGGTCAGGCGCTCTGGCGCAGAGCCTGATGCTGCGCCGCACCGTTGATCACCGCCTGCAGGGAGGCGTTGACCACGTCGCGCCCCACGGCGACACCACAGTGGCGCACGCCATCGATGCTGAGCAGCACATAGGCGGCAGCGCGGGACTCGGTACCGGCACTGAGGGCATGCTCCGAGTAATCGAGCACGTCGATGTGCATCCCGGTATGACGCTCCCAGCCGTTGACCAGTGCCGTGATGGCCCCCTCCCCCTCGCCACTCAGCTGCACGCTGCCATCCGGCGTCTGCAGTTCGAGGCGCAGGTTCTCCTGATTGTCGTGCCCCAGCTGGAAGCGACCGATGCGATAGCCATGGACGGGGTCGAGATAGTGCTGCTCGAACAGGGCGCGGATCTGCTCAGGGCTGATTTCGCTGCTGCTCGCTTCGGCCTGCGCCTGGACCCGGCGGCTGAAGTCGATCTGCAGCCAGCGCGGCAGTTGCAGACCGAGATCCCGCTCCAGCAGATAGGTCACCCCGCCCTTGCCGGACTGGCTGTTGATGCGGATCACCGCCTCGTAGCTGCGGCCGAGATCGGCAGGATCGATGGGCAGATAGGCCACGTCCCAGTAAGCGTCGGGTTTGGGCGCCGCCAGGGACTTGCGGATGGCGTCCTGATGGCTGCCGGAAAACGCGGTGTAGACCAGCTCCCCCGCATAGGGGTGGCGCGGGTGCAGTGCAATCTGGGTGCAGGCCCCGACGGTAGCGACGATGGCGTCCATGTCAGACAAGTCCAGCTCCGGGTCTATGCCCTGGCTGTAGAGGTTCATGGCCATGGTGACGATGTCCATGTTGCCGGTGCGCTCGCCGTTGCCAAGCAGGGTGCCTTCGATGCGATCCGCCCCTGCCAGTACCGCCAGCTCGGCGGCGGCCACCCCGCAGCCCCGATCGTTGTGGGTATGGATGGAGATGCTCACCTCGGGGCGTGCCTTCAGGTGGCGGCAGAACCACTCCACCTGATCCGCAAACACGTTGGGAGTGCTCACCTCCACCGTCGCCGGCAGGTTGAGGATCATGGGGCGGGCGGCTGGGCGCCACTCGTCGATGACGGCGTCACACACCTCCACCGCGAACTCCACCTCGGTGCTGCTGA
The DNA here is from genome assembly GCF_054052485.1 of Aeromonas intestinalis. Taxonomy (NCBI): domain Bacteria; kingdom Pseudomonadati; phylum Pseudomonadota; class Gammaproteobacteria; order Aeromonadales; family Aeromonadaceae; genus Aeromonas; species Aeromonas intestinalis. The sequence goes on from NZ_JBSTYK010000003.1 coordinate 334,808, forward strand.
AACTCTCGGGGGAGTATTGAAAACTCCACTCGGTACCTGGGTTCTTCGCCGCATAGTCGCGCACCCAGCGCGCCCCCTGGACGGCGATGGCCTTGACCCCTTCCCGGCCCGAGTTGAACACATAGTTGCGCTGGGTCGGATTGACCGAGTTGTAGACGTGAACAATGGCCCGCTTGGCCCCCTTGAGGGATTCGAAGGTGCGGGCGATGAGATCTTCCCGGGCCTGCACCAACACCTGGATGGTCACATCCTCGGGGATGAGATCCCGCTCGATAAGCTCGCGCACGAAGTCAAAATCCGGCTGGGAGGCGGCGGGGAAGCCCACCTCGATATGCTTGAAGCCGATGTGCACCATCAGGGCCCACATCTGCAGCTTCTGGGCCACCGTCATGGGCTCGACCAGCGCCTGGTTGCCATCACGCAAGTCCACCGCGCACCAGAGCGGCGCCCGTTCCATCACCCGGTTGGGCCATTGGCGATCCGCCAGATTGATCACGGGGGAGCGGCGGTATTTACGGTGATCGAAGCTCATATTCGTCTTTCCTTGGCTGGGGCCATAAAGGGGTCACGGGAAGCGGCTGAGGGGCAGTGCAAGCAGGGGGAGCGGGTTGGCGCGGTAACGCTGGCCCTGACAGGGGGTGGGACGATGACCCCACCACCGGTTTCCATGGGCCCCGCCTGATAAGGAGGAGCCGGCCAGCGTGGCTGGGTAAGCCGCTGACCCTGATCCTCTCGCACTGCCTATGCGTTGTCTTGCGACAGCGGCACCTGCAGACGCGGATGACCTTGGTGATGAGAAACCAGTATAGGGAAGCAGACGCGGTGAAAGATTGCGAAGATGGCGATTAGAGACTGGATGAGCGCAACAACTCCTCTAAATATGAAGATTTATGAGCTTGTTTCACCTCAGCCAGCGCCGATCTCTTCACACAGGATTGGGTAAACAAAAACCCCGCCATCGCTGGCGGGGTTTTGAATAGTACAGGAGCCGAGGTCCCCGGCCCTTGCCATGGGTGCCTTAGCGGTTGTTCACCTTGTGGTGCAGCTCCTGCACCGAGTTCACATTGGCGGTGGCATCGACGCTGATGGCCATGCAGGTGGCGAAGGCCGCGTGCAGCGTGGTGGTGTAAGCCACCTTGTGCTGCAGGGCGCCGCGGCGCAGCTGCTTGGAATCCTCGATGGCCTGGCGCCCCTCGGCGGTGTTGACGATGTAGGTGTACTCGCCATTCTTGATGCGATCCAGAATGTGCGGGCGCCCTTCATGCACCTTGTTCACCAGACGCGGGTTGATGCTCGCCTCCCCCAGGGTCACGGCGGTGCCGTGGGTGGCGTCCAGCTCATAGCCCAGCTCCAGCAACTTGGCCGCCAGGTTCACCACCCGCTCCTTGTCGCCGTGGCGCACGGAGAGCAGGGCGCGCCCTTCGCTCGGCACCTGGTGACCGGCACCCAGCTGGGCCTTGGCGTAGGCTTCGGCGAAGCTGCTGCCCACCCCCATGACCTCACCGGTGGAGCGCATCTCCGGCCCCAGCAGCGGATCCACACCCGGGAACTTGGCGAACGGCAGTACCACTTCCTTCACCGAGTAATAGGGCGGAATGATTTCGGAGGTGAAGCCCTGTTCTTTCAGGCTCTGACCGGCCATCACCCGGGCGGCAATCTTGGCCAGCGGCGCGCCGGTCGCCTTGGAGACGAAGGGCACGGTCCGGGCGGCGCGGGGGTTCACCTCGATGAGGTAGATCTCGTTGTCCTTGACCGCAAACTGCACGTTCATCAGACCCACCACGCCGAGTTCCAGCGCCAGTTTGCGAACCTGCTCGCGCATCTCGTCCTGGATGGCCTTGGACAGGGTGTAGGGCGGCAGGGAGCAGGCGGAGTCACCGGAGTGGATACCGGCCTGCTCGATGTGCTCCATGATGCCACCGATGACCACATCCACGCCGTCGCAGATGGCGTCAACGTCCACTTCGGTGGCGTCGTCCAGGAATCTGTCCAGCAGTACCGGCGATTCGTTGGAAACGCTCACGGCCTCGGCGAAGTAGCGGCGCAGGTCCTGCTCGTCATAGACGATCTCCATGGCGCGGCCACCCAGCACGTAGGAGGGGCGAACCACCAGGGGATAGGTGATGCGGGCCGCAACCTGCACCGCCTGCTCCAGCGCAGTAACCGTGCCGTTTTCCGGCTGCTTGAGCGCCAGACGCTCGACGGCGGACTGGAAGCGCTCGCGGTCTTCGGCGCGGTCGATGGCATCCGGGCTGGTACCGATGACCGGCACACCGTTTGCCTCCAGGGCGCGGGCCAGTTTGAGCGGAGTCTGGCCGCCGTACTGGACGATGACGCCCTTGGGGTTTTCGACCCGCACGATTTCCAGCACGTCTTCCAGGGTCACCGGCTCGAAGTAGAGGCGATCAGAGGTGTCGTAATCGGTGGAGACGGTCTCCGGGTTGCAGTTGACCATGATGGTCTCGTAACCGTCTTCGCGCAGGGCCAGGGCCGCGTGCACACAGCAGTAGTCGAACTCGATACCCTGACCGATGCGGTTCGGGCCGCCGCCGATGATCATGATCTTGTCGCGATTGCTCGGGGCCGCCTCGCACTCCTCGTCATAGCTGGAGTACATGTAGGCAGTGTTGGTGGCGAACTCGGCGGCGCAGGTGTCGACCCGCTTGTAGACCGGGAAGATATTGTGGCGGGCGCGCAGCTTGCGCAGCTCGCCCTCGGCCACGCCGAGGATCTTGGCCAGACGCGCGTCGGCGAAGCCCTTGCGCTTCAAGGTACGCAGGAAGTCGGCGTCGAGGCCAGCCATGCCACGTTCTTTGACCTGCTCTTCCAGCTTGATGAGCTCTTCAATCTGCACCAGGAACCAGGGGTCAATCTTGGTCAGCTTGAACACCCCTTCCATGGAGAGACCGGCGCGGAACGCATCGGCGATGTACCAGATCCGGTCACAACCCGCGTCTTGCAGCTCGTGACGGATACGGGTCAGGGAATCGGGGGCGTTCAAGTCCACCATGGGGTCGAAGCCGGTCTTGCCGGTTTCGAGGCTGCGCAGGGCCTTGTGCAGGGACTCCTGGAAGTTGCGGCCGATGGCCATCACTTCACCCACCGACTTCATCTGGGTGGTGAGACGGTCGTTGGCGCCGGCAAATTTCTCGAAGTTGAAGCGCGGCACCTTGGTGACCACGTAGTCGATGGCCGGTTCGAAGGAGGCCGGGGTGCGACCGCCGGTGATGTCGTTCATCAGCTCGTCCAGGGTGTAACCGATGGCAAGCTTGGCGGCGATCTTGGCGATGGGGAAACCGGTCGCCTTGGAGGCGAGCGCGGAGGAGCGAGAGACCCGCGGGTTCATCTCGATGATGACCATGCGGCCATCTTTCGGGTTGATGCCGAACTGGACGTTGGAGCCACCGGTCTCGACACCGATCTCGCGCAGTACCGCCATGGAGGCGTTGCGCATGATCTGGTATTCCTTGTCGGTCAGCGTCTGGGCAGGCGCCACCGTGATGGAGTCACCGGTGTGGATGCCCATGGGGTCGAAGTTTTCGATGGCGCAGACGATGATACAGTTGTCGTTGCGGTCCCGCACCACCTCCATCTCATACTCTTTCCAGCCAATCAGCGACTCATCGATGAGCAGCTCCTTGGTGGGGGAGAGATCCAGGCCGCGTTCACAAATCTCGACGAACTCTTCGGTGTTGTAGGCGATACCGCCACCGGAGCCGCCCATGGTGAAGGAGGGACGGATGATGCAGGGGAAGCCCACCATCTGCTGCACACCCCAGGCCTCTTCCATGTTGTGGGCGATGCCGGCGCGCGGGCACTCGAGGCCGATGCTGCGCATGGCCTTGTCAAAGCGGGAGCGATCCTCGGCCTTGTCGATGGCGTCCGCCGTGGCACCGATCATTTCGACGCCGAACTCCGCCAGCACCCCGTGCTTCTCCAGCGCCAGGGCGCAGTTCAGCGCAGTCTGGCCGCCCATGGTGGGCAGGATGGCGTCCGGGCGCTCTTTCTTGATGATCTCGCGTACCACTTCCCAGGTGATGGGCTCTATATAAGTGGCATCGGCCATCTCCGGGTCGGTCATGATGGTGGCCGGGTTGGAGTTCACCAGGATGACACGGTACCCCTCCTCGCGCAGGGCCTTGCAGGCCTGGGCGCCGGAGTAGTCGAATTCGCAGGCCTGACCGATGACGATGGGGCCGGCGCCGAGGATCAGGATGCTCTGTAGGTCGTTACGTTTTGGCATGGCTTCTCTTTTCCTCTTAAGCGCGATACTGCTTGATCAATTCAATAAAGTGGTCAAAGAGACCGGCACAATCGTGGGGGCCCGGGCTCGCCTCCGGGTGACCCTGGAAGCTGAAGGCTGGACGGTCGGTGCGGTGGATGCCTTGCAGGGAGCCGTCGAACAGGGAGACGTGGGTCGCGCGCAGGCAATCCGGCAGGCTCTCCTCGTCCACCGCAAAACCATGGTTCTGGGCGGTGATCATGACGGTGTTGTCATCGAGGCTCTTCACCGGGTGGTTGGCACCGTGATGACCGAACTTCATCTTCAGGGTCTTGGCGCCGGAGGCCAGCCCCAGCAACTGGTGACCGAGGCAGATGCCGAACACCGGGGTGTTGGTATTGAGAAACGCCTTGATGGCCTCGATGGCGTAGTCGCACGGCTCGGGGTCACCGGGGCCGTTGGAGAGGAAGATGCCATCGGGGTTGAGCGCCAGCACCTCGGCGGCCGGGGTCTTGGCCGGCACCACGGTCAGACGGCAGCCACGATCCACCAGCATGCGCAGGATGTTGCGCTTGACGCCAAAGTCATAGGCCACCACGTGGTACTTGAGCTCATCGGCAGCCGGGATGACATGGCCCTTGCCAAGTTCCCAGCTCCCTTCAGTCCAGCTGTAGGACTCGCTGACGGTCACTTCTTTTGCCAGATCCATCCCCTTCAAACCGGGGAAGGCGCGGGCCTGTTCGAGTGCATACGCCTCATCCACCTGCTTGCCCGCCAGGATGCAACCGGCCTGGGCGCCTTTCTCGCGCAGGATGCGGGTCAGTTTGCGGGTGTCGATGTCGGCGATGCCAACGATGTTTTGAGACTTGAGGTAATCGGAGAGGGATTGCTGATTGCGGAAATTGGAGGCAAGTATCGGAAGGTCCCGGATGATCAATCCTTGTGCGTGGATTTGACTGGACTCTTCATCTTCGCTGTTGGTGCCGGTGTTGCCTATATGGGGGTAAGTGAGGGTGACTATCTGACGGGAGTAAGAGGGATCGGTGAGGATTTCCTGATAGCCCGTCATCGACGTATTGAAAACCACTTCACCAACGGAACATCCCTCGGCGCCTATCGACACGCCTTTGAACACAGTTCCATCTTCCAGCACTAGCAATGCAGTGTGATTCAAGACAACCTCCAGTTATTTAGCTTTAAATTCAGCAATTTACCTGGGTGTTGCGGGTCTTTACGCTGTTTGAAACAGGGCTCTGACCCGGCAGATTTCTGGCAAATTGGGCGCATTCTACTTAAAAACGATCGCATTTCAACGTCTTTTCTCACCTGAAATGCATCTAAATTCAATAAAAAAGCAATATTACCCATTATCTATGCACTAACCCGCTTTGCAACCCCCTCCCCCAAAAGAAAATCAAAAAGCTGACGCAAAAGGCAGGAAGAAAGCCACCACTCATACACAAATTGATATTTATTTCATTAATTACATATGGTTATGATTTTACAAAAAAACAAACATGAGCCAATCAATGCCATTTTCTGATAAAAAACTTTCAACCAACAAAGGAAAACGTTTTTATGTGATTGAATTTTTAGTCTCTTTGATGACGGTTAAGAAAATGGGGCAAGCGGGATCATTGAGGCTCATTCCCGTTACCCTTTGATGACATTTTCGCAATGCAGAGCGGGGGGAATTCGGGGAGGTGTTGATTTTATGGCAGTTCAGACAAAAAATGATGACTAAGCCTTGTTTAGGCAACTAATGTAAAAAACCCCGGCGTACCGGGGTTTCTCTTCTGACGGATGGCAAGTCTGGACAGCCTTATTTCAGATTGAGGACATCCTGCATGTCGTAGAGACCGGCGCCCTGATCTTTCAGCCACTTGCCTGCCCGCACGGCACCATTGGCGAAGGTCAAGCGGCTGGACGCCTTGTGGCTGATCTCCACCCGCTCGCCGATGTCGGCAAACATGACGGTGTGCTCCCCCACCAGATCGCCGGCACGTATGGTGGCAAAGCCGATGGTGTTGCGATCCCGCTCACCGGTGATCCCCTCGCGACCGTAGACGGCGCACTCTTTCAAGTCACGTCCGAGCGTCCTGGCCACTACCTCCCCCATGGAGAGCGCGGTGCCTGACGGCGCATCCACCTTGTGTCTGTGGTGCCCCTCGATGATCTCGATGTCGGTGTAATCCCCCATCACCTTGGCGGCCTGCTCCAGCAGCTTGAACACCAGGTTGACCCCCACCGAGTAGTTGGAGGCGAAGACGATGCCTATCTGGCTGGCGGCCTGGTGCAAGGCAGCCTTGCCCGCCTCATCAAAACCGGTGGTGCCGATAACCATCTGTTTGCCGTGGGCCTTGGCGAATGCCAGGTTGGCCAGGGTCACCTCGGGACGGGTGAAGTCGATGATGAGATCGAACTCATCACGTACCTTGTCCAGGCTGTCGCTGATCAGCACTCCCAGTTTGCCAAGGCCGTTCAACTCGCCGGCATCCAGACCTATCACGGCAGAGCCCGGTCGCTCCAGCGCCGCTCCGACCACCACGCCCTCGGCATTGGTAATGGCCTCCAGCAGCACCTTGCCCATACGACCATTACAGCCCATCACGGCCACACGGATCGGATTGTCCATCTCCACCCTCTCATCTGTTTTTATGGAAAGATGACCGTTTTACCAGCCTGCGTCCGCTTTGAAAAGCTCGCCGTGGACGCCAGTCAGCGCCCGACATAAAAACAACAAACAAAACAAATCACCGAATTTTAAGTGGAATTAATCATCCATTCGAAATCACAAGATAGAAAATATTATCCATCTGGACGTCTATCTTGACCCCGCCTCCCGCTCCCACTACTGTAGGCCCCCCATAGCGGCAGGATGCCCACCCTGTGCCCGACATGCTTCGGACTCACGCAGGCCGCGACAGGAGGTCATTGTTCAAGTTTCGAGGAACACATGATCCAGACCCAACCCAGTGCCAGGGCCTTGCTGCCCCTGCTGGTCTTTCTTGCTCTCTTCATCGGTACCGGCACCTGGCTGACCCTGCAGGGGGTCGAGTTTGCCTTCTATCAGCTGCCCGCCCCCGTCGCCGCCCTGCCCGCCGTCATGCTGGCGCTGATGCTGGGCCGGGAGGGATTCAACAAAAACCTCGAGACCTTCTTCAAGGGGGTCGGTGACAGCAACATCATGGCCATGTGCCTCATCTATCTGCTGGCGGGCGCCTTCGCCACCGTGGCCAAGGCCACCGGCGGAGTCGATGCCACGGTCGCGCTCGGCCTCTCCCTCATCCCGGGCTGGTGTCTGCTGCCGGGCCTCTTCCTTATCTCTGCCTTTATTGCCACTGCCATGGGCACCTCCATGGGCACCATAGGCGCCGTGGCGCCGGTGGCCCTCGGCGTGGCCCATGCCACCGGCATCAGCCCCGTGCTGATGGCAGGCACCATACTCTCCGGCGCCATGTTTGGGGACAACCTCTCCATCATCTCCGACACCACCATAGCCGCGACCCGCAGCCAGGGCTGCGAGATGAAGGACAAGTTCCGCGAGAACGTCAAGATTGCCGCCCCCGCCGCCGTGCTGGTGATCCTGCTCTATCTGCTGCTGGGTTCCACCGGGGATGTCCCCGCCTCCGCCGCCAGCGCCGACCTGCTCAAGGTGATGCCCTATCTGCTGATCCTGGGGCTGGCACTGGCCGGGGTGAATGTGTTCGTGGTGCTGGGGATCGGCATCCTGGCCGCCGGCGGCGTGGGTCTGGTAGGGGGTTACCCCATCGGCCAGTTCAGCAAGGACATCTATCAGGGCTTCACCAGCATGCAGGAGATCTTCCTGCTCTCCATGCTCATCGGCGGCCTCGGCGCCCTGATGGAGCGCCAGGGGGGCCTTGCCTGGATCAGCGCCCGCATCGCCGCCCTCATCGCCCGCTTCACCCGGGCCCATGAGGGGGAGCAGAACGAGAAGGCGGCCGAGCTTGGCATCGCCGGGGTGGTAGGTCTCACCAACCTGTGCACCGCCAACAACACGGTCGCCATCATCGTCGCCAGCAAGGTGGCACGGGATCTGGCCGAGCAGCACGGGGTCACCCCGCGCCGCGCCGCCTCCATGCTGGATATCTTCTCCTGCGTGGTGCAGGGGCTGATCCCCTGGGGTGCCCAGGCCCTGCTGCTCGGCTCCATCTTCGCGCTGTCGCCACTCGCGGTCGTGAGCATGAGCTTCTACCCGATGGCCCTGGCGCTGGCGGCCATCGTTGCAGTGTTTATCAAGCATCAGACGAGCAGCGCCGCCGGCAACCGCCAGGTCGCCTAAGCCCCCTCCGCGTGAAGGGCCAGACCTTTGGTCTGCGCCCTTCACCAATCCTGACGCGGGGTCGGGCCGCTTTTCATCCCTCCATGCCCTTGTTATGGTAATCCCGCCCTTCTGCCCACCCTCTTCATCCTTAAGGAGCCCCCATGCCGGATCGTCAGCCTGAACACCCCGATGCACGTCACTCCCTGCGCCAGCTCATCCGCCAGCGCAGAAAGAACCTGAGTCAGGACGAGCAGCAGGCGGCGGCAGAGCAACTGGTGGTCCGCTTCAAGGAGCACCCCGAGATCCTGGCAGCCAGGCGTATCGCTCTCTACCTGGCCAACGACGGGGAGCTCAATCCCCTGCCCGCCATTCACTGGCTCTGGGCCCAACAAAAAGAGGTCTACCTGCCGGTACTGCACCCCTTCACTCCGGGGCATCTACTGTTCCAGCGCTACACCGCCACCAGCCCCATGATCCGCAACCGCTTCGGCATCCCCGAGCCCGAGCTCGACATGTCGCAGGTGGTGCCCCACAGCATGCTGGACATCATCTGCACCCCCTTGGTGGCCTTCGATGCCACAGGCAACCGGCTCGGCATGGGAGGGGGGTATTACGATCGCACCCTCGCCAGCTGGCATGAACACAGGCTTGGCCCCCTGCCGCTCGGCCTCGCCCACGACTGCCAGCAGGTAGACAGCGTGCCGCAGGAGCAGTGGGACGTGCCCCTGCCGCAGATCCTCACCCCGGCCCGCCTATGGCACTTCTCCCAATCCCATCCAGCCTGACAGTCAAGTACGCTGCCAACGGATTGAATGACGACATGTTTGACTGCCACCTGGCCTCATGACCAATAAACAGGCAAACGATTTACATCTTGGGGCTTTTTGGGCCAAAACATGCGCCCTGCGGTCGCTCTCGAGGGATTGCTTGGATATAATGCCGCCGCTTTTTCCATAAGGATCCATCATGACTCAAGATGAAATGAAGAAGGCGGCCGGTTGGGCTGCGCTCAAGTACGTGGTTCCCGGCACCATCGTCGGGGTCGGCACCGGCTCTACCGTCAATCACTTCATCGACGCACTGGCGACCATGAAGGATGAGATCAAGGGCGCGGTCTCCAGCTCCGTCGCCTCCACCGAGCGCCTCAAGGGCTTCGGTATCCCCGTGTTTGATCTCAACGAGATCGATGCCCTCTCCGTCTACGTGGATGGCGCCGACGAGATCAACGCCAGCCGCGACATGATCAAGGGCGGTGGCGCCGCTCTGACCCGCGAGAAGATCGTCGCCGCCGTGGCCGACAAGTTCATCTGCATCATCGACAACACCAAGACGGTCCCGGTGCTCGGCACCTTCCCGCTGCCGGTGGAAGTGATCCCCATGGCCCGCGAATACGTGGCCCGCGAGATCAAGAAGCTCGGTGGCAACCCGGTGTGGCGTGAAGGGGTGGTGACCGACAACGGCAACCACATCCTCGACGTCAAGGGCATGGCCATCACCGATGCCAAGGGGCTGGAAGTGCAGCTCAACGCCATCGTGGGCGTGGTCACCAATGGTCTGTTCGCCCACCGTGGTGCAGACGTCGTGCTGATCGGCACTCCCGATGGGGTCGTTACCCAATAAGGCATCTGCCATGGTCGGCGTGGTCACCAACCAAGCCGCCCTGCCAGCGGTGAGCGGCCCGTCCAAGGCCCCTCTGCCGCAGAAACAGCAACGGCGCCTCCTCGGGCGCCGTTGCTGTTTCTGGCTCGACAAACGACATAGTCTCAGCTACAACTATCGTTGAAAACTTCAAAGAATTTGACTTTCGTCACAAATATTCCCTCTCCTCGCTGTTTTTGCTAATTTACGGTTTTCTTCACATCGCGTACCTGCACCGTTTTTCGCACACATATATAAAACAGAGGGATCGTCATGACAGCCAAGTATTCGCTGGACAAGGATAAAATCAAGGTGTTGCTGCTGGAGGGAGTCCATCCCAACACGGTGGAGACCTTCCGGGCTGCCGGTTATAGCAACGTGGAGTACCTCAAGACCTCGCTGTCGGAAGAGGATCTGATCGAGCGCATTCGCGACGTGCATTTCGTGGGCCTGCGCTCACGCACCCAGCTCACCGAGAAGGTGCTGGACGCCGCCAACAAGCTGGTGGCCATCGGCTGCTTCTGCATCGGTACCAACCAGGTCGCCCTCGACGCCGCCCATGTCCGCGGCATTCCGGTGTTCAACGCCCCCTTCTCCAATACCCGCTCCGTCGCCGAGCTGGTGCTGGGGGAGATCCTGCTGCTGCTGCGCGGCATTCCCGAGAAGAATGCCAAGTGCCATCGCGGCGTCTGGGAGAAGCTCGCCAACCGCTCCGTCGAAGCCCGTGGCAAGAAGCTCGGCATCATCGGCTACGGCCACATCGGCACCCAGCTTGGCATCATCGCCGAGATGATCGGCATGAAGGTCTACTACTACGACATCGAGAACAAGCTCTCCCTCGGCAACGCCATCCAGGTGCCGAACCTGGTGGAACTGCTCAACATGTCTGACGTCATCAGCCTGCACGTGCCGGAAACCGCCTCCACCAAGGATCTCATCGGTGCCGAGCAGCTGCGCATGATGAAACCGGGCGCCGTCTTCATCAACGCCTCCCGCGGGACCGTCGTGGACATCGAGGCCCTGGCGGAAGCCATCAAGAGCGGCCACCTCAGTGGCGCCGCCATCGACGTCTTCCCCGTCGAGCCCAAGTCCAACGACGAGGAGTTCCTGACGCCGCTGCGCGGTCTGGACAACGTCATCCTGACCCCCCACATCGGCGGCTCCACCCAAGAGGCGCAGGAGAACATCGGGCTGGAAGTGGCGAACAAGCTGGTGAAATACTCCGACAACGGATCCACCCTCTCCGCCGTCAACTTCCCGGAGGTCTCCCTGCCCGGCCACAAGGGCTCCAGCCGCCTGCTGCACATCCACCGCAACCAGCCCGGCGTCATGAACCAGATCAACCAGATCTTCGCCGACGAAGGGATCAACATCGCCGGTCAATACCTGCAGACCAGCAGCGAGATTGGCTATGTGGTGATCGACGTGGAGACGGAGCACAGCGAGAAGGCACTGACCAAGCTCAAGGAGATCGGCGGCACCATCCGTGCCCGGATCCTGCACTGATGCCTTGCTCTCTTTCCCAAAGCAAAAAAGCCCGTCTGATGACGGGCTTTTTTTATGCCGCAGGGCCTAATCCCTGTTAGCTCCCTTCTCCCCTCGCGGGAGAAGGGTTGGGGATGAGGGGAAAAAGGGACGCCCCTCACCCTGCTCTATTCCTGGCGTGAGAGGTGAAAACGTAATAGAAAATCGGGCCTTAACTACCACCAGCCGAGCAGGTTGCGGCCAATCAGCGCGCCCCAGACCAGGGCGTTGAGGGCCAGCGCGATAAAAACGGCGGCGGAGCCGAGATCCTTGGCGCGGCCGGAGAGCTCGTGATGCTCGGAGCCGACGCGGTCCACCACCGCTTCGATGGCGGAGTTGAGCACCTCGACGATCACCACCAGCCAGCTGATGACGATGAGCAGCAGCACCTGATTGAGGGAGTCCCCGAGCCAGCAGGCCAGCGGCATCAACAGCAGCACCAGCACCAGCTCCTGACGGAAGGCGGCCTCGTTGATCCAGGCTGATTTGAGCCCCTTCATGCTGTAACCGGTTGCGTTGATGATACGGGTTAACCCGGTCGCGCCTGGCTTTGCCACGATAACTACCTCATTGAAATGGCTTTTGGGCTCACATCCTAGCAGAGGCGCGATGGTTTCCATCAGGGGGTTTTTGCTTTATTTTATCCCTCTGCCTTTTCGGCACTGCATTTATCAGGGCCTGCCCATGGCGGTCCACACCACCTATTCGAGAATTGAGTCGTATGTCCATTCACACCGATGAATTGCGCACCCGCCGCCTGGAGTCCCTGATCACTCCGAGCGAGCTGGCGCACGCCTTCCCCATCAACGACCAGATCGCCCAGAACCTGCTGGACGCCCGCCGGGAGGTGGAAGCCATTCTCGCCGGTGAGGATCAGCGCCTGCTGGTCATCGTCGGCCCCTGCTCCATCCACGATCCCGTCGCCGCCCACGAATATGCCCAGCGCCTCAACGCCTTGCGCGAGCAATACAAGCAGAGCCTGTGCATCGTCATGCGCACCTACTTCGAGAAGCCGCGCACCATCGTCGGCTGGAAGGGGCTCATCAACGATCCGCGCCTGGATGGCAGCTTCGACGTCAACGAGGGGCTGAAACTCGCTCGCAAACTGCTGGTGGACATCAACGCCCTCGGCATGCCCACCGCCACCGAGTTCCTCGACATGGTGACCGGCCAGTACATCAGCGATCTCATCACCTGGGGCGCCATCGGCGCGCGCACCACAGAATCTCAGGTTCACCGCGAGATGGCCTCCGCCCTCTCCTGTCCGGTCGGCTTCAAGAACGGCACCGACGGCAACACCCGCATCGCCATCGATGCGGTGCGCGCCGCCCGCCACAGCCACATCTTCTACTCCCCGGACAAGGACGGCAAGATGACCATCTACCGCACCGCCGGCAACCCCTTCGGTCACGTGATCCTGCGCGGCGGCCATCGGCCGAACTACGACACCGCCAGTGTCGATGAGGCGTGCGAGGCGCTGGCCGACGTGGGCCTGCCCGAGCGGCTGGTGGTGGATTTCAGCCACGGCAACAGCATGAAGGATCACCGCCGCCAACTGCTGGTGGCCCAGGACATCTGCGATCAACTGCGCCGCGGCCGTACCGGCATCGCCGGCATCATGGCCGAGAGCTTCCTGGTGGAAGGGCGTCAGGACGTGGAGAACGGCTGCGCCGCCACCTTCGGCCAGAGCATCACCGATGCCTGCCTGTCGTGGAACGATACCGAGACCCTGCTGGCCATGCTGGCCGAGGCCGCCCAGGTACGGCTGGACAAGCAAGCGGGCTAACTCGCCGAAACACGCCATGCAAAGGGCCAGACACCGCAGGTGTCTGGCCCTTTCGTCTTGTGGCGAGTGATCAACAGGAGCGCTCATTCGGCCGACGTAACGGCGCCCTTTTCCCGCTTATTTAAAGAAAGGGGATAAGGGGCGAGGTGTTTACAGGCTCGGTCTGAACCAGACCCGGCCATCTGCCTCGATGCGATCCGTCTTTATCTGGAACACCCGTGCCAGCAGTGCCTCATCGATAATATCGACGCCCCCCTCGGCCACCAGCGCCCCCTGCTGCAGGCAGAGGATCCGATCCGCCCAGTCGATGGCCAGGTTGATGTCATGAATGGCGATCACCACCAGCAGCCCCTGCCGGGAGAGGCGCTGGAGCAGCCGCAACAGGGCCAGCTGGTGATGCAGATCCAGTCCCGCCAGGGGCTCGTCCAGCAACAGCACCCTGCCTGCCGGGTTGAGCCCGGGCCAGATCTGCAGCAGGGTACGGGCGATCAGCACTCGCTGTTGCTCACCGCCGGAGAGGCGGCTGAAATCCCGCGCCAGCAGGGCATCGAGTTCGAGTTCGCGGCACAGGGCGAGCACCGCCTGGTTGCGGGCATCGGGCTCGGTCGCCTCATCCAGCCCCAGGCTCAGCACCTGAAACACCGGAATATGAAACAGCTGGGGTTGACGCTGTGGCAGCATGGCGCGCTGCCTGGCCAGCTCCGGCCAGCTCATGTCCAAGATGGACTGTCCCTCGAGCAGCACATTCCCCTGCGAAGGCAGGAGCCCGGCCAGGGCGCCGAGCAGGGTCGACTTGCCGCTGCCATTGGGGCCGAGCAGGGCCACCAGTTGCCCCCCCTGCCACGCCAGCTCCAGCGGGGCCAGCCGCGCGGGAATGGCCACGGCGCGGGCCGCCAGCACGGGTGAGGACGCAGCAAAAGCGTTAACGGGCGACATCGGCATCTTGCCTCAACAGCAGGTAGATAAAGAGCGGCGCCCCCACCGAGGCGGTGATGACCCCGATGGGCAGCTCGCCGGCATCGAGGGCGGAGCGGGCGATGAGATCGGCCCCGAGCAGCAGGGCCCCGCCACCGAGGGCCGAGGCTGGCAGCAGAAAGCGCTGATCGCTGCCGCCACACAGCCGCAGCAGATGGGGCACCACCAGGCCGACGAAACCGATGACCCCGCACAGGGCCACCGCGAGGCCGGTGAGCAGGCAGACCGCCAGCACCAGTTGCACCCGCACCCTGTCCACGTCCAGCCCCATCAGGCGAGCCTGGGTCTCCCCCAGCAACAACTGTTGCAAGGCCCGCCCCTGCAGGCAGAGCCAGCCGAGGGTCAGCGGCAGCACCAGCCACCACCAGCCGAGCTGCTGGCTGCCATAGGAGAGGCTGCCCATCATCCAGAACATGAATTCCCGCAAGGAGGCGTCATCGGCGAAATACATCAGCCAGGTTATGGCGGCATTGGTGAGGATCCCGATGGCGACCCCGAACAACAGCAAGCGGGTGTGGCCGAGGCGGGCGCGGCGGGCTAGCCGGATCAGCATCATGGTCACCAGCAGGGCGCCACCGAAGGCGGCAAGGGACAAGCCCCAACCCGGCAGATAGACCCCGAGGGAGCGGGCCACCGCCATGGCTGTCATGGCGGCAAGCCCTGCCCCGCTCGAGACGCCGAGCAGGCCGGGCTCCGCCACCGGGTTGTGCAGCATCACCTGCAGCACGGCGCCGCCACAGGCGAGCGCCGCCCCCGCCAGCAGGGCAAGCAGGGCGCGCGGCAGGCGCAAGTCCAGCAGGATGCGCTGCTCCAGCTCGCTCATGGGGTGCCAGGGCAGCAGCACAAACTCCCCCCAGGCGAGGGAGAACACGAACAGCAGCAAGGTGAGCAGCAGCAGGGCAAGCAGCCAATAACGCTGCCAGCGCTGCTGGCGATGGATGAGAGCGAGATACAAGCGGGATCCCCGATGAGAGAGATGCGACCCAAAGCGGGCCGCCAGCAAGGGTGCATGATACCAGCGCCTGACCACCCGAGGTCAAGGGTGGTAAGGCTTGGCCAGGGTCTCTATCTCGCCGCTGGTCACCATCTCCTTGAGGGCCTTCACCAGGGCCGGGGCCAGATCATGATGGGGTGAACGCTTGCTGATCCCGAGGTAAAGCACCACCGGGGACGGCGGCTGATAGTCCGCCTTGAGGAGGGCGCCGGCGTTGCGCTTGCTCAGGGCGTAATCCACCTGGCAGTCGGTACCTATCATCAGCGGCAGGTGGCCGCGTTCCACCATGCGTTGCAACTGGGATTCGGTCGGTACGCCGTGCTTGTCGATCTCGGGGTCGTCATCGAAGGGATCAAAGTAGGCAGAATTGAGGACATAGCCCACCTCGCGCCCACGCAGATCCTCGTACTGCCGGATGCCGGCCACGGCCCCGGTCTTGCCGTAGAAGGCGGGGCGGCACTGATAGTAGGCCGGTTGCAGGTAATCGATGAAGGCCGCCCGCTCAGGGGTGTGGGCCAGCCCTATCATCAGGTCCGTCTGGCCGGTCTGCATCTGCTTGAGGGCGCGCCCCCAGGGCACCCGCTTGAGCGTGAGGCTGACACCGCTGCGGGCCTGCAGCCGGCGCAGGATATCGATATCCAGCCCATAAAAGTGCCCATCCTGCGCCAGCATGCGAAAAGGGGGCCACACATCCGTCGCCACCGTCAGGGTCGGCGCGCCGCTGGCCGCCATGGCCACTGGCGCCATGCAGGCAACCAGCAGACCAAGCACTCCCCAGCTTGTCTTGCCCATCCATCTCAGCCTTCTGTTGTATTCATCCTTGTGCGCTAAAAATACCCTCAAGCCCCACTTATGGAAACCCATGGAGTCGAGATAAAATGCGCTTGATTTCAAAGGAGAACCTAATGAACCCTATCATCACCAGCATAGGCCTGCTCATCTGCAGCAACGTCTTCATGACCTTCGCCTGGTATGCCCATCTCAAGAGCATGAACCACAAGCCCTGGATCATCGCTGCGCTGGTCAGCTGGGGCATCGCCCTGTTTGAGTATCTGTTGCAGGTGCCCGCCAACCGCATCGGCCACACCGTGTTGTCGGTCGGTCAGCTCAAGATCCTGCAGGAGGTGATCACCCTCACCGTGTTCGTTCCCTTCTCCATCTTCTATCTGAAAGAAGACCTGAAATGGGACTACCTCTGGGCCGGCCTCTGCATCCTCGGCGCGGTATTTTTTGTGTTTCGCGAGAAACTCACCGGCATCTGAGCCTGTACACTCAACCACAGTCCCCACCGCATCCCTTTGAGCAAGAGGCCCCCATGGAATTGCGAGACATGTTACAGACGCTGGCCAAGCAGGATGGCTCCGACCTCTATCTCTCCACCGGCGCTCCCCCGTGTGCCAAGTTCAACGGCGCCCTGCGCCCCTTGAGCGAGACCCCCCTCGGGCCCGGGGATGTGGCGAAGATTGCCGACGACATCATGGATGCGGAGCAAAAGCAGCAGTTCGAGAAGGAGCTGGAGATGAACCTCGCCATCTCCCTGCCCCAGGTCGGCCG
Organism: Aeromonas intestinalis; assembly: GCF_054052485.1. Taxonomy (NCBI): domain Bacteria; kingdom Pseudomonadati; phylum Pseudomonadota; class Gammaproteobacteria; order Aeromonadales; family Aeromonadaceae; genus Aeromonas; species Aeromonas intestinalis. The sequence goes on from NZ_JBSTYK010000003.1 coordinate 351,786, forward strand.
CTTTCGCATCAACATCTTCAAGCAGCGCAACGAAGTCTCGCTGGTGGCGCGCAACATCAAGACCGAGATCCCCCGCTTCGAGGATCTCAAGCTCCCCCCCGTGCTGCTCGACACCATCATGGAAAAGCGCGGCCTGGTGCTGTTCGTCGGTGGCACGGGCTCGGGCAAGTCGACCTCGCTGGCGGCCCTCATCGACCATCGCAACCGCAACCACAGCGGCCACATCATCACCATCGAGGATCCGGTGGAGTTCGTCCATCGCCACCGCAAGAGCATCATCAACCAGCGGGAGGTGGGCGTGGACACCCGCAGCTTCCACGCCGCCCTGAAGAACACCCTGCGCCAGGCGCCGGATGTCATCCTCATCGGGGAAATTCGTGACCGCGAGACCATGGAACATGCCCTCGCCTTCTCCGAGACCGGGCACCTGGCCATCTCCACCCTGCACGCCAACAACGCCAACCAGGCGCTGGATCGCATCATCAACTTCTTCCCCGAGGAGCGCAGGGCCCAGTTGCTCAACGATCTGGGCAACAACCTGCAGGCGTTCGTCTCCCAGCGGCTGGTGAAGACGCTGGATGGCGGACGGCGGGCGGCGGTGGAGATCATGCTCGGCACCCATACCATTCGGGATCTCATCAAGCGCGGCGAGTTTGCCAGCCTCAAGGAGATCATGGAGAAATCCCGGGCCCTTGGCATGGTCACCTTCGACACCGCCCTGTTCGATCTGGTGGTGGAAGGGGCCATCGATGAAGAGGAGGCGGTGAAGAACGCCGACTCCGCCAACAACCTGCGACTCAAGATCAAGCTGTGGCGGGAGAAGGGGCAGATCCTCGGCAGCGCCGATGCCAGCAGTTGGAGCCTGGAACCCACCAAGGACGGGCAGCAGGATCTCTTGTAGCCCGTGCCGATGGCAGATGAAGAGATCTGCAGAATATAAAAAGGGAACCGACATGGTTCCCTTTTTCGTGTTCAGGCAGTGATAAACAGGGTGACGAGACTGGCCTCGTCAGCTCTTTTGCACCAGGCCTATCTGGCCCGGCTCACACCACTCGAACATCACCTCCTGGTGCTTGCCGCAGCAGCTGCCGCCGCAGACCCGGCTCTCGCGCTTGGCGACACGGCCCTTGCGCATCCAGACCCCGAGCATGGCCTCCACCGCATCTTCCGAGGTGTGGAAGTGACGGGCCAGATCGGCCCGGCTCACCTTCTGCTGGGCAGCCAGGTAATCACCCAACTCTCGCAGGATCATTCGTTGACCTCCTCTCGCCTCACAGGGCCATCACCTTGCGGCCCGCGATGTCGCCGTGACGGCGGCCCAGCCACCAGAGCAGCGCCAGGGAGAGGCCGTAGAAGGCCAGCCACAGCAGGCTCTGCTCTGGATGAACGGCAAAGGTCGCCAGCTGATAGAAGACGGTGGCGCACATGAAGGCCAGGTAGTTGCACCAGGCAGCGGTGAACAGGGCCCACTGACGGCCGGTCTCCCGCACCAGGGCGCCCATGGCGGCGGCGCACGGCATGTAGAGCAACACGAACAGCAGGTAGGCGAAGGCGCCGGCCACCCCGTCGAAGTGGGTCTGCATGTTGCCGTAGGTGGAGGTGTCCACCTCCTGCTCCTCGGCCGCGGCCTGCTGATCCGCCAGATCCCCGACCTTGATCCCCATGGGATCGGTCGGATCGATGCCGGCGAGGTTGGCGGGGATGGTGGCGAGCGCCTCCTGCAGGCTGCCGAGCAGGGAGTATTCACTCTCCTCGTCACCGCCGTCCTTGCCCGCATAGAGGCTGTTGAGGGTGGCCACCACGGCCTCCTTGGCGAAGATGCCGGTGAGGATACCCACCGTCGCCTGCCAGTTCTCTTCCCGCACGCCGATGGGGTGCAGCACAGGGGTCACCGTCTGGCTCAGTTTGCTCAGCACCGAGTTTTCCTGATCCTGGTTGCCGAAGCTGCCGTCGGTACCCAGGGAGTTGAGCACGCTCAGCACCGCCACCATCAGCACGATGGTCTTGCCCGCGCCGAAGATGAAGGCCTTGAGCTTTTGCCAGGTACGCAGGCACACATCCACCGGACGGGGCCACTCGTAGTCCGGCATCTCCATCACCATGGAATCGCTCTTGCCCGGCAGCAGGGTGCTGCGCAGGAAGAGGCCGGTGAGCACCGCCGCCAGGATGCCGATGAGGTAGAGACCGAACACCAGGTTCTGGCCCGATTCCGGGAAGAAGGCCACCGCAAACAGGGCATAGACCGGCAAGCGGGCGCCGCAGGACATGAAGGGCGCCATGGCCGAGGTCATCAGCCGCTCACGCTCGGAGTTGAGGGTGCGGGTCGCCATCACCGCCGGCACCGTGCAGCCAAAGCCCATCAGCATGGGCACGAAGGCCTTGCCAGGCAGGCCGAGACGGCGCATCAGGGCGTCCACCACGAAGGCGGCGCGGGCCAGATAGCCCGAGCTCTCCAGCACGGCGAGGAAGAGGAACAGGCAGCCCACCACGGGGATGAAGGTCGCCACCGTCTGCAGACCGGCGCCGACGCCGTCCGCCAGTACCGCATCCAGCCAGTCGGGAGCGCCGACCAGGCCGAGCAGGTGGTGCACCCCGTCCACGAACAGGGCCGCCCCCATGATGTCGAAGAAGTCGATGAAGGCGCTGCCCACGTTGATGGCGAACATGAACATCAGATACATCACCAGCAGGAAGAAGGGGATGCCCACCCAGCGGTTGAGCAGCGCCTTGTCCAGCCATTCGCTCTGGGCGATGGTGAGCTTGCCCTGCTGCTTGCATGCCTGCTGGCACCAGTGATGGATGTGGCCGTAACGCAGGTCGGCCAGCTGCAGATCGATGTCTTGGGCGCGATGGGCCCGGCTTACCAGATTGTTGACGGCGGCCTGTTGACCGGCCTGCACCGTCTCCTGCATGGCATCGTCCTCTTCCAGCAGGCGCAGGGCGCGGCCGCGGGCGTTGAGGTGATGGGGGGCGAGCAGGGTCTCAAGCTCGGCGATGTCCGCCTCCAGCGGCTGGCCGTAGTCGAGCACCAGGGCCGGAGCAACCTTGCCGACGAAGCCCTGGATCTGTGCCTTGAAGGCCGCCACCTGCTGGCGGTTGTGGGCGGAGAGCGACACCACGGGGCAACCCAGGGCCTCGCTCAGCAGGGATTCGTCTATGGTGACGCGGCGCTTTTGCAGCAGATCCATCTTGTTGAGCACCACCACCATGGGCAGGCCCAGTTCACGCAGTTGCAGGGTGAGGTAGAGAGAGCGCTCCAGATTGGCGGCGTCGATGACGTTGAGCAGCAGATCCGGCTGCTGACCCTCGACGAAGCGGCTGGCGATCTGCTCGTCCAGGCTCGCCTCCTGATTGGCGAGGGCGTAGATGCCGGGCAAGTCCATCAGCTGATAGTCGTGATCCCCTGCGGAGAACTCGCCCATCTTCTTGTCGACGGTGACCCCGCTCCAGTTGCCCACCTGCTGGCGGGCACCGGTCAGGGCGTTGAATAAAGACGTCTTGCCGCTGTTGGGATTGCCGACGGTGACCAGGTTGTAACTCATACCGGTTCCACCTCGATTTGCCGTGCCAGGCTCTTTTGCATGGAGAGACAGATGCCCTGGCACTGGATCTGAAGCGGATCCCCGAGCGGGGCCGCCCGCAGGAAAATGACCTCGGTCTGGGGCAAGAGGCCCATCACCATCAACTTGCGTCGCAACGGGCGCGTCAACTGATTCATGTTCTTGATGCGAGCACTCTGCCCCGGCGACAACTGCGTGAGTACCATGACGGACTCCTGATGATAAACAAGAATAATTCGCTTTTAGTCCGGGAATTATAAGCTGTGCCCCCAAGATTTATTTGCGTAAAATCAAACTCCGTTCAGCTAATCCACAAGAACTGCCATGACCCCAGACAACAACAGCCACCTGGTTTACAGCACGGATGGCGGCATGCTCAAAGAGCAAACCGCCCCCCAAAACGCCTCCCCCTTCCCCACCGACGGGCTCGTTCGCATTCGACGTGAGACCAAGGGACGCAAGGGCGCCGGCGTCATCACCATCCACGGCGTGCCGCAGGATCAGCAGAAGAGCATCGCCACCCTGCTCAAGAAAAAATGCGGCACCGGCGGGGGCCTGAAGGAGGGGATCATCGAGATCCAGGGTGACAAACGGGAACTCATCAAGGCCGAACTGGAGAAGGCGGGTTTCAGCGTCAAGCTGGTTGGCGGCTAGCCCCCGGCTTTTTCATCCTTGTTTCCCTCCTCCTTTTTCCCTAGAATGCCCGCTCCCATCGAGGGGGAGTAGTCTCGCGGCCGGTCGGCTTTTGCCCAGTCCGACCCGCGATCCTGATCAACACACTTGGTGCCAACTCACCATGGTCAGGGTGATCCGGGGAGCGCCGGATTTGACAAGACCTTTGACGGGCCAGTGCCAATACCGGGGACGGATGGCGCAGGCTTGTCTCAGGTATAACAATTCCGTCCCCCGGTTACTTTTTTATGGAAGCCTTGTTGACCTCAACCCTGAGCGTGGCCATCGCCGAAATCGGCGACAAGACCCAGCTCCTGGCGTTGCTGCTTATCTGTCGTTTTCGAAAACCCTGGCCCATCATCGCCGGCATGCTGGTGGCGACCCTGCTCAACCACGCGGGGGCCGCCTGGATTGGGGGCTTCATCAGCCGCTGGCTGGATCCCCATCTCATGACCTGGCTGGTGGCCGCCGCCTTCATCGCCATGGCGATCTGGATCCTGGTGCCGGACAAGATGGACGACGAAGAGAGCTCGCTGGACAAATACGGTCCCTTCATGGCGACCTTCGTGCTCTTCTTCATCGCCGAGATTGGGGACAAGACCCAGATAGCCACCGTGCTGCTGGCCGCCAAGTACGACTCCCTCACCCAGGTGATCGCCGGAACCACCCTCGGCATGATGCTGGCCAACGTGCCCGTGGTGCTGCTCGGCAAGCTCGGTGCCGACAAGCTGCCCCTCAAGGGGATCCGCATCGCCTGCGCCATCCTCTTCGTGGGACTGGGCATCAGCACCCTCATCTTCGTCTGAGACGGGCCGCCATAGGCTGCCGGGGTCAGCGTGAGCACTGACCGATGGCACCAGAGGCCCCACCCTCATCAGCCCCGCACACCGCGGGGCTTTTTGTAGGCATTCCCTGAACCTCGCGCCCCCCTGTCGCAACCCCTCCGACAAGGTCTGCCCCCCATCACGTTGCCGTGCCATAATGCGACAAATACAAGGACAGACAGGCACTTGGGAGCCTTGCCATGCACTTCACCTCAAGACAGACCCTGCTCGACTGGGTCAGGCGTGGCAGCCTGGCCCCCGAGCGACTGCCGGCGGCCCTCGCGCTGCTGGATCTCCCCCCCAGTGCCCAGCGCTGGCAGTGGTTGTTCGACCGGCTGCTGCTCTGGCTCGGCAGCCTCTGCCTCGGCGCCGGGCTGGTGTTCTTCGTCGCCTTCAACTGGCAGGAGCTGGGCCGCCTCTCCCGCCTCGCCCTGCTGGAACTGCCCCTGCTCGCCATGCTGGTGCTGCTGTGGAAGCGACCCATGACGGGGGGCGCGCGCCAGGCCCTGCTGCTGGCCGTCGCCCTCAACATCGGGGCCCTGCTGGCCCTGGTGGGCCAGACCTACCAGAGCGGTGCCGATCCCTGGCAGCTGTTCGCCACCTGGGCCCTGTTGCTCGCCCCCCTGGCGGCGCTCGGCACCAGCCCCCTGCTCTGGACCCTCTGCTGGCTGCTCGGCCAACTGGCCCTGGTGCTCTATTGGCGCCTCGGCCTGTTTGACTTTTTCTTCGCCTTCGACGAGGAGGCCCTCGGCTGGAGCCTCTCCCTGTTCAACCTCGCCCTCTGGGGTGCCCTCATCCCGGCGCCCGCCCGATGGGGGCTGATGCCCTCCTGGCTGGCGGGCCTGGCCGCCGGCCTTGGCATCACCCTGCTGACCCTGCTGGCGCTGTTTGACGCGGCCTCTCCCTGGGTCTGGCCCCTCTGGCTCGGCTGGCTCGCCGCCGCCTACCTGCGCTGGCATGGTCGCTTCATCGCCGGTCTCGCCATGGGGTGCCTGAGCCTCATCGCCGTCATCCTGGCGGCGCTCGGCAAGTGGATGGAGCCCGACATCAACGGCTTCCTGCTGCTCAGCCTCATCGCCATCGGCCTCTCGGTGGCCGCGAGCCGCTGGCTGCAACAACAACGGAGGCGTCATGGCTGATTTCACTGGCTGGCAGTCCCGGCGCGCGCCCCTGGTGGGCACGTCACCGGCCCTCATCACGGAGGCAATCCCATGTCCGAACTGACCCCCTGGCAGCGGCTGCAAGCCGCCCAGCTCGTCGAGGGGGACGCCCCGAGGGATGAGCAACCCCACTGGTCGAGCCGCTTCCTGCTCGGCGTGGTGGGCTGGCTGGCCGCCCTCTTCCTGCTGTTCTTCCTCTTCATGGCGCTGGAATCCTGGATCCAGGAGGCGAACCACGCCCTCGCCACCGGCGCCGTGCTGATGGTAGCGGCCCTCGGTCTCAACCGCAGCGCATCGAGGGGCCCCCAGGCCAGCGATCTGCGGGATCAGTTCGTGCTGGCCCTGGCGCTGGCGGCGGACGCCTGGTTGCTCTACGGCCTGCTGGATCGGCTGGATCTGGACTCGGCCCCCCTCTGGTTCGGGCTCACCCTGCTGGCGCTGGCCATCGCCGCCCTGTTCGAGCACTGGCTGGTGCGGCTGTTCCACAGCTTCGCCGCCGCCATCCTGCTGGCCCTCGGTCTCGCCTGCCTCGGCCTGCAGCTGCTGGCCCTGCCGCTGGTGATGGCCGCCCTCGCCGCCTGCTGGCTGCAGGCCGAGCGCGATCCCAGGCGCCATCAACTCTACGAGTCCCTGACCCTGGGGCTGGCCCTCTCCCTGCTGGTACTGGGCCGCCTGCATCACCCGCTCTGGGAGGGGGGCGCCAGCGTGCTTGACGAGCTCGGCGGCTCCCGCCTTCCCCTCTGGCTCAACCCCCTGCTCTGCGCCGCCCTGCTGCTCGGGGTCATGGTGCGCCTCAAACTACCCCTGCTCTGCGCCCTGCCGCTGGTGCTCATTAGCGCCATCATCCCCGGCATGGGGGCCGGTGCCCTGGTGCTGGTGCTCGGCTTCTACGGCGGGAGCCTCAGCCTCATGACCCTGGCGGGCCTGCTGTTGCTGGGCTTTGGCTCCCTCTATTACTACGATCTGGGGCTCAGCCTGATGACCAAATCCTGGTTGCTGCTGGGCTCGGGGGCCCTGCTGCTCGGCGCTCGCCAGTGGTTGAAACTGCTTGGTGCAAGGAAAACCTCATGAAACCACTGCCACAATCCACCCCACCTCATATCTTGACCACAGGAGGCCCAACATGAAGCGTCTTGCACTGCTGCTGACTGGCCTCGCCATCCTGGTGGGTATCAATGCCACTGTCTGGCGCTTCGAACACGCCATGGCGAGCGGCGACGTGGTGCTGCTGCCCCTGGCGCCGGTCGATCCCCGCTCCCTGATGCAGGGGGATTACATGCGCCTGAACTATGCGCTGGCCCGTGAGATCGCGGGGTTGGGGCAGGACAAGCTCGCCGCCCTCGAGACCCTGGTTGTCCGCCTGGACGAGCATCAGGTGGCTCACTGGGTGGCAGACGGCAAGCCGGACGCACTGGCGGCCGATGAGCGCCTGTTGCAGGTGCGCAGACAAGGCAACCAGTGGCGCATCGGGCCTGACGCCTACTTCTTCGAGGAAGGAACGGGGGAGCAGTTCGAGGCGGCCCGCTACGGGGAGTTCAGGTTGCAAGGTGACGGCTCCACCCTGCTGGTGGGGCTGCGAGACGCGGCCTTCAAGCCCATCGGCCCCAGCCGGGCGCGCTGGTAATCCCCTTGCGCCCACCAGTATCGCCATGGACTGGCGGTACTGCGGTTGGCCCGACCAGCTTTGGCTGCCCAGTGCCATGACCGCAATCCCGCCTCCCCCGCCATCGCGATAACCATGTGCCGGGGCTGCAATCCGACCTCCCCCTCCATGGCGGGTGGCGAAAGCCCGGGACTTGGCAACACTTGATGGGGATAACCTGCATCAGGAGGGTCTGGATGAGCAGAGTCACATCAGTTGTCATGGGCGCCGCGGCGCTCTTGCTCCCCCTGGCGCTCTTGCCGGGGCTGGCGGGCGAGGCCCGGGCCAGCCCGGCTCTCGGCCAATTGCAATATCTCACCGAAGAATACAGACCCTACAACTTCAGCGATGAGAGGGGGGCCCCCACCGGGCTCGCCGTCGAGCTGCTGCAACTGGTGTGGCAGAAGACCAATACCCCGCCCCAGCCCATCACCATGCTGCCCTGGGCCAGGGGTTACTACCTGCTGACCCAAAAACCCAACGCCGTGCTCTTCTCCACCGCCCGCACCGAGGCCCGCAACCCGCTCTTCAAGTGGGCCTGTCCCATCGGCTACGCCGAGATAGTGCTGATGGGGCTCGCCAAGCGAAACCTCAAGATCCGCAAGCTGGAAGATGCCCTGAACTACAACATCGGGGCGGTGCGCACCGACGTCGGGGAGCAGCTTTTGCTCAACAACGGCTTCGATGAGCAGAAGATCATGAGTGCCAACCGCCTCTCCCAGGCCCTGCGCATGCTCACCTCGGGCCGGGTCGATCTGATCTCCACCAACAAGACCACCCTGCAGGATCTCATCAAGGCCCAGCAGCTGGATCCCGCCCTGTTCACCGTGAGCTGGGTGTTGAGCTCCGAGCAGTTCTGCTACGCCTTCAGCCATCCGGTGGACGATGCCCTGGTCAAGGAGTTCCAGCACGGCCTGACCCAGGTGCTGGCAAGCAGCGACTTCCGGCTGCTGCAGGCCAAGTACTTCCCCCTCCCCTGACCGGCCTTCGCGGGCCCCCCCGATAGTTTTCAACCCCGCTGGCGCCGCCATGCGCCAGCGCCTTTTCCTGCGGCGATGGCGGAGGCACGCCAGAGTCGACTGTCCGGGCCATCATGCCTGGTGCCCAGCACACCGGCTCCGGCACGGGCCATGAACACGGCAATGACTTTCCCCCCTCTGGCTGCACTCACGGGATGGGGGGGGTGAAAAGAGGAGGACCCGGGTGATCCCTGTGATGGGGAATGGACGCAGCTCTTTGAGCGACAAGGGGCTGGCAGAGCGCGGCAGGCTTGTTGACGGATCTCGTCGATAGGCGAGGATACAGGCGGCGTCGAGCGTAGCGATGGCGACGGCGACGGCGACGGCGACAACAGGATGCCCATCGCGGCATGACGACCGCTATTTATGGCTACCTAGGCAATTCGGAGCAGTTAAACTACGAGGCAAGAATAAAAAACGAAGCGCAAACCACCTAACAATTCACATCAAGGCAGTACAAGAAACTTTATAAAGTGGCTTGTTTCCAGCCAGAGGCCGTGCCTCCCACGCCACCAGGGCCCGCAGGGTGCCTTTCAGCGTCTTCCCGGCCAGCAGATGCCCCTGCAGACAGGGCGTCGCGCCATGTCACGACCCTATCTGCCACAGCCCTATCTGCCACAACCTGTCTGCGTGATCCTATTTGACCCGCATCAACCGGTGGCTCACCGCTCCCACCGGGAGCTCGATGGCCTGGGAGCGCACCATCTCGTCCACCTGGCGCAGCATGGCCCCGTCATAGCCCATGCGCACCATCCACTGCATGGGCTCCTCGAAGCTCCCCTCATTGACGACGAAGGTGTCGGTGTGGGTGTCGTGCAGTATGCTGACCACCCAGATCCGCTGCTGAAACTCCATCAGATCGGCGGCCTTTGCCGCCAGGGTGCGCACTGTGCTGATAAACCGGTTGGCCATGGTCGAGGCTGCCTGTGATGAGAAGAGTTGCATCCTAGCATCGCCGTCGTCGGGGCAACAATGCGCGGCATCAAGTCGGGGCGATCGGCCTTCACCGTCCAGCCTGTTCACCCGCTGGCTCAGCCCTGCGTGCGGCGCATCCGCTTGACCGCATACATGCTGGCATCTGCCAGACGCAGGGCTTCCTCGATGCTGGTCTCGGCGGGATTGACCGCCACCACCCCCACGCTGGCCCCGGGGTAGTGCAACGTCTGGGCGGGCAGCGGCAACTGCAGCACGCTCTGCTCGAACAAACGACGCTGGAAGCGCAGCACCGCCAGCTCCTGCGCCTCCTCCTCTGGCAGCGGACCCATGCCCACCACCACGAACTCGTCCCCGCCGACCCGCGCCAGCAGATCGCCGCTGCGAAGGGCCGAGCCCAGCCGCTGCGCCACCGTGGTGAGCAGCAGATCCCCCGCCTCGTGGCCATGGGTGTCGTTGATCTGCTTGAAGCCGTCGAGATCGATGAAGGCGACCAGCACGGGGTGGCCGGCCCGCGCCGACAGGGAGAACAGCAGCGGCAGCTCCAGCATGAGGGCGCGGCGGTTGAGCTGCCCGGTCAGGGGATCGCTCAGCGCCTGGCGCGACAACTCCAGATTCGCCTGCTGCAACTGCACCAGCAGTTGCTCCCGCTCCACGTGCTCGGCGATGAGCATCGCGAAGAAGGCGATCAGCTGCTCGGAGCCCGGCACGCAGGGTTTCTGTTTGGCACTGGCGGCGCAAAGTGTGCCGTAGAGCGACCCCGAAGGCGTGCGCACCGGGCTGCTCAGATAGGTGCGAATGCCGAGCTCTTGGGCGGCATCGGAATCCCCCCAGCAGTCGGCCACATTGCCCGTATAGAGGCGCCCCTCGTTCATGGCGCGCCGGCACAGGGTATCGCTCCAGTCCACCGAGAGCCCCTCCGGGATCTGCAACTCCGCCACGTTGCGGGCGAAGCGGATGTGCTGCCTCTCCTCCCCGAGGTCTATCTCGGTGAGGTAGGTCGACTCCAGTCCGGTCACCGCTTCCAGCATCTCCAGCAGCGGCCGGGTCAGGCTCTCCAGATCCCGCGCCCGGGTGACCTGTACAGACAGGGCCTGCAATATCTTGTCCATGCCGATCTCCAAGCTTGCATGTTATCCATGGATAACCTTACCCAAGCCGGGCATGACCCGACAAGCGAGAGCGGGCCTCAGCCCGGCAAAATTCCACCCTTTTCACACTTTGACGGCGCGCCGCCCGGGCTTTGCTTCGGCCCCCGACCCGGATGCAGCCATAATGTTGAGCCAGCGCAAATATTCATTCATTTCTGACGTTTAACCCATCAAAGCCATAGATCAGACCAAGATGGCTCCGTAAGATGAGTCTGAACCTGACGCGAGCATACGATTGGCGACGGTTCACGACGCACGCTGGCAGCCACAGTCAGGCGGCAGCGTCCCTGACGGATGCCAGCCCGGCATCCCGTGCCTCGGCGAGGGGCAATCCCCTCTCCCCCTGCGGGAGAGGGTCAGGGTGAGGGGTCGGTAACGTCATTATCCGATTACACGGGTGCGACAACGGTGTCAGCATGGCTGCACCATGCAGATGCGCCATGCAGGACGCGAGGACGCCGTCCTCGACGGGGTTTCGCCACCACTGCACGGCTTGGCGAGTGACTTTGGAAAGACCCAAAGTCACCAAAGGTCTACTCCCCCACTTGTTCGCCCTCCTGCGTCGGGTTCCCTCGGCTCACCCGTTTGTCCCACGGCACGCGCCGATGGGCCATCCCTGGCCCAGCGCCGCTCGCTCGGCGTCCAGCCTCGCAGCCTGGACAAACAGGCTCACCTCGGCGAACAACAGGGGGAAAACCTACCCCATCAGCCCCAAGGTCAAATGGTCGCACTTATGCAACAAGTGAAATCTACATGATTACGTGGGTGAAAAATAAATTTGAATACAACAAACGACGCATAACCTTATTTCCACAATGCCCAATTACGCTTCACTAATTTAACCATGCCTCTAAAGACAATATTAACAGGATGACAATAAACAATGGTTAACGTAACAGACAAAACGAGAGAACTGATACTGGGGATCTGGGATGATGATTATTACATTGTTGCGGCAGGAGATCAGGCTCCGACAAAAAATGAGGTAATAACACTTGGAGAGAAATATGGAATTAAATTTCCAGATGACTATATCTCTCATGCAATGGGAGCGCTAGGTGGATTTTTTATAGAGGTTAAAGAAGAGTTGTGGCCATATGCAGAAGTATTGGCTGTGGCACCATTTTGGGAGTTTTTACGAGGTGTTTATTCTTACGCTTATAGCGAAGACGCTCCTGAATGGATGAATATACATATAGCAGCAGAACAATTCAAAGAGTTGGGGCACAATGTAATTCCAGCTCTCAAAGTTTGGGCTGATGCCAATGTCTATTGTTATAATGAAGAGGGCCGACTGGTAAAATATTTGCATGAAGAGAATACTTTCGAGCGCGTAGATAAAACCTGGTTTCAGTTAATCGAACACGAACTTAATGAACTAGCTGAAAGGAAAAACAGAAAACTTAATAAATAGTCTATCAGACTGCACGTATTCATAATCATTAATTCAATGCTATTTATGATAGCTAAGGCTTGTTGCTGCTAGCATTGAAAAAGCAATGGCCTTCGTCCTGACTTTGTGCTCTCATCTCGGCGAACAACAGGGGCAGCCCGAACCTTCAGCCCCGAAAGCAGTTAACAGCCACTGTCTATTCGGGACAATGATCAGGAGAACTGTTATCTCTGATTCAGCCTCTCGCCCACCGTATGGCTAAACCAAATTGTCGCACCTAGATAACAAGTACAATTGACATAATTTTATCGGCTAAAAACTTAAAACAAGTACAGTAGCAAGCGACTGTACCTTCCTATCGGGGATTGGGCGTTATATTAAATTCCGGACAGTGAGTATCAGCCACGTTCACAAATACTTCTCGAACTCACGATTACGCTTCGCTAATCTAACCTACGTCCCCTATTTATACAGGAAACTCAATATGTTTATTGAAGGTGGCCAAGAAGAAAAAAGATTACTTATTGAGGCTCTTTCTAGATACAATTATTTCCCCAATCAACGATTAGGGTTAAGTGAACTACCTCCATCATTTGACTCTAGACAGTTTACTCCAGAAGTCCTGACTTCTCTCGTTAAATTACCAGCAGCAAAAGTAAGAAAAACTTTAGGGTATAGTCTTACAGAGTATCGCTCAACAAGATTCAATAACATTCCTAGATTACTTGGAATTATTCATCCAAAAGCTTACTCACATCTTGCAAACTGTATTCACGAGAATTGGGATGAAATAAGAAAAATAACCAAAAACCATTGCAGCCAAATAAAGCCAACTTTTCATCACAATGAAAAGCGCCTACTCGTCATGAATTACGACGATCCATCAGAAAAAATTAGACGAGCCCTATGTGCTGAGTTTACAAAGCGTTTTAGAGTACATGCAGATATTAGCAACTGTTTTCACAGTATATACACACATGCAATTCCATGGGCCATTGTTGGTGTTGAAGAATCTAAAAGACGACTTAAAGACAACGAGAAAAAATCTTGGCCTGAAGATCTAGATTTTCATCAAAGAAGAACCAAAAGAAATGAAACTCAAGGTATACCAATTGGCCCTGCTACATCAAGTATCTTGGTAGAGGTTATTTTACAATCTGTAGATGAAGCGCTAAATCGAAAAGGATATCACTTCATAAGGTATATCGATGACTACACATGCTATTGTGATACAAATGAACATGCTAATGACTTCATATTGGATCTAGAAAATTACTTATCTATCTACAAACTCACCCTAAACTTAAAAAAAACATGGATTGAGACATTACCAGCGCCAACAGAAGATGAATGGATATTAACATTAATTTCATTCCTCCCTAGCAGATTGGCCAATGAACACGACGGTGAAAATAAATTAACAACATCAGAAACGTTGACATTCATAAATCAAGCGATTCGTTTAAATAAAACGACGCCTGATGGTAGCGTGTTGAAATATGCCATAAGCATCATTCTTAATCACATTGATGATTATGCTGCAATCAACTTACTAGATTCTGTTATAAATTTATCTTGGCACTACCCCGTTTTAGTTCCCTTAATTGATAGAATCCTTGATCTAACAAACTATCCTGCTGAACAGATACTAGAGCAACTGAATAGGATAATCGATGTTAATGCACTTTCAAGACGGTCAGATGGTATGTGCTGGCCATTACACATAATGTTGAAACATAATTTAATATGCGATGAAGAAACTGCAGATAAAATTATAAAAAGCCAAGATTGTGCCGCATTATCTCTATTGTTAGAGCAAAATGAATACAACGATAAAATTATTAATTTTACAAACAAAATAATATCATCAGATCTATATACTAAAGACAACTATTGGCTACTGCTATATCAATTGTATTTCAAGGGAATAATTAATGCACCGTGCCAAGAAATAGAGGAAAATGCTGTCTTTAAGACTTTAAAACAACATAACGTAAACTTCATACCTAGAAACTCTAAAACTAAACATGAAGAGAAATGTGATGAAATTCTCAGAGCGATACAAGCTGAGCAGCTTAAAGATATTTTTTCAAACACACCTGTTGAGTTTTAATCCCCCCCTCAATCATAGATTTCACATTTATCTATTCGGTACCTACAGTGTGATAGGCACTAAAGATTAGAACGGAAACCAAAAAAATATTTTCCGTTGGCTAATTCTGTTTGGTCTCCAAAAGTCACTTGCCAAACAGCGCTGCAGCAGTAAAACACCATCGAGAATGGTATTTTCACTCAAACAAAAAAACCGCAGCCTTGAGCTGCGGTTTGTATTTCTATTTCCCCTCTTGCACTGCTCTCCCCTTTCAGCGGAAAAGGCGGTCAGCATGAACACTAAAGCCACGGGCGGGCACGGTATTGGTTCCCCCTGCAAACCGCCGAGTCGAGTTCAACGGGTCAGGAGCGCCATCAGGGATGATGGCGCAGCCGCAGCCGGCACAGGGATGTGCCGTCTGCGGCGCTCCGTCCGACCCGTTGGACGAGACGAGGGAACCCGCGAAGCGGGCGGTTTGCCGGGGGAGAAGACTTTTGGTGACTTTTGGTCTTTCAAAAGTCACTCGCCAAGCCGCGCAGCGGCGGCGAAACCTCTTCGAGGGCAGCCCCTCGCGTCCTGGATGGCGAAGCCATGCCATTAAGGCGTTGGACGACATGCAACCGAACCAAGGAATGAGGTTAGCTCCCCTCACCCTGGCCCTCTCCCACAAGGGGAGAGGGGATCAGAGCGCAGACCACCGGGGCTTAAGCAGAGCGCAGAGGCTTAAAAGGTGTCGAGGGAAAAGGCACAAACAAAAACCGCAGCCCTTGGGCTGCGGTTTTTTATTGGGTCAACCGGTTGGCGCGAGCAGAGCCACCGGCCTTAGGCACGGCGCCAACTGGTTTTGCCGGCGCTGTCTTCCAGCACTATGCCCATCTCGGTGAGACGGGCTCTAGCGGCATCCGCCGCGGCCCAGTTCTTGTCGGCGCGAGCCTGGTTGCGCTCCACAATCAGGCGCTCGATCTCGGCCACTTCGTCGTCGGCCTCGTCACCCTTCAAGAAGGCATCCGGATCCTGCTGCAGAATGCCGAGCACGGCGCCGAGCTCGCGCAGACGGGCACCGAGGCCAGCGGCGACAGCCATGTCTTCGGCTTTCTGGCGGTTGATCTCGCGCACCAGGTCGAACAGGGCGGAGTAGGCTTCCGGGGTGTTGAAGTCGTCATCCATCGCCTCCTTGAAGCGGGCCACCTGCTCCTCCCCACCGGCAGCCACGGCCACAGGCAGATCGCGCAGGGCGGTGTACATGCGCTCCAGGGCGGCGCGGGCCTGCTTCAGGTTGTCTTCCGAGTAGTTGAGCTGGCTGCGATAGTGGCCGGACATCAGGAAGTAGCGCACGGTCTCGGCGTCATAGTGGGCCAGCACGTCGCGAATGGTGAAGAAGTTGCCGAGGGACTTGGACATCTTCTCTTTGTCCACCATCACCATGCCGCTGTGCATCCAGGTGTTGACGTAGTCGCCACCGTGGGCGCAGCAGGACTGGGCGATCTCGTTCTCGTGGTGCGGGAACTGCAGATCCGAGCCGCCGCCGTGGATGTCGAAGTGGTTGCCAAGGTGCTTGGAGTTCATGGCGGAGCACTCGATGTGCCAGCCGGGACGACCCGGGCCCCAGGGGCTGTCCCAGGTCGGCTCGCCAGGCTTGGACATCTTCCACAGCACGAAGTCCAGCGGATTGCGCTTGGCATCCACCACGTCGACCCGGGCGCCGGCCTGCAGCTGTTCCAGATCCTGGCCGGAGAGCTTGCCGTAATCGGCGAAGGACTCGACGATGAACATCACATCGCCGTTGTCCGCCACGTAGGCGTGCTCTTTGGCCAGCAGGGATTGCACCAGTTCGATAATCTCGTGAATGTGCTGGGTGGCACGGGGTTCGACGTCAGGGCGCACCATGCCGAGGGCATCGAAATCCTGGTGCATGTCGCCGATCAGACGCTCGGTCAGCTCGTCGCAGGTGACGTGGGTCTCGGCGGCACGCTTGATGATCTTGTCGTCCACGTCTGTGACGTTGCGCACATAGTTCAGCTCATAGCCGCTGTAGCGCAGGTAACGGGCCACCACGTCGAAGGCGACGAAGGTGCGACCGTGGCCGATATGACAGTGATCGTAGATGGTGACCCCACACACATACATGCCCACCTTGCCCGGGTGGATAGGTTTGAATTCTTCTTTTTGACGAGTGAGTGTGTTGTAGATCTTCAGCATCTTTAGACCACTGCCTGTGAGTAAAATGGTCTGACATTCTAACCGCATCCGGGGGAGAAAACGAGGCGCAAAACGGGCCGGATCCTGCACCGCTGCCCTTCGCACGCCACATTGGTATCACGCCAGCGCTATGCCGGGCGCCCTTGTTGGGCTAGAATTGCCACCACTTTATGCCATACACCCGTGAGCCCGGCGCGGCTCACCTCACAGACAAGGACAACCTCATGGTTACTCTGCACACCAACCACGGCGACATCACCCTCACCCTGAACGCCGAGAAAGCCCCGGAAACCGTGGCCAACTTCCTGCAATACTGCCGTGACGGTCACTACGACAACACCATCTTCCACCGCGTCATCGACGGCTTCATGATCCAGGGCGGCGGCTATGCCCCTGGCTTCGAAGAGAAAGAGACCCGCGCCTCCATCAAGAACGAGGCGGCCAACGGCCTGTCCAACAAGATTGGCACCATCGCCATGGCCCGCACCTCCGAGCCGCACTCTGCCAGCGCCCAGTTCTTCATCAACGTGAACAACAACGACTTCCTGGACTTCAAGTCCCCGACCACCCAGGGCTTCGGCTACTGCGTATTCGGTGAAGTGACCGCTGGCATGGACGTGGTCAACAAGATCAAGGGCGTGAAAACCGGCAACTACGGCCGCATGCACCAGGACGTGCCGACCGAAGACGTCGTCATCACCAAGGTGACCCTTGCTGACTGATTGCTGCCATCTCGGCACTGACACAACTGCGGCCCCGGCCGCAGTTTTTCCATCTGCGCTGGCATCCGGTGCAGACGGCGGCCCGAACTGGCGCCGCCTCGACTACCTGGCCCAGGGCAACCCGCGCCAGCGCTCGGCCCACGCCCTGCTTATGTCGGGAGTCTGGGATGAGCTGGCAGCTCAGTGCCAGGATCTCGCGCTGGTCAGCACGGTCGCCATCGGGCTGGATCGGCCCGGCAGCGATCTCGATATTATCTGCCAGCACGCCTCACCCACCGCCTTCGCGAAGCACCTTGCCCGGCACGGCTGGCAGGTCAGCGACAAGGGTCAGCAGGTGTGGCTCGCCGAGCAGACCCATGACGGCCCGGATGGCCAGGCATGGCCCGTCGAGCTCTATATCACCCAAGCGCCCATCGAGACGCGCCACGGCTGGCGCCACCTCAGCCTGATGGCGGCCCTGCTCGAGCGCTTCGGTCACGACTTCTATCTCGCCGTGCTCGCCCTTCGCCATCATGCGGATCTCAAGGGCGAAGCGGCCATCTGCCGGTTGCTCGATCTCCCCGGTGACCCTTATCTGGCCTTGCTGGCCCTGGAGGGCGAGGATCTTGACCGGATTGTCTGGTCAGCAGCATCCTGCTCGCCTCGCACCGGCGACCTTCCCTTACCATGACGCTCAGGACCCCATGAACACCCTCTTTATCAGCGATATTCACCTCAGCGATACCCGCCCCGATATGACGGCCGCCCTGGTGCGCTTTCTCGAACAGGACGCTCCCGGCGCCGATGCTCTCTATGTACTCGGGGATCTGTTCGAATTCTGGGTGGGAGATGACGACCCCAATCCACTCCATCGCCAGGTGGCGGATGCCTTCTTCGCCCTGAGCCAGCAAGGGGTACCCCTGTACTTCATCCACGGTAACCGTGACTTCCTGCTGGGCAGGCAGTTTGCCAAACGCGCCGGCATGACGCTGCTCGGGGACCCTTGCGTCATCGACCTCTACGGGGAGCGGGTACTGCTGAGCCACGGGGATCTGCTCTGCACCCTGGATGTGGATTACCAGAAGTTTCGTCGCATCACCCAGCAGAAGTGGCTGCGCTGGCTGTTTCTGCGCCTGCCCCTCCCTCGCCGCCAGTCCATCGCCTACAGACTGAGAGGTCAGAGCCAGATGGAGAATGCCGGCAAGCAGCAGACCATCATGGACGTCACCCCGGCGGCGGTGGACGCCATGTTGCGCGCCCATGACTGCGCCCTGATGATCCACGGCCACACCCACAGGCCCGCCATCCACGAGTTCAAGCTGGATGGCAAACGGGCGCGGCGTATCGTGCTGGGAGACTGGTTCGAACAGGGGTCCATTCTGGTGTGCTCCCCCGCCGGGCAGCGACTCGAGACCCGTTCACTGGCGTAAACGATGCAAACCCGCCGGGTGGATGGTTCTCATATGACCATTTCTGACCAACCCGAGTCCCTAGCGGGATACATTCCAATCCACTGCGTATACTCTAGGTCTCTCACATAGCGAGGATAGAGTGATGGGATTTATTACCTGGATTGTATTGGGACTGATCGTCGGCATTCTGGCCAAATGGATCATGCCGGGCAAGGATGGTGGTGGTTTCTTCATGACGGTGATCCTGGGCGTGATCGGTGCCATGGTGGGGGGCTATGTCAGTACCCTGCTCGGCATGGGTGACGTTACCGGCTTCAACCTGCCGAGCATCATCATCGCCACCGTCGGTGCCCTGATCGTGCTGTTTATCTACAACAAGGTACGCAGCTGACAGACCCGCTTTCCCTTGGCATAGTGCGCGCCCTCACGGGCAAAGATCCGAAACCCAGTGTTTCGGATTTTTTATGGGCGCGATCCAAGAAGTGACGTACATCAGGCAAGGGGATGACTGGTAGGAACAGACCGTATCCATTCCAGACGATGGGACAGAACCGACGCAAGTAATGGAGCCGGCAAACTTGCAAGATGGGTGAATCACTACCCAGCACGAGTACGGGGTAGTCCCAGCAAAAAACGCTGTCGCCACTTTGGCGCCATTTAACCAAAAACAAAAAGGCCGCTATTGCTAGCGGCCTTAGTAAGTCTTTGATCTTAATGGTGCCCGAGGCCGGAATCGAACCGGCACGCCGCGAACGGCGAGGGATTTTAAATCCCTTGTGTCTACCGATTTCACCACTCGGGCACCGTAATCGGTATCAAGTCCGCGCGGCGGGCTTGTCAATATGGAGGCACGTTCCGGAGTCGAACCGGACTAAACGGATTTGCAATCCGCTGCATAACCGCTTTGCTAACGCGCCATGCAAAGGAGAGTGAACTCTCGATTGTCTGAATTTGGAGCGGGAAACGAGACTCGAACTCGCGACCCCGACCTTGGCAAGGTCGTGCTCTACCAACTGAGCTATTCCCGCATCGGTCTGGCTGATTGCCTGACTACGAGGACGCATTCTAGCGATGTTCCTCGCCCAGTCAACCAAAAACATTTAATACGCTGATCGTTCGGGCATTTTTTGCCCTTTCCCGCACTTTTGCCCCTCATGACCGTTTCCTGGCACCAAGGGCCGGGAAACGAGGGTTTGTGAGGAGAAAAACTAGAAGCGGGAGTGATAGCTCAGATCGCCCCACGCGGCCTTCATGTACTGGAACATGGACCAGAAGGTGAGCACGGTCGCCACATAGAGCAGCACGTAGGCGAGCCATACCATCCAGATGTCGTACTGCCAGATGAGGCCGGTGAGCGACACCATCTGGATCATGGTCTTCCACTTGCCAATCCAGCTGACCGCCACCGAGGAGCGCTTGCCAAGCTCGGCCATCCATTCCCGCAGGGCGGAGATGATGATCTCGCGGCCTATCATGGTCATGGCCGGGATGGTCACCCAGATGGTGTTGTAGTGCTCGACGATGACCACCAGGGCCGCCGCCACCATGATCTTGTCGGCAACGGGATCGAGGAAGGCACCAAACGCGGTGGACTGGTTCAGCTTGCGGGCGAGATAGCCATCAAACCAGTCGGTCGCCGCCGCCAGGATGAAGACGATGGCCGCCGCCACATAGGCCCACTGATAGGGAAGGTAGAACAGGATGACGAAGACGGGGATGAGCAAAATCCGAAAAAACGTCAGCAGGTTAGGAATATTTGTCATTATTTTTCAGCCACTTCTTGTATGCCGCTACAGGGTAGCCCCAAGCCGATTGCCGATGCAACCGGGCGGTGCCCGTCTTGGTCTATGGATCCGTCAATAACCTCAGGATGCCGGTTATTATGGCATTGGCAGCCCCCCGACGTCACGGCTCTTGTATGCCGAAACGGGGCTTTGCCAGATCCCACCGGGCCCGGCGCCCCTGTGCAATACCCTGATCGCCCAGGATGATCCCCACGCCGATATGACCCTGTTTCTATCACAGCGAGTGCAGGGCATCGTGGATGGACTGGGCCAGTTCCTGGCTGATGCCGGGCACCTTGGCGAGCTCGTCCACCCCCGCCTTCTTCACCTCCTGCAGGCCCCCCAGGTATTTGAGCAGGGCCTGCCGGCGTTTGGGCCCGACCCCGGGAATATCCTCCAGGGTACTGGTGGTGCGGGCCTTGGCGCGCCGTGCCCGGTGGCCGGTGATGGCAAATCGGTGGGATTCGTCGCGAATGTGCTGGATGAGGTGCAAGGCGGGCATATCCGCCGGCAAGTGCAGCTCTTCGTGGCTATCCCCCATGATGAGGGTCTCCAGCCCCGCCTTGCGGGTCACCCCCTTGGCGATCCCCACCAGCAGCGGGTGTTTGCCGCCGAGGAACTCGAGCTGTCGCGCCAGGATCTCTTCGGCCCGGCGCAACTGGCCGAGGCCGCCGTCGATAAACAGCACATCCGGCACCTTGTCCGGCTCCTGCTGCTTGCCAAAGCGCCGCTCCAGCGCCTGCTCCATGGCGGCGTAGTCATCCCCGCCGGTGATGCCGTCGATATTGAAACGGCGGTATTCGGAGCTGAGCGGCCCCTCCCGGTTGAACACCACACAAGACGCCACGGTGCGCTCCCCCATGGTGTGGGAGATATCGAAACACTCCATGCGGGCGATGGGAGCCTCCAGTTCCAGCAGCTCCTCCAGCTGGGTGAAGCGGGCCGTGATGGTACTCTTGTGGGCGAGGCGCGAGCGCAGCGCCGTCTCGGCGTTGATGGCGGCCAGCTTGATGAAACGGGCCCGCTCGGAGCGAGTGCGGCTCTGCACCCGCACCTTGTAGCCGGCGGTCTGGCTCAGGGTCTCGGCAATGACGCTTTCATCCTCCAGCGCCACGTCCAGCAGTACTTCGCTCGGGATCTGCCTGCCCCCCTGCCCCGACAGGTAGAACTGCAGCAGGAAGGATTGCACCACCTCGTCGAGCGGCGTATCCGCCGGCACCTTGGGGAAGTAGCTGCGCGAACCCAGCACCTTGCCCTGACGGATGAAGAGCACATGGATGCAGGCGGTACCCTGTTCGAAGGCCACCCCCACCACATCCAGCTCGTCCAGCACGTTGCCGCTCACCGATTGCTGCTCGGTGACCCGGCGCAAAGCCTGGATCTGATCCCGGTAGCGGGCCGCTTCCTCGAAGCGCAGATCGCCGCTGGCGGACTCCATCTTGCCCACCAGCTCCCCTATCACCTGCTGGTTCTTGCCCGCGAGGAACAGCTTGGCCAGCTCCACCTGCTGGGCGTACTCCGCCTCGCTCACCAAACCCGCCACACAGGGGCCGGCGCAACGCTTGAGCTGATAGAGCAGGCAGGGACGGGTGCGGTTGGCATAGACGGCGTCCTCGCACTGGCGCACCGGGAAGATCTTCTGCATCAGGTGCAGGCTCTCGCGCACGGCGCCACCGGACGGATACGGGCCGAAGTAGTCCCCTTTCACCTTGCGGGCGCCACGGTGGACGCCGATGCGAGGATGACGATGGCTGGTGATGATGATCCAGGGGTAGGACTTGTCGTCCCGCAGCAACACGTTGTAGCGCGGCTGGTACTGCTTGATGAGGTTGTGCTCGAGGATCAGCGCCTCGGTCTCGGTGTGGGTCACCGTCACCTGGATGTCGGCTATCTGGCGCACCAGGGTGCGGGTCTTGATGCTGTCGACATGGGTGCGAAAGTAGGAGGCGAGCCGCTTCTTGAGATCCTTGGCCTTGCCCACGTAGATGACGGTGCCGCCAGCATCATACATGCGGTAGACACCGCTCTGGTTGGTGACCGCACTCAGGAAGGCCTTGCTGTCGAAATGGGGTTCAGGAGAAGGGATCATCGGCGACTCGATTCAGGACAAGATTCTCGGGGGATCATACTGCGCCCCGCCACCGGAAAGCAAAACCGAGCGGCGACAGAAGCAGCCAGGGCCATCAAGCAAAAAGGCGGCCCGGGCCGCCTTTTTCAACACACTCAACCCGATCAGAGGGTATCGGCATCCAGCATGCCGTAGCGAATGGCCAGATGGGTCAGCTCCACATCCCCGTTGATGTCGAGCTTGCTGAACAACCGGTAGCGGTAGCTGTTGACCGTCTTCGGGCTCAGGTTGAGCTGCTCGGAGATGTCGGTCACCTTCTGCCCCTTGGTGATCATCATCATGATCTGCAGCTCGCGCTCGGAGAGGGACTTGAAGGGGTTCTCGTCCGCCGAGGCGAACTGGCTCAGGGCCATCTGCTGGGCAATCTCCGGGGAGATGTAACGCTGGCCGGAATGCACCAGCCGGATGGCGTGGATCATCTCGTCAGGCGCAGCCCCCTTGGTCAGATAACCGGCGGCACCCGCCTGCATCACCTTGGTCGGGAACGGGTTTTCTGAATGAATGGTCAGCACTATGATGCGCACATCGGGCCGGATCCGCAGGATCTTGCGGGTCGCTTCCAGACCGCCGATCCCCGGCATGTTCATGTCCATCAGGATCACGTCGGGGTGATGTTGCCGGCAGAAGGCCACGGCCGTCTCGCCGCTCTGTGCCTCGCCCACCACCTTGATCCCGCGGACATCTTCCAAAATGCGTCTTATCCCTGTACGCACCAACTCATGATCATCGACCAGGAATACATTAATCACCCATACACCCCGTTTCTTATGTCGTTATATGCCAGTTAGGGTTAACACGGCGTCTTGCATCATAACCAAACTCGGTGATTTGGCAAACCATGGCCGGTAAAAGTTTGAAACTCTCCATTAATGCCGTTTTAAATCAACTAATTATGTAAAGTTTCAACCAAAAACGGCGCCTTGAGGCGCCGTTTCGGGTCTGATTGCCGTGATCTTTCTCAGGGGGCCAGCAGGGCACGCACCTTGTCCAGATCCCGCTGGGTATCCACGCCCACGGGGGGGGCCTCCAGCGCCTGGGCCACGTGGATCTTCTCCCCGTACCAGAGTACCCGCAGTTGCTCCAGCGCCTCGATCTGCTCGAGGGCGCTCGGCGCCCAGTCCACGTAACGCTGGATGAAACCGGCGCGATAGGCGTAGATGCCGATATGGCGCTGATAATGCGCCCCGATCTCTGCGTGGCTCTGGGCAAAGCGATCCCGATCCCACGGAATGGAGGCGCGACTGAAGTAGAGGGCATAGCCTTGGCTGTCGGTCACCACCTTCACCGCATTGGGATTGAACGCCTCTTCGGCATCCTGGATGGGCACGGAGAGGGTCGCCATGGGGGCGCTGGCACTGGCCAGGTTGTCCGCCACCTGGCGGATGATGACGGGGGGAATGAGGGGCTCATCCCCCTGCACGTTGACGATGATGGTATCGGCGGCAAAACCATAGTGACGGCACACCTCCGCCAGACGCTCGGTGCCGGACTGGTGATCCGGGGAGGTCATGCACACCTCGGCCCCCGTCTCGCTGGCGACCGCAGCCAGTGCGCTTTGTACCCGCACGTCGTCGGTGGCGACGATCACCCGATCCGCACCGGACTGCAGGGCCTTTTCCACCACGTGCTGCACCATGGGCTTGCCATGGATGTCCGCCAGCGGCTTGCCCGGCAGCCGGGTCGAGGCGTAGCGGGCCGGAATGACGACGACGAAGCTCATGGGTTCAGCTCTTCGAGTGCCAGGGCGCGGGCGCGGTTCTCCAGCAACACAGGTATCCCCTCCTCCAGCGGATAGGCCAGCTTGTCGAAGCGGCAGACCAGCTCATGGGCGGCCTTGTTGTAGTGCAGCTTCCCCTTGCAAACCGGGCAGGCGATGATGTCGAGCAATTTGATATCCAGTGCCACAACGAAACTCCTTTGACGATTTCGGACAGGCGATCCCGGTCAGTAATGCCGGGCAATCCAGTGGACATGTCCGGCGCCGATGACGAGTACCCCTGCGGGCACAGGCCTGGTATTCACGCCGGACATCGCCATATTTTCAACTGATTGGGCCGCTGTGGCAGTCATTACCCAAGGTAAATCTCGCACCAGCAGCATAAATACGATGTTTATTTATTCACACTAGCACGAGGTGCTGCCACATCCCCACGGGTCGTGGCCAAGGAGGCCAGCAGGGCATCGAGCAAGGAGGTCGGCAGCGTGGCACTCACCGGCAGATACCACCAGTGGTCCGGCGCGAACTCCCGGCACTTGACCGCGTCCTTTTCCGTCATCAGCAAGGGACGTTCGCCGAAGCGGGCCAAGAGCTCGGCGCGGTCGAACGCCTGGTGATCCGCGTAGCCGACGCTCTGCTTGAGTTCATAGCCAAGGCTGGTGAGGGTCGCGAAGAAACGGGGAGGATGGCCTATTCCCGCCAGGGCATCGATTTCGCGCGGCAAAGGCTCGGTGGCCGGCGTGTCGCCGCGCACCCGGCGCGGCGTATCCGCCACCAGTTGCATGGGGTATTCCCCCCTCGCCGGGGTGCCGCCATTGCAGATGATGGCATCCACCCGCTGCAAGCGGGTCATGGGCTCGCGCAGGGGCCCCATGGGCAGCAGGCAGCCATTGCCGAAGCGGCGCATGCCGTCCACCACCACCAGTTCCAGATCCCGGGCCAGGGCGTAGTGCTGCAGGCCGTCGTCGGTGATTATGATGTCCACCTCAGGCTCCAATCGCTGCACCGCATCGGCGCGCTTGGGCGCCACCACCACAGGGCAGCCACAGCGCCTGGCGATGAGCACGGGCTCATCCCCCGCTTCGGCCGTGGTGCTGTTCTCATCCAGTCGATACGGATAATGGGGCGCCTTGCCGCCGTAGCCGCGGCTCACCACCCCGGGTTTGAAGCCGCGAGCCTGCAACTGCTCCACCAGCCAGACCACGACCGGGGTCTTGCCGTTGCCACCGACCGAGAGATTGCCGACGACGATGACCGGCAGACTGGCGCGATAGGCTTTGAGCCAGCCGCGGCGATAGGCATAGCGGCGCACGCCGCTGATGAGGGCGAACAAGAGGGCGAAGGGGGCCAGCGCCCAGCGCCAGCCACTCTTCTCGTACCAGAGCCGCTCCAGCATCAGGCCTGCTGGCTCGCGGCGGGCTGGCTGGCACCGAACTGGATGGCGCGCAGCTGGGCATAGGTGCCCTGCTGGCTCATCAATTCGCTGTGGTTGCCGCGTTCGACGATGTGACCCTCGTCGATCACCAGGATCTCGTCCGCCTTCTCGATGGTGGAGAGGCGGTGGGCGATGACCAGGGAGGTGCGCGCCTTGCACAGCTCGTCGATGGCCGCCTGGATGTGACGCTCGGACTCGGTATCCAGGGCCGAGGTGGCTTCATCCAGCAGCAGCACGGGGGCGTCGCGCAGCAGGGCGCGGGCGATGGCGATGCGCTGGCGTTGACCGCCGGACAGGGAGGCGCCGTTCTCACCGATGACGGTGTCGTAGCCTTCCGGCATCTTGCGCACGAACTCGTCGGCGTGGGCGATGCTGGCCGCGTGCTGGATCTGTTCCCGGCTGTAGCGATCTTCCGCCGCGTAGGCGATGTTGTTGGCCACGGAGTCGTTGAACAGGTGTACGTGCTGGGAGACCAGGGCGTACTGCTTGCGCAGCTCGCTCAACTTGTATTCGCGGATGTTGACCCCGTCCAGCAGGATCTCCCCCTGCTCGATGTCGTAGAAACGGGTCAGGAGGCTCGCGATGGTGCTCTTGCCGGAGCCGGAACGCCCCACCAGGGCCACGGACTTGCCCGCCTCGACCTTGAAGCTGACATTGTGCAGCGCCGGGGTCTCCTTGGTCGGGTAGGTGAAGGTGACATTGCGAAACTCGATTTCACCACGGGCCCGCTCCAGGGTGCGGGTGCCGGTGTCTTCTTCCGGGGTGGAGTCGAGCAGGCCGAACAGGCTCTGACAGGCGGTGATGCCGCGCTGGAACTGGTTGTTCACGTCGGTCAGGCTTTTCAGCGGCTTGAGCAGCATCATCATGGAGGTGACCATGACGGTGAAGGTCCCCGCGGTCAGGGTCGCCTTGACGCTGTCGATGGTCGCCACATAGAGGAAGACCGCCAGGGCCACCGAGGCCACCATCTGCACGATGGGGCTGCCGATGGCATCCGCCGCCACCATCTTCATGGTCTGCTGGCGCATGCGGTTGCTGACGGAGAAGAAGCGCTTGTCCTCCACCTCCTGGCCACCGAACATCAGCACCTCCTTGTGACCCTTGAGCATCTGCTCGGTGGAGGTGGTGATATCCCCCACCGCCTGCTGGATCTGGCGGCTGATCTTGCGAAAACGACGGCTGATGAGACCGATGAGGACGCCCACTACCGGGCCCACCACCAGGAAGATCACCGACAGTTGCCAGGAGTGGTAGAACATCAGGCCCAGCAGGCCGATGACGGTGGCCCCTTCCCGCACCAGGGAGACCAGGGTCGAGCTCGCGGCGGAGGAGACCTGGCCGGCGTCATAGGTCACCTTGGAGAGCAGGTTGCCGGTATTCTGGCGGTCGAAGAAACTCATGGGCATGGCCATCAGGTGGCTGAACACCTGCTGTTGCAGCCGCATCACCACATGGTTGCCGACCCAGGCCATGCAGTAGTTGGAGAGGAAGGCGGCGCAGCCGCGCAAGGCGACGATACCCAGCACGAAGAAGGGCATCCACTTGAGCACGCTGCTGTCGTTGCCGTTGAGCCCCTGATCGATGAGCGGCTTGATGGAATAGACGAAGGTGGTATCCACGGCTGCATAGCCCAGCATGCCGATGATGCCGCCAACCAGTCCCAGTTTGCGATCCCGGACATAACCGAGCAGGCGCTTGAAGACGGGCCAGCTCTCTTGTGAGGTTTCTTGTTGCATGAATAGCCGTAATTGAAGGAAATGACGGGCTATTCTAGCCAAAGCGCAGGCTTACACCAAGCACCGCCATCACGCCGCGCGCTGACGACATGGAAAATGGCGAAGGCATGCCCTACCAACCCCAGAGTCTGGGCCGCCACCAGTCGCCGTTTCGCCGATACCATGGCCCCTCGTCCCGCTCGGCCCGGATCTTGAGCCCCGCCCCCTCGGCTTCGACCAGGATGGCACCATCCTGCCCCGTCACCCATTGATGCGCCCCCGCGTATCTGGCCACCACTTCGGGCCTGGGAAATTGCCACTGATTCATGAAACCCGCGCTATGAACGACGAAGGCCGGGCTGACCGCCGCCACGAAGCCCGGTGTCGAGGAGGTGCGGCTGCCGTGGTGCGGGCTGATCAGCAAGGTGCTGGCAAGCCTCCCTGCATGCCCCTCAGCGTTTTCCAATACCAGCAGGCGACGCTCCGCTTCCTTCTCGATATCGGCACTGAGCAGCATGCGGCGAGGGCCGTCGCTTATCTGCACCACACAGCCATCGTTGTTGTGCCCCGCCCCCGGCCGCACAGGCCAGAGCACCGCAAACTCGAGCCCCTGCCAGCGCCAGCGCTGACCACGCTGGCACAGCTGGGTGTCTGGGCTGAAAGCAAAGGAGGAGATCTCCCGACGCACCGGCAACGCCTGCAGCACGGCGAGGCGATTGCCCGCGTGATCCTTGTCCTTGTGGCTGATGATGAGGGCATCCAGCACCCGGATGCCGAGCCGGTTCAGCACAGGCAGGATGGCGGCATCGGCCATGTTGTAGCCGCCGGGGTAGCGATCGCCGGTATCGTAGAGGATGCCCCTCTCCCCCCGACTGATGAGCACGGCAAGCCCCTGTCCCACGTCCAACACCCGCAGTTGCCAGGGGCTGGGCGCAGGCCATGCTGCCAGCAGCAGGGCCGTGCCCACCGGCAGCGCCAGGTAGCGCCCCCCAGGCAAACGCCAGCCAGCCCACAACAGGATGAGCAGCAGACTCGCCGGCATCAGCCAGCCCGGCACCGGCCACCAGAGCTGAAGATGGCTCGCCAGCAGGTTCACGCCCCAGAGCACCCACTCCAGTCCGCATGCCGAGAGCCAGAACAGACCGTGGGCGAGCGTGGTGGAAATGGGCACCACCAGCACGCCGATGAGTGCCAGCGGGATGATGCCGAGGCAAAACAGCGGCAGAGCCAGCAGATTGAACAGCAGCGCCAGGGGCGCCATCCCCTCGAACAGCAGCAGTTGCAAGGGCAGCAGACCGACTAGCAGCAGAACTTGCAGACGCATCAGGCCAGGTCTGGCCATGAGATGGCTCGCCAGCAGCAGGAGCGCCACCGCGAGGAAGGAGAGCCAGAAACCCGCCGAGTAGAGGGCGAAGGGATCCCAGAGCGTGAGCACGACGAAGGCCCACAACCAGATGCGATGACTCGGCCAGTCTCGCCGTCGCCAACGCAGCAGGCTCCAGACCGCCACCATGATGAGGGCCCGCTCGGTGGCCACCGCAAATCCTGCCAGGGCGCTGTAGACAGCGGCAAACAGCAGCGACACAACAATGGCGGAGCGCAAGCCGAACAGCCGCCCGAGCCACCAACCGAGCACCGCCACCAGGGCGATGTGCTGGCCCGAGATGGCGATGATATGAGTCAGGCCGCTGCCACGAAACAGATCCCACTGGGCATCCGAGATCCCGCCCTGCTCGCCAAAGGTCAGCGCCGCCAGCAACGGTGCCTGAGACAGTCCAGCCCAGGCGAGACGAGCCTCGGCCAGCCAGCGTTCACGCCAGCCGGGGGCGACAGCCGCCAGCGCCACCACCCGGCGCAGGTTGCCGGTGGCGGTGATCCCCTTGCCCAGCAGCAGTCGTCGCCCGTCCATGCCCGCCTCGTTGGCGAGCCCATGGGCCGGCTTGAGCGTGCTCACCAGGGTAATCTGACTGCCGGCGGGCAGAGGGGGCAACCCCTGGTAGGCGTTGACGCGGATCAGGGGCGAAGGACGGATGGTTTTCTCATCCAGGGTGCCGAGACGCAGCAGCAGGCGAGCAAATTTATCCCCCTCTTTCCCTCCGGAGGACTCCGTACTTTGCACCTCTGCGGTTATCATGTGGGCAGTCTGCTCCTCCAGACTCCCAAGCCAGGCCAGCCGATATTGCAGACTGACCTGCATCCAGAGCATGCCGAGCAGCAGGAACAGCCAGGGCCAATGACGGCCATGGGCCAGCCAGAGAGCGAGCATCAGCAGCACGGCCCCCCATGCCATCGAGGGGAGCCAGGGCCAGAGCAGTGAGGAGCTTGCCCCCAGGGCAAACGACAACAGACGCAGATCCATTGAGCAAGTATTTAGCAAGGTTTCAAACATGCCCAAACGACTCATCAAACGCTGGCTGCCCGATCAGGAGAAGCTCAAGGAGCACAAGCATTTACGCCTGTTTGGCAAGCTGCTGCTCGATGCCAACCTCTGGCACCTCAACCGGCGCTCCGCCGCCGGTGCCTTCGCGGTGGGCCTCTTCATGGCCTGGATCCCGCTCCCCTGCCAGATGCTGCTGGCCGCCGGCGGCGCCATCGCCTGCCGGGTCAACCTGCCCCTCTCCGTCGCCCTGGTCTGGCTCTCCAACCCCTTCACCATGCCGCCGCTGTTCTACGGTGCCTATCTGGTGGGATGCCAGCTGCTGGGCCAGCCCCATCAACATATCGAGATAGAGTTCACCTGGGCCTGGCTGGTCTCGGTATTCGAAACCCTGGCTCCGCCCCTGTTGCTGGGCTCCCTGGTGCTCGCCCTGCTGAGCTCCCTGCTCGGCTATGCCCTGATCCGCACCTTCTGGCGCATCAACACGGTGCGTCAATGGCAGAAACGCAAGGTGGCACGGGCATGCTGAAGCAGTGGATCGCCCGCCTGAAGCTGGATCCCGAAACCCTGCGCCAACAGAAATGGTTTGCCCTGTTCGGCGAGCGGCTGCTCGCTCCGGCCCTGTGGCAGGGTGGGCGCCGCGCCCTCTGCGGCGCCATCGCCTCCGGCATCTTCGCAAGCTGGGTGCCCATGCCCATGCACTCCCTGGTCGCGGTGGCCCTGGCCCTCGTCTTCAGTTTCAACCTGCCGCTGGCCCTGCTGGCGGTCTGGTTCAACAACCCCCTGACCCTGCCCTTCATGTACCTGTGGGCCTATCGCACCGGCTGTCTGATGTTGGGGCAGCCCCCCGACCCCTTCCACCTCATCTGGTCTTTGCACTGGCTGGAACACGAGGCGGCCACCCTGGTGCCCCCCTTCCTGCTCGGCAGCCTGCTGCTCGCGCTGATCACGGCCGCCACCGGGGCCCTGCTCACCTTGTTGCTGCTGCAACTGGCTCGCCTCGGCAAGGGTCAACCCCGGCGCCCCTGACCGCATAACTTTCGAGGCGAATGAATGACATACGGGAGGCCAGCGCGAGGGTGTCCCTTGCCATCATCTGGCTCTGCCACCACACTCCTATCAGCCTGTTTCCTCTTTGGTCGACTGCGATAAGGAGCCCTCCATGGCCGAACCACTGACCCTCGCCTACGCCAATGGCCAGCCCATCACCCTGCTGCCCGCACTGGCCAACCGTCACGGCCTCATCACCGGCGCCACCGGGACCGGCAAAACCGTCACCTTGCAGGTGATGGCGGAAGGCTTCTCCCGCATCGGGGTACCGGTATTCCTGGCGGACGTCAAAGGGGATCTCGCCGGACTGGGTGCCCCAGGTGCCCCCTCCACCAAGTTCGATGCCCGCCTGGCGCAGCTCGGCATCCCTGCTCCTGAATTTGCCGCCAGCCCGGCCATCTTCTGGGATCTTTTTGCCGAGCAGGGTCACCCGGTGCGGGCCACCGTCTCCGACATGGGCCCCCTGCTGCTGGCCCGACTGCTCGGGCTGAACGACACCCAGAGCGGGGTGCTGGAACTGGTGTTCAAGGTGGCGGACGACGAGGGGCTGCTGCTGCTCGACCTGAAAGACTTGCGGGCCATGGTGCAGTTTGTCGGGGAGAACGCCAAGTTCCTCACCACCCGTTATGGCAATGTCTCTACCGCCTCCGTCGGGGCCATCCTGCGCAACCTGCTCACCCTGGAGAGCGCCGGGGGGGATCACTTCTTCGGCGAGCCCATGCTGGATATACAGGATCTGCTGCAAACCGACGGCGCCGGCAAGGGGCACATCAATGTGCTGGCCGCCGCCAGACTGACCCAGTCCAGCCGGCTCTATGCTTGTTTTCTGCTCTGGCTGCTCTCCGAGCTGTTCGAACAGTTGCCCGAGGTGGGGGATCCCGAACGCCCTACACTAGTGTTCTTCTTCGACGAGGCGCACCTCCTGTTCAACGACGCGCCCAAGGCATTGCTCGAGAAAATAGAGCTGGTGGTGCGTCTCATCCGTTCCAAAGGGGTCGGCGTCTATTTCGTCACCCAGAGCCCGGCCGACATCCCGGACTCGGTGCTGGGGCAGCTCGGCAACCGCGTCCAGCACGCCCTGCGCGCCTTCACCCCGAGCGATCAGAAGGCGGTGCGCATTGCCGCCAACACCCTGCGGGCCAACCCCGCCTTCGATGCCGCCGGGGTCATCACCGAGCTCGGTGTCGGTGAGGCGCTCGTCTCCCTGCTCGATGAGAAGGGACGCCCCAGCGTGGTGGAGCGCGCCTTCATCGCCCCCCCCGCCAGCCGCATCGGGCCACTGACGGCGGCCGAGCGTCAGACTCTTGTCCAGGGCTCATTGCTGCACGGCAGCTATGAGCAGAGCGAGGACAGGGAGTCCGCCTTCGAGCGACTCAAGGGCAATGAGAATGAGGAAAAAACGGCCGGGGATGAGAAATCAAGCCCTTCCCCGACCCCGAAGAGCCAGCCTGAGCAGGGGGGGCTGCTCGATGCCCTGAATGGCATGCTGTTTGGCCGCGCCGGCCCCCGTGGCGGCCAGCACGACGGGGTGGTGCAGACCGCCGCCAAGAGCGTGGCCCGCACCCTCGGCAACGAGGTGGGACGTCAGCTGATCCGCGGCGTGCTGGGATCCCTGCTGGGAGGCAAGGGGCGGCGCTAGCCCCACGATAACCCGGCATAAAAAAGCCCGCCGAATTGGCGGGCTTTTCGTGCGCCCTGGCGGGCAGGCGTTTGGTTTAGAACGAGTCGCCTTACAGCACCTTGGCGATGGCATCACACAGGGGATCGATGTTGGCACGGGTGATCCCGGCCACGCTGATCCGGCCAGAACCGACGATATAGATGGCAAACTCGCTCTTGAGGCGCTCCACCTGATCTTTCGAGAGACCAGAGAAGGAGAACATGCCGTTCTGCTCGCGGATGAAGCCAAAGTCCTGGGCGACACCGCGCTCGGCGAGCTTCTCCACCAGCAGCTCGCGCATCTCGCGGATCCGCACGCGCATGGCGGTCACCTCTTCCACCCACTCGGCATAGAGCGCCGGATCGCTGACGATGGCCGTCACCACGGCGGCGCCATGTGACGGCGGGTTGGAGTAGTTGGCACGGATGACGGTCTTCACCTGGGTGAAGGCCACATCGGCCACAGCCTTGCTCACACTCACCAGGGTGAAGGCGCCGACCCGCTCGTTGTAGAGGCCGAAGTTCTTGGAGAAGGAGCTCGCCACCAGCAGCTCATCGTGGCACGCGGCGAAGATCCGCAGCCCTTGCGCATCCTCTTCGATGCCACGGGCAAACCCTTGATAGGCGAAGTCAAACAGCGGCAGCCAACCGGCGGCGGCGCTCTGCTTGGCCAGGGCCTGCCACTGCTCGGTGGTCGGGTCGATACCGGTCGGGTTGTGGCAGCAGCCGTGCAGCAACACCAGATCGCCGGCCTGCGC
The DNA here is from genome assembly GCF_054052485.1 of Aeromonas intestinalis. Classification (NCBI taxonomy): domain Bacteria; kingdom Pseudomonadati; phylum Pseudomonadota; class Gammaproteobacteria; order Aeromonadales; family Aeromonadaceae; genus Aeromonas; species Aeromonas intestinalis. The sequence goes on from NZ_JBSTYK010000003.1 coordinate 385,167, forward strand.
TTCGGCCAGCGAGGCCTGCATGGCGGCGAAGTCGAGGCCCTTGGTGGCGGCATCGTAGTACTTGTACCATTTCACGGAGAGACCGGCGGCCTGGAACACGCTGACATGGTTGGCCCAGGTGGGATCGGAGATCCAGATGGTCTTGGCGAGCCCGTTGCGCACCACAAACTCGGCGGCGATGCGCAGCGCCCCTGTGCCACCCGGTGCCTGCGCCGTCTTGGCGCGGCCGCTGGCGATCAGGGCGGAGTCCTGCCCGAACAGCAGTTGTTGCACGATGCGGGCGTACTCGGGGTTGCCCTCGATGCCGAGATAATTCTTGGTCTTCTCGTCACCGAGCAGCTTTTGTTCGGCCTTCTTGACGCAGTGCAGTATGGGGGTGGCACCGGACTCATCCTTGTAGATACCGACCCCCAGATTGATCTTGTGGCTACGAGTATCGGCACGGAAGGCTTCGGTCAGGCCCAGAATAGGATCCGCTGGGGCGGCAACAACCTTTTCAAACATGGTAGTCCCTGTATTCCATTGAATGTGTTGGGTGGCAGGCGCGTTTTTGAAACAAAAAAGTGGCAAACAAAAGCGCCCGCAGGCGAGCGCATTGTCAGCTCTTTATACCACCCTGCTCAATATGGGAAAACCGCTTTTTCACAGGCATCTTTGACCGCTTCCACTGCCCTGGTCACCGACGGCATGCCACTCATGCGCCAGGACGCAGACTTCGGCGGACAAACCGCTGTTTGACTCGATCAAATCGCTACAAAGTGCCACCAGTGGCCGCGGGATCCGGCTCGGTTCCCAGGGGCGGGAATCCACCAGGGGCGCGGCATAGGCCTCCTTGATGGGGGCCAAGGCCCGTGGCAGCCACCAGTTCGCCGGCCGCCCGAGCCGCTCGGCCAGCATCAGTACCCGATCGATGGCTGCGGGCTCCAGCGCCCCCAGGTGACTCCAGATCACCTGAGGCGGCAGCGCGGCAATCAGGGACCGCAGGGCACCGGGTTCATCGGGGGGCAGCCAGACCAGCAGGGCATCCTCGGGCAATGCCAGCTCCGCGAAGGCGCCGAGAGAATCGGTGCTGATCACTCGCTGCATATGCCCCTCCCCCCACAGGATCTTGCCAAGGCCCCCCAGGGTGCGAACGGGCAGCGCCACCTCGCCGAGACTCTCCAGCCAGGGCCCCGCATCCAGCAGGCGCCCCCCGCTGAAAAACAGGCTGAACGGATGCGCGGCCCGCAGCCGCAGGGATTGATCCCGGCACAGCCCAATTCCCTTGTCTTCGAAGTTGATCTGCTCGACGGGGCTGAAGCTGCCCTGCCCTTTGCGATAGAGCGCCGCCAGTACCCGCTCGTTGACCCGATCCCCCAGCAACCAACCCTGCCCATGCAGCCACTCCTCCGGCTCGGGCGGGGCGCAGGCCATCTCGGCCAGGGTCAGCTCACGGGTCAGATAGCGGCGGCCCGCCGGCGTCAGCTCATAGCGATGATTGCCAAGGGCCAGCAACAGCTGATTGTCTCTGAGCATGCCGATGAGCGGCTGCCATTGGCGCGCACGCAACACCGGGGCAGCATCGGCCAGCAACTGCTGCGCCAGCGCCCGCCACTCGGGGTGGGTGAAATCGATCAAGCCTGTGCTTCCCTGTCGGTCAACTTTCCTTCAACGAGTTGAATAATCTAGCGATCCTACCAGAGAGAGCCAAGGGAAAAAGCGTGGCAACGTGATGCTGCGCGGGAATGAGTGGGGAGAGGTCGCAGAAAGAGATCCAAAAAATAAAACGGCCAAGCGAGGCTTGGCCGTTTACTCATTAACTCAGTCTCAAGACTGAATTAGAAGTTGTATTGCAGAGCAACAGTGAACTCGTCATCCAGGTTGTCGATACCCTGGATCTTGTACTCGGTGTAGGCTTTCAGCTTGGAAGTGAAGTTGTACTGCACGCCCAGCAGGGTCTCATCAACCATATCTTCATAAGAAGCATTGGCGGAGTTGGAGGCAACCTTGCCTTCCTTGAAGTTGTAACCGGCCAGGAAGGTCCAGGCATCAACGTTGTAGGAAGCAGCCAGCTCGTAGCCACGGCCCTTGTCCTTGTTGCCGCCTGCAGCGTTGTCATAGCTCAGGTCACCCTGGGTGTAGACACCGGCGAAGTAGAAACCGTTGATGGCGTAGTGTGCGCCCAGGGCCCACTCTTTCTTGTCGCCAGAAGCGGAAGTGGTGGTGCTTTCCAGGTCGGAGTAAGCGTAACCGGCGTCGAAGCCCAGACCGAAGTCGAAATCGTAACCAGCAGCGGCAGCGTAGCCGTAGTTACGTTTCACATTCTTGCCATATACGGCATTTTCTTTGATGCCTTGGCCGATGTCGGTAACCTTGACGGCTACGTCATCGTTGGTCTGGTAGGAGAGCTTGCCGCTGAAACCGCCGAAGCTGTTGGAGTAGATAACCTGACCTTCTTGACGGCCGTCGTAGAAGTTACCTACGTCACCCCATTCGTTGAAGATATCGGTCGGCTCCAGCACGTCGTAGAACGCGGTGTCGGTCTGGCCGAAGATGATTCGGCCGTACTGGGAACCATCCAAGCCAACATAGATGTGACGGGAGTTGAACTTGTTGTCGGAGTTTTCAGCAGAAACTTGCCACTCGGTCTTGGCGATACCGGACCAGGTGTTGTTCAGCGCAACTTTTCCGGACCAGCCCAGACGGGAAGAACCAACGATCTCACCATCAACATCAGAATAGTGGGCAGGAGTACCAGGAGTAAACTCCGGGGTACCACTATCACTGAAGCCCCAAGAGCCGTCAGTTGCACCAACGGATTGATTATGGTCAGCGTAGTAGTTTGCCTGAACACGGCCGTAGATATCAAAAGTTACACCGTCTTTGTCATAAACGACTGCGGCGTTAGCGGCAGAAGCGAACAGAGCCGGGATTGCGATAGCCAGAATTGTCTTTTTCATAGTTGTTTCCAATGCCTACTGTAATTAAACACTAAGTCCTTGTTATTCCCTGTGTTAGCGATGTTCTTTGCATCACTATGCCGCCGAGACTATCACCGGGTTTTCCTATCCGCAACGAAAAAACTTGGAACTTTTTGCGAAATGCTTAGTCAAAGCAAAAATTTTGTGAGCTGACTCTCACATTGACAACCCCTGAAAGGGAAAACGTTTACAGCGATTATCGCTGCATTAATAACCCGGCCTGGTGGTTTATTGCACCGATTTGAGTCCTCATACTATAAATGCGGCGCTTGGGATCCCTTCCCCTGTCACTCCCTGCCTCGACCCCACCGCCTTGTTGCGGGTATCCTGTCTGCACCTCCCCCGCATCGGCCAGACTTCATTTATGCTATCGACCCGCCTCAAAGCCACCATTCGCAATACTTATCGACAGATTGCCGATGGTTTACCCGGCTTTGTGCCCCGTAAAGAGCAGAACTTTCTGGTGGCCGAGATAGCCAAGACCCTGACCGGTGAATACGACAGGGCCCGCCGGATCCTGGTAGCCGAGGCGGGCACCGGTATCGGCAAATCCCTCTCCTACGCCCAGGGCGCCATCCCGGTGGCACGCCTCACCCAGAAGAAGCTGGTGATCTCTACCGCCACCGTCGCCCTGCAAGAGCAGCTCATCCACAAGGACTTGCCCTTCTACCACAAGCACAGCGAGTTGCCGTTTCGCTTCATGCTGGTCAAGGGACGCCAGCGTTACTGCTGCGAACACTTGCTGGAGCAGGCGGCGAGCGGCGGCGAGATGGCCAACTTCGAGCTCGATTTCGGGGCTTTGAGCAAACACAAGCCTTCCGATGCCGACAAAGAGCGCTATCAGGCGCTGTGGCAGGCCTATACCGAGGGCAAATGGGACGGCGATCGGGACAACTGGCCCAAACCCATCCCGGATCTCTGCTGGGATCGGATTGCCGCCGACCGCCACAGCTGCAACAAGGCCCTGAGCCATCACCAGCACTGCCCCTTCCACCGTGCCCGCAACGACATGGATGCCGCCGACGTACTGGTGGTCAACCACGCCCTGCTGCTCTCGGATCTCACCATGGGGGGCGGCATCATTCTGCCGCCGCCGGATGAGTGCATCTATGTGCTGGACGAAGCCCATCACCTGCCGACCATCGCCCGGGATCACGGGGCAGCTTCCGCCAGCGTCAAGGGTTCGCGCCGCTGGCTGGAGAAGCTGGTGCAAAGTGCCGGCAAGCTGGCCCGGGCGCTGAACAAGGAGAGCCTGCTGGACCCTCAGCTCAAGTTGCAGGATGCGCTGGCCTCCCTGCAGCCGGATCTCAAGGCGCTGGAGCAGTGGCTCGCCGGCAACGATCACCTGTTTGGGGGGGAGCAGCACCATCGCTTCGCCGACGGGGTGCTGCCGGATCCCCTGCCCATGCTGGCGGAGAATCTGAAAGAGGCGAGCAAGAAGGCGCTGCGGGCGCTGGACAGGATGCAGGGGGCCATCGGCGAGGCCCTCAAGGATGGGGAGATCCGCCGCAAGGAGGCCGAGCCCCTGCTGGCGGAGAGCGGTTTTCACCTGCAACGACTCGAGAGCTTCTGCGCCCTGTGGGAGATGCTGAGTCGCCATGTGCCCACCGGCAAGACGCCGCTGGCCCGCTGGATGGCCAAGGGGGAGGATGGCGATATCTGGCTGCACGCCTCCCCCATCGAGGTGGGCTATCTGCTGGAGGAGTGGCTCTGGTCAAAATGCCTTGGCGCCGTGCTGGTGTCGGCCACCCTCACCGCCCTCTCCTCCTTCAGTTACTTCCGCCATCAGGTGGGGCTCAAGGAGCACGATGGCACCCGCTATCTGCGATTGCGTTCCCCCTTCGACTACCACAAGGCGGAGCTCTATCTGCCCAAGATGGTCCATGAGCCCAGCGCCCCGGCCTTCACCCAGGAACTGATAGAGACCCTGCCCCGCCTGGTGGCGGGCAAGGAGGCGAGCCTGGTGCTCTTCTCCTCCTACCGGCAGATGAACGAAGTGGCGGCGGGAGTGCGGGCCAAGGGGCTCTCCCTGCTGGTACAGGGGGAGGCATCTCGCAGCGCCCTCTTGACCCTGCACAAACAGAAGTGCGACGGCGGCCAGGCCAGTATCTTGTTTGGCACCGGCAGTTTCTCCGAGGGGCTGGACCTGCCCGGCCACTACCTCACCAACCTGGTGATCACCAAGCTCCCCTTCGCGGTGCCCAACTCTCCGGTGGAAGAGGCTACCGCCGAGTGGATTGAGCAGCGCGGCGGCAATCCCTTCCTGCAGCTGACGGTGCCGGAGGCGTCCCGCAAACTCATCCAGGCCTGCGGTCGCCTCATTCGCAAGGAGGCCGACAGGGGGCGGGTCACCATTCTCGACCGGCGCCTGCTGACCAAGCGTTACGGCAAGGGGCTGCTGGATGCCCTGCCGCCCTTCACCCGGCGGGTGGAGTAGGCCACAGGATCGACTGCCCGCCCCTTCTCCTGCGAGAAAATACGCTGCAAACCCGGTCAGAGACGCCCTAAACACCTATTGCCGCTGTGCGGCAAACCTGTAAAAATGAGCCCCTATTTTTCAGTGGGCACTCGCCTGACTGTTCAAGGAGATGAAATGAAACTGACTGTTCTGGTACCGGCCCTGGCTGGTCTGTTGTGGGCAGGTAGCGCCCTGGCCGCTAGCCAACTGGAAATAAACAATCCCTACGTCATCCAGCTGCTCGACGGTGAACCCGTCAACCCGCAACTGCTCGACAAAGCCACCGTCTTCTCCATCGAGCCTGGCCGGCACCAGGTCGTCGTCGCCTTCGAAGGCAACTACTCCAGCCGCAGCGAAACCAAGCTGGTGACCGCCGAGCCCCTGGTGATCAACTTCAACGCCGCCGACAACCAGCAGCTGTTCCTCGACTTCAAGAAACCCCGCAAGGAAGAGGAAGCTCGTCGTTTCATCAAGGATCAGAACGTGGTCCTGAAAGACAAAGCCACCGGCCAGGCTCTGAAGACCGAGCAATTCATCATGCCGACCGTGGGTGGCTTCCAGCTGACCCGTGACTACCAGCAAGAGCTCATCAAGATGGGCAAGGCATTCAATCAGCCCAAAACCGTTGCCGTCTCCACCGCCGCCGTGATGGCTGCCGCCAGCGCGCCGGTCGAAGTGGCGCCGAGCAAGGCCATGAGCAACCCGGAAGCCCTGACCCAGCTGCAGAGCTGGTACAACAAGGCCGATGCCGAGACCCGCAAGGCCTTCCAGATCTGGGTGATCCAGCAACAGTAATGGCCACGCCATATCGATGCCAAAGGGGAGCCATGCTCCCCTTTTTCACGCCCTTCTCAGACCTTGGGCTGGCCGCTTCATGACGCTTCGCATCTTCCATCACGACAGCTATTCCGCCCTCGACCTGCCGGCACGCCACCGCTTTCCCCTCGCCAAGTACCAGGCGCTGCACCAAACCCTGTCGGCCCGGGGTTATCCCCTGGCACTGACGGCCCCCGCCAGCCGGGAGCAGCTCACCCGTGTTCATGACGAGCACTATGTGGAGGCCGCCCTCACCGGGGCCCTGAGCCGGGACGCCATCCGCCGGCTCGGCTTTCCCTGGTCTCCCCTGCTCATCGAGCGTACCCTGCACTCGGTCGGGGCAACCATTGCCGCCAGCCGCCATGCCCTGGCCGAAGGGTGCGGCCTGCAGATCTCCGGTGGCTACCACCATGCCCACCGGGACCATGGTAGCGGTTTTTGCCTGTTCAACGATCTGGTGATCGCGGCCCAGACCTGTCTCGACGAGGGGCGCTGCGAGCAGGTGCTGATCGTGGATCTCGATGTCCATCAGGGGGATGGCAGTGCGGCCCTGTGCACGGAAAGCCGGGAGATCATCACCCTCTCCCTCCATGGGGAGCGCAACTTCCCCTTCAACAAGCCCGCTTCCCATCTGGATTTCCCGCTGCCAGAGGCCATGGGGGATGATGCCTATCTCACCACCCTGGAGCAGGCCCTCGCCCTGGCGCTGCGCCTCTATCAGCCGGATCTCATCCTCTATCAGGCCGGGGTGGATGTGCACCATGCCGACGAGCTGGGGTTTCTCTCCCTGAGCGATGCAGGGGTGCGCCAGCGGGACGCCATGGTCTTTGACTGCGCGCGGCAACATGGGCTGGCCATCGCCGCCGTGCCGGGAGGTGGCTACCGGCGTGACTGGCAGGCCCTGATCCCCCTGCATCTCTCCCTGTTTGAGGAGGCGCGGCGCCGCTTCGGCTAGCCCGCTCACCCCAAACGAAGAGGCGGCCCCCGGGGCGCCGGCTATGTTTTTTAATAACAACACATACGGCGAACCAAGACCCCCCGCGTGG